>CABZFF010000001.1 GCA_902524945.1 uncultured Pelagibacteraceae bacterium
GTGCTTAATAAAAAAGATTTTGAGAGAGCAAAAGAAACAATTGATTTTATTAAACAAAAAAAATGGAATAGTGCTTTAAAAAGTGCCCAAAAGGTTAAAGATATTGAGTTCAGAAAATTAATTACTTGGATGCATCTTAAAACTACTAGAAATGGAGCATCATTTAGTGAATATAAAAAATTTATAGAACAAAATGACTATTATCCAAGAATCAACAGAATAAGATATTTAGCAGAAGAAAAAATATATTTAAGAAATAATTCACCTACATCAATAATTAATTGGTTTGAAAAATATCCTCCCTTAGGTGGATTAGGTAAAATTAAATTAGCTGAGGCCTATCTAGAACAAGGCAAACTAGAAGAAGTCAAAGAATTAGTCAAAGAAGGATGGATCACTGCTGAGATAAGAAAAAATGATTTGGGTTATTACAGAGCTAAATTTAAAAGATTTATCTCTTCAGATGATCATGTAAAAAGAGCTGATTATTTAGCATGGGAAAGGAAATATTGGGATCTAAAAAGAATGCTTAAGTACTTGCCTACAGATCAAAGAGCTCTTTATAATGCAAGACAAATTTTAATGAGTAACTCTTACGGTGTAGACAATGCGATAGCAAAGGTGCCTCAATATTTAAAAAAAGATCCTGGTTTAGAATTTGATAGATTGAGATGGAGAAACCGCAGAGGACGATTAGACGGATCTTTAGAAATTTTATATCAAAACGCGAATAAAACTGAGACACAAATGGTTAGACCGGATAAATGGTGGGAACAGAGAGAGAGTGTTACAAGAAGTTTAATTTACAAAAAAAGATATAAGACAGCATACAAAGTAGCTAGTGAACACTCCCTATCATCTGGTCCGTCCTTTGCAGAGGCTGAATGGCTATCTGGTTGGATAGCTTTAACTTTTTTAAAATCTCCTGAATATGCAATTAATCATTTTCAAAATTTTTACAATAATGTCGGCTATCCGATAAGCTTAGCTAGAGGAGCATATTGGTTAGGAGAGTCATATGAAAAATTAAATGAAAAGGAAACTGCTAATAAATTTTTTTCAGAGGCAGCAAAATTTCCAATGACTTATTATGGACAACTTGCTTTCAACAAGGTTAATCCTGGTGGGAATTTTGAATTAAGAGACGAAAGTAATTTTGATAAGGATTACGAAAAAGAGTTTAAAAAAAATAAACTTATTAAACATATTATTCTATTACATGAACTTGATGCAAGCCAATATGCTAAAGATATTCTTAAACATTTGGCTGAACTTAATATTGAGAAAGGTAGTGAAGTTTTAGCAGCAGAGTTATCTACATCTGTTGAAAGATACGATTTTGCAATTCAAATATCAAAAAAAGCATCCTATGAAAAAAGATTTTTTAATAAATATAATTATCCAATTATTGCTACTCCTAAAGTTGTAAATAATAAACAGATGCCTAAACAAGAAATTGTTCTTGCAATAATCAGACAAGAAAGTGAATTTGACAGAAAAGCAAATAGTTGGGCTGGAGCTAGAGGTATGATGCAGTTAATGAAGTACACTGCTAAGATCGTGGCTAAACAAGCAAAACTACCTTATAGTATTAGTCGACTAACAACAGATCCAGAATACAACATTAAACTTGGTTCATATTATTTTAATGGACTGCTTAATGATTATAATGGTGTTTTCCCGTTTGCTATTGCCGCGTACAATGCAGGTCCAAATAGAGTAAAAACTTGGAGGAGAGTAAATGGAGACCCTTCTAGAGGTCAAATTTCTTATATAAATTGGATTGAACAAATTAGATTTGAAGAAACTAGAAATTACGTTCAACGAGTTCTAGAAAATATTAATGTTTACAAATATATTCTAAGAAAAGAACCAGTACAAATAGATAGTTATTTTAACTAATTGGCGGTGAGAGAGGGATTCGAACCCTCGGTAGCATAGTTAAATACTACGGAAGTTTAGCAAACTCCTGGTTTAAACCAACTCACCCATCTCACCACAAGCTTTACGTATCTTTATAAAGAAATTTAACTTATATTGCACCAACTTTGTAATGCAACAAAAACAGTTATCAGGAATTTTTTATGCTGCTTTTGCATCTCTTTGGTGGGGTGTTGTGGGAACGATTTTTTTCAAATTTGTATCTTTTGCATCATTTATTGAATTAACTGTTCACAGAACTATTTGGACTGCAGTTCTTTTAATCCTTACAACAAGTGTTTATAAAAAATGGCCTGAATTTATTAAAATTTTCAAAAAGAAAAAAAATCAATTATTACTTTTTGTATCAGGTTTATTGGTAAGTATAAATTGGGGAACCTGGCTTTATGCCGTCAGTGTAAATAGATTATTAGATTCAAGTTTAGGCTATTATATTTACCCAATAATAAGTGTCTTTTTAGGAAGAGTATTTTTGAAAGAAAAACTTAATAGAAATCAATTTATAGCTGTTGTACTAGTTGTAATTTCCTTATTTTACTTTTTACTAAAGTTAGGTGAATTACCGTGGATTGGTTTAACTGTTGCAATAACCTTTAGTATTTACGGATTAATAAGAAAAAAAATTAAAGTCTCATCAGATATAGGTCTACTAATTGAGACATTATTAATTTCTCCTATAGCAATTGTATTGTTTATTTATCTAATAAATCTAAACCTAAATGTTTTTTCATATGAAGAACCTCTTTTATCTTTTTATTTATTTTGGTCTGGATTCATGACTTTGGTGCCTCTCTTTTTATATACTTTAGGTTTTAAAATAATTGGAATCGGTCCAGCAAGTATGATTTTATTTTTAACTCCAACATCTCAATTTCTTTTGGGAATAACATATTTTGATGAGATTCTAACCTTGGAAAAGTTTTTTGGTTTCGTAATAATTTGGATAGCCGTATCTATTTATCTTAATGAATTACGTAAAGAGTAAATCGTAATTATAACAAGTGGCACAATTATTGATACAATAAATGAAATGAATAGTAAATTTGATAAGATTATCGGACTAAAATTTTCTACAGACATAATATTACCTACTAATAAACTTGATTGGAAATTTTGACTTGGAAAAAATAATAACCCTGAGCTTAAACCTAAAATTATTGAGAATAATGATAATCTAGTATTAATTTTTTTCTTAAAAAAACCGTAGAATATCGTTACAACTGCTGCACAACATAGAAGATCTGCAAATAAGAATAAATATAAAATGCTGTAGCCTTTAGAAGCAAAAACAAAAACAATCACGCATAATAATAAAATTAATTTATTGCTTTTATCTTTTATTTCTCTACCACTTAAAAATTTATTAATTTCTTTTCCATCAATAATTATAAGACTTGAAATAGCGTTAATTAATGTATCAATAGTACTTAATGTTAAAGCTAGGGCTAAAACTAAAATAGAAACAATTATTAAAACATTATCATTTAATAATATTAATTTAAAAAAAGCTAAATCAGGTTTTATTTTAGGGTCAAGTGAAAAGGATATAAGACCTGTATAGCCCATCCAAAAAACAATCAAAAAAGATATAATTGATGAGTAAATTAAACTTTTTTTTAAAACAAAGTTATTTTTTGCAGCAAAGACACGTTGCCAATTACCCTGGTGAAATAAGTTTGTTGCTGCTACAGCAATAAAAAATGTTAATCCGGCAGTGTAATTTGGAATATAATTTTTACTTATAAGTTTTGCAGAATTTTTTTTAATTAGTTCATAACTATTTATTTCTAAATTTCCTAAAATTAAAAATATAGAAAATAATATTATGCTTAAAACTATTATAAATTGATATTTATCTGTAATAATCGAGAGTTTAAATCCGCCTCTTAATACATATAAAAGACATATGATTAAAGTTAGTCCAGATGTTATCCATAAAGGTGTTTTTGAGATTAAATTTAATAAAAAAGCTATTGCTGTGACTTCTGCTATCAAAAAAATTGTTAAATAAAATAGAATTAAAATTAACATTATCTTTAAAATTCCAGTCCCAAATCTTCTTTTTATAAACTCAGTTAAAGACATCCCGTTAGGAAACTCTCTCCTTATTTTTGGTCCAAAATTTAATAAAAATAACATAGGTGCAGCGGTGCCTAACGCATATCCAATTACTGCGCCTATTCCTCCCCAGGTAGCTGCTGAAGCTGGTCCAAATAATATCCAAGCTCCTAAAGCAGATGCTGATAAACTCGTTGTTAAAGAAAAAATACTTTCATTTCTATCACCAATTATATGGTTTTTACTGTCTGAAGTTTTTTTTAAATTTATATAACCTAAAGCGATAAAAAAAATTCCTACCACTAGTGTAATAATTAGCGTTGTTTGTGTTGATAGGTATATATCTTTCATTTATCCCTCACTGAATTACCGGTCAGGTTCTTTGGGTATGATCTCAGTCTTTATGACACCCCTTATACAAATTATATATTTATTTTAGGCAAGAAGTCAAATGAAGCAGTATCTATTCTAGATGAGTGTTCTCTTCTCATTTTCCAATCATTACTTATACCAGCTTGAGCTATACTGATTGCATTTCGTCCATATTTTGCATTGGTAAAATCGATTGCTCTCATTAATGGCTGAGATTTATTCTCTAAAATTGGTGCTAATAAATTTAGCTCTTTTTCAGAAGTGTCTCTAAGCTTCGATAAAATAACTCCAGCTTTTTGATAGAAATAACCATATTTATAAATCCTTCCCAATCCGCTAATTGCAGTTTTTACAAGTTCAATACTGTTATTAGTTGCTACCGGCAATTCAATAGTAATAGAATTTGAATAGTATTTTCTATTTTTATCAAATGGACTTGTTCTTATAAATATAGTGACAGCTCTCGTAGTTTGTTTATCTGTTCTTATTTTTTCTGCTGCATTTAAACAATGAGTAGTTATAGACTCTTTTAATTTATCTAAACTCTCAACTTTTTTTCCGAACGATCTTGATACACAACAGCTTTTCCTTTTTGTTTCCTCAGTTTCTAAATCTATACAAGGAATTCCTCTTAACTCCATTACTGTTTTAGCACCTAAAACATTAGTACTTTTCTTAACCCATGTGTTTGAAATATTTTTTAGTTTATAAGCATTGTCTATTCCGTTTTTAATGTATAGTTTTGATAACTGTCTTCCAACTCCCCATACATCTGCAATATCAAAATTTTTTAGTATGTTATCAATATTTTCTTTTAGAAATATCACTCCTGCTTTATTTTTTTTAGCTATATGATTGGCAACTTTACTTAAAGTTTTTGTACTTGAAATTCCTACACTTGTTGGTATTCCCGTCCATTTCAAAACTCTTTCTCTTATTTGTTTTCCATATTCTTCAACTTGTTCATCTTTGATATGCGATAAATCTAAAAATGCTTCATCTATAGAATAGATTTCAATTTTATCAGTAAAACCTTTTAAAACTTTCATCACTCGTCTAGAAAGATCTCCATATAATGCATAGTTTGAAGAGAATATCTGAACGTTATTCTTTTTAACTAAATCTTTAACTTTAAAATATGGTTCTCCCATTCTTATTCCAAGTTTTTTTGCTTCAGTAGATCTTGATATTACACATCCATCATTATTAGATAGCACTACGACTGGTATATTTTGTATTTTAGGATTAAATAATCTTTCGCAAGAAACATAAAATGAATTACAGTCAATTAATGCAATTTTTTTTCTACTGCTGTTTGTGTATGACATATGTTACTACTCCCCAAATTATTATTTCTGGATTATCTGTTAAATTAATTCGATCTGATGTGTTTTTTGAACCTGATGTTAAGTAGTTGTTGCCCTTACTTTTAACCAGAGTTTTGACTACAAGTTCTTCGTTGATATTTGCTATTACAGTGGAGAAATTTTTTGGATTTAAACTTTTATCCACTATTAATAGATCGCCGTCATATATGCCCACATTAGTCATAGATTTACCTTGTACTCTAATGATGAAAGTAGCTGGTGCATTTGTTATGAGATGAGAGTTTAGATCTATATCGTCCTCAATATAATCTGTTGCCGGAGAAGGAAAACCAGCTCCTACTTTGTGCAAATAATAAGGTATTGTTAACTTCATAAATGTTCTTATTTTGTTCTTTATAGCTGATAAACTGCCTTTCAGTCAACCCCTTTTCAAAAGATTATTAAAGTGGGTCAAATTGCAAATCGAAAAAAAGAGAGAGATTGGCTAATAACAAGAAGTGATTAAAAAAATATTCTCAATATTATTAGTATTACTTATAACAACAAGTGCTCAAGCAGCGTCTAAGCTAGACTCAATCAAAAAAAGTGGTGAGCTAAGAGTTGGTACGACGGGAGACTGGGATCCAATGTCAATGAAAGATCCAAAAACAAACAAGTACAAAGGATTTGATATTGATGTGATGAATGAGCTAGCCAAAGATTTGGGCGTAAAAGTGAAATTTGTGCCCGCGGAATGGAAAACTATTGTTGCGGGAATAACAGCTGATAGATACGATATATCGACAAGTGTAACCAAAACACCAAAAAGAGCAGAAGTAGCTGGGTTCACAGCTACATATTACAAGTATGCAACAGTACCACTAGTTTTAAAAAAGAATTTAAAAAAGTTTTCAACTTGGAAGTCTTTGAACAGTAGTAATGTAACAATAGCTACAACACTAGGTACATCTCAGGAAGAAAAAGCAAAAGAATTTTTTCCAAAATCAAAACTTCAATCAGTTGAAGCCCCTGCAAGAGATTTCCAAGAAGTTTTAGCAGGAAGAGCTGACGGAAATATTACAAGTTCAACAGAAGCAAATAAACTAGTTATTAAATATCCTCAATTAGCTATAGTTCCTGATGGAGGAAAAAATCCAGCATTTTTAGCTATGATGGTTCCAAAAGGAGACAATGTTTGGAATGATTATGTAAGTAATTGGATTAAAGAGAAACAGGCATCTGGATTTTTTAAATCTTTACTAGCAAAGTACGATCTAAAAAGCTTATAATTTAAGTTTCAATACCTTCCATTTACAAATATAGTCCATTCGTGAAATTTTTAAAAATAATTTCTATTCTATTTTTACTTCAAGGATGTAGTTCAAACTATGAATGGGGTTGGTATATATTAAGCCCAGATAATATAGATGGTTTAACTAATCTAAAATTTTTAATTAGCGGAATTACAACTACTATTTATATTTCAGTAGTTTCAATAATTTTAGCAATGATTATTGGTTTGATAGTTGCTCTACCTTCATTATCAAATAATAAATTCTTAACATATTTTAACATAACATATGTAGAAATTGTTAGAGCCATCCCTTTATTAGTTTTAATTCTTTGGATTTATTATGGCCTTCCAATCATGATTGGATTAAGTTTCTCGCCATTTGTTTCTGGAATAATAGCGTTGACCATTAGTGAGAGTGCGTTTCAAGCAGAAATTTTTAGAGCTGGAATTAATTCAATTTCAAAAGGTCAACATGAAGTATCTGAGTCATTAGGAATGGATTTCTGGAGAAAGATGAGATTAGTAATTCTTCCTCAAGCGATTAAAGTTGTGCTACCAGCCATGGGAAACCAATTTGTTTATGTTTTAAAAATGTCCTCTCTAGTATCAATTATAGGGATAGGAGATTTAACAAGAAAAGCAAATGAGCTGGTCACCACAACTTATAGGCCCTTAGAAATTTATACTTTTTTAATTCTAGAATACCTAGTGCTAATCCTGGTAGTATCATATTTTGTAAGAAAATTAGAGAATAAGCTAGAATACAAATAATTTTCTCAAAGAAATTCTAAATACTCTTTTTAAAAAAAATGGTACGAAAGTTAATACAACTAATCCCATCATCCAATTTGTTACTAAAATTGTATAGAAAATATCTTGATATTCACCATTTCTAATATTTATTACATACCATAACGACATAAATGGTATTAATGTTAGTCTTAGAATTGTCATGTACAAACTAAAAATTGGTCTTTTGAGTGCCTGGAATAAAGCAGAGGTAATAAAGAAAACTGGATATACGGGCCCAATTAAAGCTGCTACCTGCAAGTAAAGTGCTCCTCTTCGGATTACTTCTAAATCATTAGTAAAAAAAGAGATTATAATTTCTGAAGTTAGATAAACAAATATACCTGCTAATACCATAAATCCTGAACCAAACATCAGAGCTTTTCCATATACTTCTTTTACTCTAAAGTACATTTTTGCCCCAAAATTTTGTCCTGCAATTGATAAAACAGCAGTATTTAACCCAATGACTGGTAACAATAAAACTTGTTCTATTCTTACAGCAGTACCATAACCCGCTGTAGCTAATTCTCCAAACTGACCAACAAAATAGAAAATATTGAATACTCCAAACATTATCATCAACATAGTAAACATTATTGGCACTGATTGTTTGAAGAGCGAGCTTAAGTACTCAATTTTTGGTTTGAAACATTCTAGATAAAGGAATTTTTTTAATTTACAGCAATAAACTTTGTTAGCTAAATATATTAAGCCAATACACTGAGAAACTAGCGTAGCGATAGCTAAACCAGCAATTCCAAATGCTGGTATAAATCCATAACCAAAAATAAATAATGGATTTAAAAAAATATTTAAGAAAAAGGTAAAAATTAAAACATTTCTATAACTTTTTGTATCACCTTGGGCATTTAAAGTTCCGTTCAAAGATAATTGAACTAATACAATGATAGCTCCAAAAAAAATAATATCTAAATATTCGCGTGTTAAGATTATACTTTCTTCAGTAGAGCCCATAATTCTTAAGAGTTCATCAGAAAAATTTAAGCCAAATAAAGTTACAAAAATTGAAATTACGATTGCTAATACTATTGACTGAGCAACGTACATTGAAGCTTTTCTATCTTCTTTGGCTCCAATTGAATTACTGATTAGAGCTGTAGTTCCGGCTCCAATACCGACTGCAACAGCGATTGCTATGAAGTATATTGGCCATGATTTTGCAATCGCTGCTAACGCCTCTGGTGAAATTCTGCCTGCAAAATAAGTATCGACTAGATTATAAAAAGTTTGAAATAGTGATCCTGTGCTTGCAGGTATGGTCACTTTTCTTAAGAGTTGCCAAATTGAACCTTTAGTCAAATCCATAATTAAAATTCTCTTTGAAATTTATGCTTTCTTCCAGCTTTTTTAGCAAGATTAATTTGATTTTGCCTCATACGAAATCTTGTTTTTTGTGAATTTGAGCGTGTGTCATAACACCTTGGGCACGAAACACCCTCTTCATATTTGTAAGATTTTTTATCTTTTATTGAAAAAGTCATCCGACATCCACCACATACAGAGTAGGTTCCCTGTTTTAATTTGTGTTTAAGAGATACTCTATTATCGAAAACAAAGCATTCTCCTTTCCATAGACTGTCTTTCCTCTCAGTTTTTTTCAAATAGTTAAGTATTCCACCTTTTAATTGAAAAACATTTTTAAAACCTTTTCTTTTTAAAAATATGGAGGCCTTTTCGCATCTAATTCCCCCAGTACAAAACATTGCTACAGGTTTGGCTTTATCAACTTTTTTTAGATATTTTGGAAAATCTCTAAAGTTTTGAATATTTGGATTTATAGAATTTTTAAAGGTGCCCACATCATATTCAAATGGTTTTCTAGCATCTATAACTAAAGTTTCTTTATTTGAAATAAGTTTATTCCATGACTTTCCTGAAACATATCTATTAAGTTTTTTATTCTTTGGGTTTATTTTTAAACCCAATGGAACAACTTCATTTTTGATTTTTATTTTACCTTTGTGAAATGGTTGAAAAAGACTCTTAGAAATATTCTTACTATCAAAATCCTTCAACCGAAATTCTCTTTTTATAATCTTTATTATTTTACTTATATCATCTTTTTTGCCTGCAATTGTTCCATTTATACCCTCTGCTGATAAAATTATTGTGCCCCTTACATTGTTTTTAAAAATTTCTTTTTGAAATAAAGATTTATATTTTTTCAAAAATTTAATCTTTTTAAACTTATAAAAACCAAAAATTGAATACATTATTTTTTAATACAAATTGTAAGTCCGTCACCTATTGGAATAATATTCTTTACAACTCTACTATCTTTCTTAATGAGTGTATTGAATTCTCTTATAATATTTGTAAATTTATCATTTTTCGTGTCGTCTATAACTTCTCCGTGCCATAATACATTATCTATAACTATTAGGCCTTTTTTATTAATAAGTTCTAAACATGTTTTATAATAATTAAAGTAATTTTCTTTATCAGCGTCTATAAAAATTAAATCAAATCTTTGACTTGAGTCTCTCAATTCATCCAAACTTTCAATAGCAGGTTTTATAATTTGCTTTATTTTTTTTTCATTTGCTTTTTTATAAAATGACTGTGCTTTCATACTGAATTCAGAACTTTTATCTAAGCTGATTAGAAGACCATCAGATGGAAGGGCTAAGGCCATAGATAAAGCACTAAAACCTGTAAAACTACCTATTTCTAAAATCTTTTTAATATTAGAGATTTTAATTAGTGTTTGTAGAAATTGTGCTTGAGAAACTGAAATCTGCAATCTTTGTTGATCACCAAGACTTGTATTGTATTGAATTATTTCTTTCTGAACATCAGTCAAAGGCTCTGAATGATCAATAATGTATTTTTCAAGATTTTCAGTTAAATCTAATTTTTTAGGCATAATTAGCCTTTTAAAAGCTTTTTTAGAATTTCATTTGTCAATTGAGGGTTTGCTTTCCCGCCAGATAATTTCATAACCTGTCCAACAAAAAAACCAAATAATTTCTCTTTTCCAGCTTTATATTGATCAACTTTATCTTTATTTTTTAATAGTATTTCATTTATTATTTTTTCTAATTCTTTAGGATCGCTTTGTTGTTTCATCCCTTTTGACTCTATAATTTTTTTTGGATTATCACCGCTTTCAACCATAATTTCGAAAACTTCTTTTGCTATTCTTCCTGAAATCTCTCCAGATTTAATTGATTGTACTAGCTCAGCAAAATTTTTTGCAGAAATTGGTGAGTTTGAAATATTAAGTCCTTTATTGTTTAGCATTGCAAATAACTCACCCATCATCCATGTAGCTGCAAGTTTTTTGTCAGATAATTTTGCAACTTCCTCATAATAGTCAGAGATTTCTTTTTCAGAAACTAATACGTTTGCTTCATATGAGTTAAGACCGTATTCTTGAATAAATCTCTCCTTCTTATTATCTGGCAACTCAGGCAAAGATTTTTTTAAATCTTCAATTAACTTTTGTTCAAGTTTTAATGGTAAAAGATCAGGATCAGGAAAGTATCTATAGTCGTGAGCATCTTCTTTTGATCTCATTGATCTTGTTTCATTTTTTTTTGTATCAAACAATCTTGTTTCTTGATCTATTTGTTTTCCTTCCTCTAGCAACTCAACCTGTCTATTAGCCTCATATTCAATCGCCATTTGCATAAATTTAATTGAATTTACATTTTTGATTTCACATCTTGTACCAAATTTTTTATCACCCGCCCTTCTTACTGATACGTTTACATCTGCTCTTAATGACCCTTCTTGCATATTGCCATCACATGTACCCAAATATCTCATAATGCTTCTTAATTTTTTTATGTAAGCATTTACTTCATCGGGCGAACGAAGGTCGGGTTTACTAACGATTTCCATTAAAGCAATTCCAGAACGATTTAAATCAACGTAAGTACTTGAGGGATCCATATCATGGATACTTTTTCCTGCGTCTTGTTCCAAATGAAGTCTTTCAATACCTATTTCTTTTGAACCATAAGGCATATCTAATAAAACCTTTCCTTCACCAACAATAGGATTTTTATATTGGGAGATCTGGTACCCCTGCGGAAGATCTGCATAAAAATAATTTTTTCTATCAAAAACCGAATAATTATTTATTTTTGCATTTAAACCTAAGCCTGTTCTTACAGCTTGTTTCACACACTCCTCATTGATAACTGGTAGCATTCCAGGAAAAGCAGAGTCAATTAAACTTACTTGTTTATTAGGATCAGCTCCAAATTTAGTTGAGGAGCCTGAAAAAAGTTTTGAATTAGAAAGTACTTGAGCATGAACTTCTAAACCTATAACTACTTCGTACTTACCTTTTTCACCATTAATAAAATAATCAAATTTTTCTTTGCTCATGACCACCACTTTTTAACTTCATTTTTATAACCACAATTTTTTTCGAATGCATAACCAATATTAAGTATTTTTTGTTCATCTAAAGCTTTGCCTATCAATTGTAACCCAAGTGGATAACCTTTCTTGTCTGATCCAGCAGGTAGAGATAAGGCTGGTAATCCAGCTAAATTTACAGGCACAGTAAAAATATCATTTAGATACATTGATACAGGATCATTAGTTTTTTCTCCTATCTTAAATGCTGAGCTTGGTGTTGAAGGTGTTAAAATAGCATCAACTTTAGTAAAACTGTCATCAAAATCTTTTTTTATTAATTGTCTTACTTTTTGGGCTTTTAAATAATAGGCATCGTAATAACCAGAAGATAAAACATAAGTCCCTATTAGTATTCTTCTCTTTACTTCATCACCAAATCCTTCTGATCTAGTGTTTTCATACATTTCAATTAAATCTTTTCCTTTTTGTGATCTGTAACCATATCTTACGCCATCATATCTTGCTAAATTTGATGAAGCTTCTGCGGGAGCAACGATATAGTAAGTAGGCAAAGCATACTTGGTGTGGGGCAACGAAATATCAATTAACTGAGCACCTAAATCTTTTAATATTTTTTTTCCTTTTTCCCAAAGTTCATCAATTTCCTTTGGCATATTATCTACTCGATACTCTTTAGGGATACCAATTTTCAATCCTTTGATATTATCTTTTAAATTTTTTGAGTATGTTTCTTTTTTTTTATTAATTGAAGTTGAGTCTTTTTCATCAAAACCAGACATTGCTTCAAGCATAATTGAGCAATCATTTACTGTTTTAGTCATTGGCCCTGCTTGATCTAATGAAGAAGCAAAAGCAACGATACCCCACCTCGAACAAAGACCGTAAGTTGGCTTAAGACCTACAGTGCCAGTAAATGATGCAGGCTGTCTAATAGACCCGCCTGTATCTGTTCCAATTGTTGCAGGAGTAAGATCAGCCGCTAAAGCAGAAGAGGATCCTCCTGAAGAACCGCCTGGAACTAGATGATCTCCGATAGGATTAATAACGTTTCCAAAAAAACTTGTCTCATTCGAAGAACCCATAGCAAATTCATCACAATTTAATTTCCCAAGTAAAAAAGCTCCATTGTTCCATAAATTTTTTGTTACAGTAGACTCATATGAAGGAACAAAATTATTTAAAATATTACTTCCAGCCGTAGTTTTTATATTTTCAGTACAAAATAAATCTTTTACAGCTAAAGGTACCCCGCTAAGAAGTTGTTCGTTATTTGGTTTATTATCAAATTTTTTTGCATTTTCTAAAGCTTGATCAAAAGTTGTAGTTACAAAAGCATTAAGTTTTTTTGCATTTTCAATGTTCTTTATATATGCTTGTGTAAGTTCTAATGAGGATATCTTCTTAGACTTTATACTTTCCAAAATTTTACTTAAACTTTGATTAGTTATATTGCTCATTACTCAACCACCTTTGGAACTACAAAAAACTCCTCATTTTTTTTTGGAGAATTTTTAAGAATTTTTTCTCTTATCTTGCCATCACTAATTTCGTCTTTCCTTGATCTCAATGACTGGTTTAAAATCGATGTTAATGGTTTAACTTTATCAGTATTCAGTTCATTTAATTGTTCAATAAACTTGAAAATTGAGTTTAAATCTTTGGTTAAGCTGTCTACTTTAGCTTCATCAACTGAAATTCGAGCTAATTTAGCTACATGTTTAATTTTCTCTTTATCTAAGGACATTTGTGCAATAAGTTAATTTAAATGTGTTTTATCACAAATTAGGTAAATTTCATGCTCGATATTGATGTATTTATTAAAAAAACCAAGAAAAAATCAAGATTAATAGGTATTGATCCTGGCGGCAAAAGAATAGGAATAGCTCTGTCAGATGAAAATAAAATTGTAGCTACGCCATACACCACGATTATTAAAGAAAATTATAGAGGCCTAGTTGATCAAATTAAGAAAATTGTCAAAGAATATGACATAGACGGGATAGTCATAGGTAATCCAATTAATATGGATGGAACGGAAGGGCCTTCTTCACAATCAGCTAAAGATCTTGCTAAAAATCTTTCAAAAGATATTACAGAAAATATCACTTTATGGGATGAGAGACTATCTAGCCAGGGAGCCTTTAATCTATCTAATGATTTAGCAATTAATTCATCAAAAAAAGTGAAGAAATTAGACGAGAATTCTGCTCAATTTATACTTCAAGGGATTCTAGATTATTATCATAAAAAAAATACTTGATATAATATAGTAAAAGGCCTATAGAGTTGATTTTAATGGCAACTGAAAAAAAAGTTACAGCTATTAAAAACACTCCCAAACATCTATTAGGTATTCAAAATTTATCAGTTCTTGAGGCAAAAGAGATTTTAACCGAAGCAAAATCCTTCATAAAATTAAACAGAGGAAGTTCTAAAAAACTAGATGTCCTAAGGGGAAAAACTCAAATAAACTTATTTTTTGAGCCTTCTACAAGGACACAGAGTTCATTTGATTTAGCTGGAAAAAGACTAGGAGCGGACGTAATGACGATGAATATGGGTAACTCTGCGTTAAAAAAAGGTGAAACATTAATTGACACTGCCATGACGTTAAATGCCATGCATCCTGACATAATTGTTATAAGACATCAAGACTCGGGTGCACCGAATCTTCTTTCACAGAAAGTAAATTGTACAGTCATCAACGCAGGTGATGGAAGGAGAGAGCATCCTACGCAAGCCTTACTTGATGCTTTAACAATTATTAATAGAAAAGGTAACATCGAGGGATTAAAAATTGCAATATGTGGAGACATACTTCATTCAAGAGTTGCTAGGTCTAATATTTATTTAATGAATATGTTGGGTGCAGAAGTAAATGTCATTGCACCAAAAACATTAATGCCTAAAGGAATAGATAACTTAGGTGTAAAATCATTTACCGATATGAAAAAAGGATTAGATGGTTGTGATATTGTTATGATGTTAAGATTACAAAATGAAAGAATGCAGGGATCTTTTCTTCCATCAAAGAGAGAATATTACGAATTTTTTGGACTAACGCCAGAAAAACTAAAGTTTGCAAAAAAAGATGCTTTACTAATGCACCCCGGTCCAATGAACAGAGGTGTTGAGATTGATACTAAATTAGCAGATGACATAAATGTTAGTCTGGTGAAAGAGCAAGTTGAATTAGGCGTAGCTGTCAGGATGGCATGTTTAAAATTGTACTGTAAATAAATGAAAGAAAAAATTTTGACAAATGTAAGAATTATCGACCCATCTCAAAAGATGGATGAAATAGGAAATATAGTTATCGATGAAAAAGGAAAAATAAATACCATTGGAAAAAAATCAGGTACATCTAAATCAGCAGAAAAAATCGATTTGAAAGGCCTAGTAGCTATTCCTGGATTAGTTGATATGAAAGCTTTTGTTGGAGAGCCTGGCTTTGAATACAAAGAAAATTTTAGAACACTAAGCCAGGCAGCTTTAGCAGGTGGAGTGACTTCAATTGTAACAATGCCAAATACAAAGCCAATTATAGATAATGTATCTATGGTTGACTTTATAATTAGAAGAGGCAGGGATAAAGCTAAGGTAAATCTTTTTCCATGTGCTTCGATTACTAGGCAGAAGGAAGGTAATCAAATGACTGAATTTGGCTTGTTAAAAGAAAGGGGAATTATTGGATTTAGTGATGTTAATAAAACTATTCAAAATACTGAATTGATGTCTAGAATAATGAATTATGCCTCAGACATTGATGTTCTGATAATGCAGCATGCCGAGGATTATGAATTAGCTAAAAATTCTTGTATTAATCAAAGTGAAGTAGCAACAAGATTAGGTTTGCAAGGTGTTTCTGATATTGCCGAAAAGATTATTATTGAAAGGGACTTATCTTTATTAAGTGAGTTTCCTTGCAGATATCATATTAATCAAATTTCCTCGAAAAATTCTCTAAATGTAATCAAAAAAAATAAATCTAACGGAATAAAATTTAGTACAGGGGTTTCTATAAATAATTTATCATTAAATCAAAATGACATCGGAGAATTTAGAACCTTTTTAAAACTATCTCCTCCTCTTAGAAGTGAAGAAGATAGGCTTTCATTAATAGAAGGTGTCAAAAATGATCTCATAGATGTAATTGTATCAGATCACATACCTGAAGATGAGGAGAGTAAAAGGCTTCCGTTTGCACAAGCAGCCACTGGTTCGATTGGTATAGAGACATTGCTATCTCTATCTTTAGAGCTTTACCATAATAAGTCATTACCTTTAGAGAAAATAATTAAATGTTTAACAATTAATCCTGCTAAGATACTAAAAATAAAAAAAGGTACCCTTCAAAAAGGATCGGACGCAGATATTTGTATATTTGATCTAGAAAAACCATGGGTAGTGAAAGCCGAAGAACTTAAATCAAAATCAAAAAATACTGCGATTGAAAATAGAAAATTACAAGGTAAAGTGAGAATGACTTTGCTTCAAGGTGAAGTAGCATATTCAAACTAATGGATATAAATTTAATTATTGTAGCAATTTACTCGTACCTTTTGGGATCAATACCATTTGGATTACTTTTGACTAGAATATTTCTAAAAAAAGATATTAGAAATGTTGGCTCTGGCAATATCGGAACTACAAATGTGCTTAGAACCGGAAATAAATTTCTTGCAATAACTACGTTAGCTCTTGATTTATTTAAAGGATACATTTCAGTTTATATAACAATATTTTATTTTGAAGACTTATCCTCTCTATCTGCATTAATTTGTTTCATCGGACATATTTTTCCTGTTTGGTTAAAATTTAAAGGAGGAAAAGGTGTAGCAACTTACCTTGGAGTAATTTTAGCTTTATCTTACAAGTTTTTTTTTATTTTCGTCATAGCATGGATTTCTTTGTCATTATTATTTAGATTTGCGTCATTATCTTCAATGTTTTCTACGTTAATAGTTTTTCTCTATGCATATTTTTACGAAATAAATAACAGCGTCCTAATTCTTTTTATTTTTTTCGTGATGATTCTTTTTACACATAAAGAAAATATTTTAAGACTTAAAAGTTCTACAGAAAATAAAATTAAGTTATAAGTGCTGTCTTTTCTAGTTTTTCAATAATAAATTTGACAAACTCGCTTAATTTTGAAAATAAACAATTAATGAACTTAGTAATTGTTGAAAGTCCCGCTAAAGCAAAAACAATAAATAAATATTTAGGAAAAGATTATTTAGTTTTAGCAAGTTATGGCCATATAAGAGATTTGCCTTCAAAAAATGGATCGGTTGATCCTGAGAATAAATTTCAAATGGAATGGGAAATTGACTCTTTTTCGAAAAAATATTTAAAAGAAATTACAAATGCTGCTGAAGACTCGGATAAGATTATTCTAGCAACGGACCCAGATCGAGAAGGTGAAGCTATCGCTTGGCATGTAAAAGAGGTTCTAGAGAAAAAGAAATTACTCAAAGACAAAAATTTGGAAAGAGTTGTCTTTAATGAAATAACAAAAAAAGCAATACTTGATGCTATAAAAAATCCAAGACAAATTCATCTTCCTTTAGTTGAAGCTTATTTAGCTAGACGGGCATTAGATTATCTTGTTGGATTTAATATCTCTCCAATTCTTTGGACTAAACTTCCTGGATCAAAATCAGCAGGAAGAGTTCAATCTGTAGCCTTAAAGCTTATAACTGAAAAAGAAAAGGCAATAGAGTTATTTAAGCCAGAAGAATATTGGACTCTTACTTCAGATTTTACGAATAAAGATGATAAAAATATTTTTTCAAAATTAAGTTTATTTAATGGAGAGAAAATTGAAAAATTTTCTTTTAAAAATAAAGATGAAACACAAAAAGCAGTTGATGTTATCAATAAAACAAAATTTAAAATTACAGATGTGAACACAAAAATATTTAGGCGTAACCCCCTAGCCCCTTTTACAACTTCAACTTTGCAACAAACTGCTTCAGGGCGATTTGGGTTTGGAGCTTCTAGAACAATGCAAATTGCACAACGGCTGTATCAAGGAATAGATATTGAGGGTGAAACTACTGGATTAATTACTTATATGAGAACTGATGGAACTAATATTTCAAAAGAAGCAATTGATGATTTTAGAAAATTTATTACTGATGATTATGGTGATAAATATTTACCTGACGTTGCTAATAGTTATACAGGAAAGAAAGCAAAGAACGCTCAAGAAGCTCATGAAGCCATTAGACCAACTAACATAAGTAGAAAACCTTCTGATATCAAAAAATATGTGAATGCAGATCAATTCAAACTCTATGAATTAATTTGGAGTAGAGCCTTATCGTCTCAAATGACACCAGCAGAATTTGACAGAAATACGATAATTATTTCCTCAAATGATAATAAAATTAACTTTAGAGCTAGCGGCTCAGTAGTAAAATTTGAAGGTTTTCTCAAAGTGTATCAAGTTCAGGAAACTGAAGAAGATGCAAAGAATATTTTGCCTGAGGTCAAAGTTGGAGAAGAAATTAGTATTCTAAAGCTAAATGATGAGCAGCACTTTACAGATCCACCTCCACGATATTCTGAAGCCAGCTTAGTGAAAAAGATGGAGGAGTTAGGCATAGGGAGACCCTCTACTTATGCTAGCATTATTTCAGTATTATCAACCAGAAATTATGTCGAATTAATTAATAAAAGGTTTAATCCAACTGACAGGGGTAAGCTAATTTCAGCCTTTTTAGAGAAATTGTTTTCTAAATACGTGGATTATAACTTTACTGCAGACTTAGAAAATCAGCTAGATGAAATCACTAGTGGTAAAATTGAGTGGGTTCAGGTTTTAGATAATTTTTGGAAAGATTTTTATGAAAATGTTGGAAAAGTTAAAGAAAAGAGAACAAGAGAAGTTTTAGATTTATTAAATGAAAGTTTAGGAGCTTTAATTTTTGAGAGAGATGATAAAGACGCTATAGATCGAAAGTGCAAGTTATGTTCCAATGGAGAACTAAGTCTAAAGAATAGTTTTATAGGTGGTGCTTTTATAGGATGTTCAAATTATCCAGAATGTAAATTTACTAGACCTTTATCTAAAGCTAAAGCTGCAGCTCAATATAATTTAGCAGAGCCTAAATTACTGGGCCAAAATGAAAAAGGTAAAGATATATATTTAAAGAATGGGAGATTTGGCCCCTACTTACAATATGAAAAAGAAAAAGACGAACTAGAAACGAAAAAGAAAAAAGGTAGAAAGAAAAAAAATGAAAATGAGCACCTTAAAAATGTTTCAATTCCAAAAGGTATTGATGTTGATAGTGTTGATTTAGATAAAGCAAAATATTTATGCTCTCTACCTAGAGTATTAGGACAGCACCCTGAAAATGGACAAGATATAACTTTAAATTCCGGAAGATTTGGTCCATATCTAAAATGTGAAAATAAATCTGCTAGACTTGAAAATGTTGAAGATCTATTTTCTATTGGAATTAATCGAGCCATAACATTAATTGCTGAAGCTAAGCCTGGAAGAATTTCATCATCATTAATTAAAGATCTTGGAGAGCATCCTGAAGATAAAAAACCTGTTAGAATTATGAAGGGACAATATGGTCCTTATATTAAATATAAGTCTTTAAATGCAACTATCCCAGAAGAAAAAGATCCAAATGAACTGAATATGGAAGAGGCACTTATATTAATTGAAAAAAGAAAAGAATACGATAAAGCTAAAAAAAAAGGCAAAAGAAAATGAGCCAAATAGAAAATAAAATAAAAAATTTAAATATAAAATTACCTGAGCCAAAAGCACCAGTTGGAGCTTATGTTGCTACTAAGATTGTCGGAGAACTATTATATATCTCTGGTCAAGTATCTATTGATGAAAATGCAAAACTTATAACAGGTAAGATTGGAAAAGATTTAGATTTAGAGAAAGGCTATAAAGCTGCCGAAAGATGTGGTTTAAGTATTGTCGCACATGTTAAAAATGCTTGTGGAGGAGATTTAGATAAAGTTAAATCTTGTGTAAAACTAACAGGTTATATCAATTCAACAGATGATTTCAAAGATCAACCAAAAATTTTAAACGGCGCTTCAGATATTATAGCTAAAATTTTTGATAAAAAAGGTGAGCACACACGCGCTGCAGTGAGTGTGAATAGTTTACCTTTAGGAGTTGCTGTAGAAGTTGATGCAATCTTCGAACTTAATTAGTGTTAGGTCTGCCAACTGAATAGTATTTAATCTTATTTTTTTTCATTTCTTCAGCAGAATAAAGGTTTCTTAAATCATAAACTTTAAATTTATTATTTTTTACAATATTTTTGAAATCTATTGATTTAAATTCATCCCACTCAGTGAGTAGAACTACTAAATCTGTATCACTACAATTAGATTTTATATTATTTCTGTAATTACAGTTTTTGATTTTTTTGAACTCATTTTTTTCTCCAGATGGGTCATAATATCTAACTTTAGCGCCTTTTTTACATAGATAAGGTATCATTTTAAGGCTAGAGGAGTCCCTCATATCGTCAGTGTTTGGTTTAAATGTAACACCTAAAAAAGAAATCTTTTTATTTTTTAAATTTGATCCTAAAATTTTATGAACTCTTTTTGTGAGTAAATTTACTCTCTCTTGATTAGATTTAATAACTGATTTTACAACTGATAAATTTATTTTGTATTTCTCTGCTGCTGATACAAGACCTTTGGTATCTTTTGGAAAACATGATCCGCCATAAGCTGGGCCAGCACGTAGAAACCTTCCGCCTATCCTGCTGTCAGAACCCATTCCTAATGAAATATCCTCAATATATACGCCAGACTTTTCACACAAATTAGCAAGCTCATTAATAAAAGTAATTTTAGTTGCAAGAAAAGCATTTGATGCATACTTTATTAATTCAGCTCCTCTTCTTGAAGTAGTAAAAAATTTTGAGCCCTTGTTAGTTAATGGTGCATAAAGTTTTTTCATGATATTAAAAGGTTTTTTTTCGTTAGATCCAATTACAATTCTATCTGGATATCTGAAATCTCGTATTGCTTCACCTTCTCGTAAAAATTCAGGATTAGATATTACTGTAAAAAGTTTTTTTTTTCTTTTTACAATTTTTTCAATCTCATCGCCTGTTCCTACTGGTACAGTAGATTTTGTTACAATAATTTTTTTTCTTTTTGAATATTTGTATATTTCTTTTGTACATTTATAAACAAAAGATAAATCAACTTTAATTGACCCTTTTCTTGAAGGGGTTCCCACACATATAAAAATTATATCTGAGGAACTTATGGCTCTATTAATATTTGTAGTAAATGAAAGACGCTTAGCTGTAAAATTTTTTTTAATTAATTCATCTAATCCTGGTTCGTAGATTGGAGAAATTCCAGAGTTAAGTTTATCTATTTTATTTTTATCTTTATCAACACAAACAACCTGATTTCCTATGTCAGCAAAGCAAACTCCACTTACTAAACCAACATAACCAGTTCCTATCATACATAATTTCATTTATTTCCTCTTAGATATTTGAATCCCTGAATTAATATACCCACTTAAAGTTCCACAATCTAAATATTTACCCGTAAAAATATTTCCATAAAATTTATTTCCTTTTTTAATTAAGCTTCTAATTGCGTCAGTAATATGTATTTCTCCACCTTGACCAGGTTTTAATTTTTTAATTTCTCCGAAAATTTTTGTTGGTAATATATATCTACCGATAATTGCAAAATTTGATGGCGCTTTTTTGATACTAGGTTTCTCTATGACGTCTTTAATTTGAAAATATCTTTTTTTTTTATTTTTAATTGATAAGATTCCCCATCTTGATACTGTTTTTCTTTCTACTCTTTTAGCGGCAATTATAGATCCATTAGTTTTTTTATGTAATTGTATCATTTCTTTAGAACAATTATTTCTTATGATTAAGTCATCAGGTAAAAGCATCAAAAAGTATTTGTTTTTTATATATTTCTGACATTTTAAAACTGCATCGCCTGTACCTTTTGGTTTATTCTGATAAACAAATTTTATCATTTTTTGATATCTTTTTATTTTTTTGAACTCTTCAGTAAGTCTTTTATCTTTTTTCACTTTTATTATCTTTTTATAAAAATTATCATTAAAAAAATATTTTTTTATTGATAGTTTTTTTTTTGAAATTATAAATATGAATTCCTTTACACCTGCATCAATACATTCTTCTAATATATATTGTAAATTTGGTTTACCATTGATGGGCATTAACTCTTTTGGCACTACACTTGTCAAAGGTAGCATTCTTGTCCCTAATCCTGCTAATGGAATAATGGCTTGTTTTATCATATGATTCTTATAATAGTTATTATCATTGCTTTATAGAAATGAAAATATTTAAAGATAAACATATACTTCAGAAAGAGATTTCAAAAACTAAAGGGATATCATTTGTACCTACCATGGGTGGGTTGCATAAAGGGCATATTTCATTGATCAAACAATCTAAAAAATCTAAGTTAAAAACTTTAGTCTCTATTTTTGTGAATCCTAAACAATTCAGTAAAAAAAGTGATTATAGGTCTTATCCAAGAAGTACAAAAAAAGATTTAAAAAAGCTAAAAAATTTGAAAGTTGATTATTTGTATATTCCAACGTTTAAAGACATTTATGGATTTAAACCAAAGGAAAAGATTTTCTTAGATAAAATTTCAAAGAAATTATGTGGTAGATTCAGAAGAGGTCATTTTGAAGGTGTTTTAAATGTAGTAAATCGATTTTTAGAAATAATAAAACCTAAATATGTCTATTTAGGAAAAAAGGATTATCAGCAATTGTATCTTATAAAAAAACATATAGAAAAAAGAAAGATTAAATCTAAGATAATTGAGTGTAAAACTATAAGAGAAAATAATGGTGTAGCTCTCTCAACTAGAAATTCAAACCTTAATGACAATCAAATGAAGATTGCGTCTAAAATTTATTATTATTTATATAACTTAAAAAAAAGAATAAAAAAAAATTACAATTTATTTAATCCCAATAGAATACAAAAGGATTTAAGAGATTTAGGAGCTCGTAAAATAGATTATTTAGAAAATTATAATATTGAAAATTTTAAAAAAATTAATATGCAAAATAAAAAATTCAACATATTTATTGCCTATTATATTAAAAACACAAGATTAATTGATAATATCTAATTTAAAAAATAAAAAGATCCTAAACCTAGAAAAGAAAGAAATCCAATAACATCTGTGATTGTTGTTACGAAAACACTTGAAGCTAAAGCAGGATCGATATTTAATTTTTTTAATGATACTGGGACTAAAATACCAAACAATCCTGCAACAATCATATTCAAGACCATTGAAATACCAATCAATAATGAAAGGTTAAATTCTTTAAACCATAATTGAACTATTATTGCTGTTATTATTGCAAAAATAATTCCATTTAAAATACCTATCAGAAATTCTTTTCCAACTACTCTATTGAAGTTGCTTTTTGATAATTCTTTTGTAGCTATTGCTCGAATAGTAACTGCTAAGGTTTGCATTCCAGCATTACCCCCCATTGAAGCAACTATTGGCATAAGAAAAGCTAGAGCTACCATTTGTTCAATTGAAGCCCCAAAGAAGCTTATAACCCAAGTGGCAAGCAAAGCTGTAAATAAATTTAATAATAACCAATTAAATCTTCTTTTTGTTTTTAACATAACGCTATCGGTGATTTCTTCATCACCAACACCCGCTAAACGTAAGGCATCTTCTTCTGCTTCTTCTTGGACAACGGTTACCACATCGTCAGCTGTAATCATGCCAACTAATTTATTTTCTTTATTAACTACTCCTGCAGAGACTAAGTTATAATTTTCAAAAGTAAGACCAACTTCCTCTTTATCCATATTAACTGAAATTAAAACTGGCATTTCCCTCATTATAGAGTTCATTTTTAAATCTCTAGATGTTCTTAGTACTCTTGATGAAGGAACAGTTCCAATTGGTTTAAAGTCTTTATCTACGATAAATATCTCTAAGAATTCCTCCGGTAAATCTTTGTTTTCTCTCAAATAATCTATAGTTTGTCCAACAGTCCAGTTACTTGGTACTGCTGTAAATTCTCTTTGCATTATTCTTGCTGCAGAATCTTCTGGGTAACTTAATCCTTCTTGTAATAAAAATTTATCTTTTGGTGGAAGTTTTTCTAAAACTTTTTCTTTTACTTCCTTTGATAAGTTCTCAAGAATTTTGATAGCATTATCAGACTCTAATCGTTTTATTATCTTAATAAGAGACTCTATAGAAAGTAATTGTAAAACTTCACTTTGGATTGACTCGTTTAATTCAATAAAAATTTCTGGATCAATATTAAACGACTCAATTTCGATTAATTTATTTCTTATATCAGGATTTAAATTTTCAATTAAATTAGCAATATCAGCTTCATGTAAATCTTTTAGGGTTTGATTTATAAATTGAACATTTCTACTCTCAATATTTTGAGTGAAAGTACTGATAAATTCTTTATTAAAATCCAAATTGACTTTTTTTGTCTCTCCTGATTTTGGTAAATTCATAAATGCCTCTTTAAGTTTTTTTGAGACTATTAGTCTATAAAATGATAAAATTCAAATTAAATGAGTATAGAAATTAAAATCAGCAAAAAACATATACCCTATAAAATAGCAATGCGTTATCTCAATAAAAGAGTAGAGGAGGTAAAAAAAGGGACCAATAGAGAATTATTATGGATCCTAGAACACCCCACTACTTATACTGCCGGGGTGAGTTATAACAAAAAAGAGATAATAGATAAAAAAATTAAAATAATTAAATCAAATAGAGGTGGCAAAATTACATTGCATAACCCTGGGCAAAAAATTATTTATTTTGTCATCAATTTGAATAATAGAAAAAAGGACATTAGAAAATTAATAAATTCAATAGAAGAAAGTATAATACAATTTTTAAAAAGTTATAAAATTCAATCCAAAAAAGACAAGAAAAATATTGGAATATGGGTTAAAGATAAAAAAATTGCAGCAATAGGCATTAGAGTATCTAGATGGGTTGCGTATCATGGTTGTTCAATAAATATTTCAAATAATTTAAATCAGTATTTAAAAATTATTCCTTGTGGTTTAGATAATAAAAAGGTTACTTCGATATTAAAATTAATTTCAGTTAAACCTAAGAAATTTGAGAATGATTTAGCAAAAATTTTTATAAAAAATATTAATAATATTTAAATATTTTTGTTTAGAAAATCCTCAAATAGTTTGGGATATTTTGCTTTAAAATTATATTGAATTTTGTTAATCATAAATTTTATTTTATATGCATGTAACATAAGGTTTTTTGTTTTTATTCTTTTACTATTATTTAAAAAATATTTGTCGTCTCCAATTATTGGACTTCCAATTTTAAGTAATTGTTTTCTTAACTGATGTTTTCTACCAGTAATTGGATTTAATTCCAAATATGAATATCCCTCATTCGACTTAATAATTTTAATATTTGATACAGCCTTTTGGAAAATTTTTTTATTATTTTCGTAATAAATTAAATCATCTTTCATCACTTTTATAAATTTATCAACTTTTCCGTACACTATCGCTAAATAAGTTTTATGAATTTTTCTTATTCTAAAAAGTGAAGTAAACAATTGAGCATATTTTCTATTTTTTGCAATAATCAGAACTCCAGATGTCTCCTTATCTAATCTATGTACAATGAAAGGTTTTGAATTTTCAAAGTATTTTGAATTCTTCAATATATCTATAATGTTTTTAAATGATTTTGTACCTGATTGAACTGGAATACCAGCTGGTTTATTAATAATTATAAAATTTTCATTATCCTCTATCACGTAATCATCATAGGTACCAACTTCTTTTTTTTTTGGTATGTATTTGATCCTTTCTTTTTTGCCTACTGGTTTTAATTTAGAAATATCATAAACCTCAATCAAATCACCTTTCTGAAGTCTATAGGATGATTTTGTTTTTTTTTTATTAACTTTAACTTTATTTTGCCTTAGTAATTTTTCTAATAAAGAGTGCGGTAAGTTTATTATTTCATTTTTAAACCATTTATCTAGACGTGAGTAATTATAATCATCATCTATAGTATATGATTTAGACATGAAAGCTTAGTTTATTTACTTGCTACTTTTGTCTCTAGTTGAGCTTCTTTTTTTTTATCTTTTGTTTCAGTTTTTTTTGGCTTATCAACTTTTTTAGCCTCAGGATTTCGATCAACTAATTCAATCACAGCCATTGGTGCGTCGTCACCTGTTCTAAAGCCAGCTTTTAATACTCTTGAATATCCACCTTTTCTTGAGCTATATCTTTTAGACAGTTCGTTGAACACTTTTGTGACAGATTTTTTATCTTGAAGTTTTGAAAATAGTTTTTTTTTATTACTTAAATCATTTTTTTTTCCAATCGTAATTACTTTATCAATTTGAGGTTTCAATTCTTTAGCTTTAGGCAAAGTAGTTATAATCTGCTCATACTTTATTAACGAATTAAGCATATTTTTAAATAATGCTTTTCTGTGTTCGCTTGTTTTATTTAACTTTCTGTATCCTAAAGAATGTCTCATTAGAAATTATTTTCCTCAAGTTTTTTAGACAACTCAGCAATGTTATCAGGGGGCCAATTTGGAACTTCCATTCCTAAATATAAAGACATTGTATTAAGAACCTCTTTAATTTCATTCAGAGATTTACGACCAAAGTTTGGAGTCCTTAGCATTTCTGGTTCTGTTTTTTGAACAAGATCTCCAATATAAATAATATTATCATTTTTTAAACAATTCATAGATCTGACTGATAATTCTAATTCCTCTACTCTTTTTAGTAAATTTCTATTAAATTCAGGTTCTGACGATTTTACTTCTTTTACTGCTTCTTGAGGATCTTCAAAGTTAACAAACATTGAAAGTTGATCTTGAAAAATTCTAGCTGCATAAGCTATAGCATCCTCCGCATCAACTGTACCATTTGTTTCGACCGTCATGATTAATTTATCGTAATCTAATGCACTTCCGGCTCTTGTGTTTTCAACTGAAAAAGAAACTTTTTTCACAGGACTAAAAAGAGAGTCAATTGAAATTAAACCTAAAGGACTATCCTCAGATTTATTCTTAGGTGCTTGAACATATCCTTTTCCTGTACTCACCATAAGCTCCATGTGAAAATTTGTTTTTTCGTCCAAGTTACATATTGTTTGGTCTGGATTTAAGATTTCAATTTCAGGAACTAAAGTTATATCTTTAGCCTTTACTTCTTTAGGGCCTTTGATGTCTAGAATAATTTTTTTTGCGTTTGAGGAAGATGACTTAATAGCTAGATTTTTTACATTTAATACAATATCTGTGACATCTTCACGAACTCCTTTTATCGATGAAAATTCGTGTAAAACTCCATCAATTTGTAACGAAGTTACTGCTGCACCTTGAATTGATGATAGTAAAATTCTTCTCAAAGAGTTTCCTATAGTTTGACCAAAACCTTTTTCTAAAGGTTCCGCAATTACTTTTGCTATTGTTTTGTCTTCATTACTAGAAATTTCTAGCTTATTTGGTTTTATTAAACCTTTCCAATTTTTATCAATTATTGTTGATGTTGATTGCATTTATACTCTCCTTCTTTTTGGTGGTCTCGCTCCATTATGAGGCATTGGCGTTGTATCTTTTATTGAAATAATCTTGAAACCTCTAGATTGTAGTGATCTTAACGCTGTTTCGCGTCCAGAGCCTGGGCCTTTTACTTCTACTGTTAGTGTTCTCAAGCCTTGCTCATAAGCTTTTGCACCAGCGTCATCGGCAGCTACTTGTGCTGCATAAGGGGTAGATTTTCTAGAACCTTTAAAACCTTTTGCTCCTGCAGAGGACCATGAAACTACATTTCCACTTTCATCTGCAATTGAAATAATTGTATTATTAAATGTAGAATATACGTAAGCTATACCTGCGCTTATATTTTTCAAAACTTTTTTCTTTTTTTTAAATGAACTTACTTTTTTTTGATCGGTTTTTTTTTCTACGCCTTTTTTTTCAATTTTTTCTTTTTCTTTATTCATATATAACTATTTTTTAAGTGGTGTTAATTTTTTTCCAGCTATTGCAATTGCTTTCCCTTTTCTTGTCCTTGCATTACATTGAGTTCTTTGCCCTCTAACTGGTAATTTCTTTTTATGCCTAGAACCTTTGTAGCAAGCTAAATCAACTAATCTCTTTATGTTAACTGAAACTTCTCTTCTTAAATCACCTTCTACTTTATGATTGGTATCGATATATTCCCTGATTTTCAAAACTTGTTCTTCTGATAACTCATTAACTCTTTTTGAGGCTGGAATGTCTAATTTTTCACATATTTTTTTTGAAGAATATAGACCTATTCCGTGGATATAGGTTAAAGCAATGCTTACGACTTTGTTCTGTGGAATATTAATTCCTGCTATACGAGCCATATATAAATTGAGTTTAAGTTTCCTGGGTATTTATATTGTGTAATCATTTAAAGTCAACCCTTGATACCTTCAATTAAACCGCTAATTTCAGTATTAATTTCAGATATACCTGCTTCACCGTTTATAACTCTCAACAAATTTGATTGTCTATAATAATTAATAACTGGTTCAGATGATTTTTCATAAGTTTTATATCTCTTTATTGCTATATCCTCATTATCATCTGCTCTACTTTCTTTTATTTTTCTCTCTAAAATTCTCTTTTTAACAGTTTCTAAACTTACAGATAATTTTAAAACAATATCAATTTTTTGATTATATTTTTTTAAAATTGAATCTAAGTTTTCCGCTTGAATTAAAGATCTTGGATAACCATCAAAAATAATATTATGTTTATAATTTTTATTAGAAACAAATTTTTCTATCAAATTACCAACGATATTATCTGAAACCAGTTCTCCTGAATTAATTATGTTTGAAATTTCAGAACCTAATTCAGTTTTATCTTTAATTTCTTTCCGTAATAAATCTCCTGTAGATAGTTGATAGAGATTATATTTATCTACTATAAATTTTGATTGTGTTCCTTTACCAGCCCCAGGTGGTCCAAAAATGACTATATTCATTTAGTAATTATTTGCCAAATTTTGTTTTTTTAATCAACGACTCATATTGTGAACTCATCAACCTTGTTTGAACTTGTGTTACGGTGTCCATTGCTACCACAACTACAATCAAGATAGATGTTCCTCCTAAATAAAAAGGAATAGGATATTTTGAAATTAAAAATTCAGGCATTAAACATACAAATGTTAAGTATAGAGAACCCAAAGTTGTTAATCTAATTAGTATAACATCTATATACTCTGCGGTTCTATCCCCGGGTCTTATACCTGGAATATATCCCCCATACTTTCGTAAATTTTCAGCGGTTTCTTTTGGATTAAAAACAATAGATGTATAAAAGAAAGAGAAGAAAATTATTCCAGAAGCGTATAGAAGCATGTAAAGAGGTTGCCCTTGAGTGAACATTGAGGATATTTTTAAAAAAGTATCCGAGTCAGTAAATCCAAAATTTGAAACTGTTATTGGTAGTAGAAGTAAAGCTGAAGCAAAAATTGCTGGTATTACACCTGCAGTGTTTATCTTAAGTGGTAAATGAGACGACTCACCTCCATACATTTTATTTCCAACTTGCCTTTTAGGATAATTAATTAGAATTTTTCTCATTGCTCTCTCAAAGAAAACAATAAATAGAACCGTCAAAATAACTAAAATAAATATTCCAACTATCATGACAGCTGACAAAGCTCCTGTTCGCCCTAATTCAAAAGTTGAGGCTAAAGCTCTAGGTATTTCTGCTACTATTCCTGAAAAAATTATCAAAGAAATTCCATTACCAACTCCTCTTAAAGTTATTTGTTCACCTAACCACATTAAAAAAGTAGTACCTGCTACTAAAGAAATTGTTGTAATAATTCTAAATGAAAGACCTGGCTCAGGTACTAAATTTCCTGCATTTTCTAAACCTACTGAAACACCATAACCTTGAAGACATGCAATCAAAACTGTTCCGTATCTAGTAATTTGAGTGATTTTTTTTCTTCCAATTTCTCCTTGCTCTTTCAAACTTTTAAAATAATCAGAAACTCCCGTTAGTAATTGAACAATAATGGAAGAGGAAATATAAGGCATTATTCCTAATGCAAAAATTGCCATTCTGGTTACTGCTCCGCCGGAAAACATATTAAACATTCCAAGTAAGCCTTTTTGACTTGAGGCCATAATTTCTTTTAATGCTTGAGGGTCTATCCCTGCTAATGGCACGTATGTGCCCAACCTATAAATAATAAGTATTAAAATTGTAAAAAATATCCTATTTTTTAAATCTTTAGCTTGGCTGAATGCGCTTGGATTATTTAAAGCTTCACTAGACATAAATATTTACTTTTTAAGCAAGTTTAATTTTCCACCAGCTTTTTGAACTTTCTCTAATGCCTGTTTTGATGCAAAGTTTGCTGTAATTTGTATATTTTTTTTAATTTCTCCTGAACCTAGGATTTTTAATTTTGAGAACTTTTTATTAACAAGTTTTTTTTCTTTTAAAATTTTTAAATCTAAAGTGTCTCTTAAATCATTTATTTTTTTATCAATCATGTTCTGTATTTTGTTTAAATTCAAAATAGCCGTAGTGTCGTCATTTGGTCTTTTAAAGCCTCTTTTAGGTAATCTTCTATAAAGCGGCATTTGACCACCCTCAAAACTTTTTATAGCAACACCCGATCTAGATTTTTGACCTTTATGACCTCTTGCTGAAGTTTTGCCTTTACCGGATCCTATTCCTCTTCCAACTCTAATTCTTTTCTTATTTATTTTTATAAGGTTATTTAATTCCACTAATTTGCCTCTCTTTTAGAAATAACATCAGATATTTTTTTTCCTCTAATTACTGATAATATTTTTGGCGAATTTTGAGATTTCAATCCATTAACACAAGCTTTTAATACATTGTGTGGATTTGCTGATCCGAGTGATTTCGCAACAACATCTTGAATCCCTAAAACTTCACAAACTGATCTTATAGCGCCACCGGCAATAATTCCAGTACCAGCTGGTGCCGCTCTTAAAAAAACTTTGCCTGAACCATTTTTTCCTTTTACATCATGATGTAATGTTCTTCCTTCTTTTAATGGAATTTTAATTAAACTTCTTTTAGCTACTTCTGTAGCTTTCTTAATCGCGTCAGGAACCTGTTTGGACTTACCTTGACCAATACCAATCGATCCTTTTTGATTTCCTACAACTACTAACGCTGCAAAACCAAATCTTCTTCCGCCTTTTACAACTTTTGTGATTCGGTTAATAGCTACAAGTTTTTCTTTAATTTCGCTTTCTATTTTTTTTCCTTCAATCATATTTAAAATTTTAACCCGTTTTTTCTTAAAGTTTCAGCAAAAACTTTTATTCTGCCATGATATTTGTAATCACCTCTATCAAAATATACTTTATCAATATTTTTTTCTTTGGCTCTTTTTGCTAATATTTCACCTACTAAACTCGACTTTTCTATTTTTTTAATTTTCTTATTTTTAATTTCTTTTTCTGAAGAGGATACTGAGACTAAGGTTTTATTTTGTTGATCATCGATAATCTGTGCAGATAAATTATTTAAAGATTTATTTACAGAGATTCTCAATTTATCAAAACTCACACTTTTGAGTTTTTTTCTATTTCTCAGTCTTCTTTTAATTTTATTACTAATTTTTTTCATTATTTTTTCTTACCTTCTTTCCTTAATACAAATTGACCTCTTTCTTTTATTCCTTTAGCTTTATAAGGTTCAACTGGTTTTAAATTTTTTATGTCTGCAGCAATTTTTGTGACTAATTCTTTGTCGACACCATTAATTTTAATAATTGTTTGTTTTTCTACAGTAATTTTAATCTCCTTTGGAATTTTAAAATTTACATCATGACTAAATCCTATTTGTAAATTTAAAAACTCTCCTTTTAAATTTGCTCTAAAACCAACACCGCTTAGTTCGAGAATTTTTTCATGACCTTTAGAAACTCCTGTTACAGCATTATCTATTAAACTTCTGTACGTTCCCCACATGATTGATATTTTTTTATCAATTTCTTTAACTAAAGGAGTTATATTAAATAAATTATCATCGATTTTTGAAGAAAAAATTTTATCATTAATGGTTAATTTCTTTGTCCCTTTTGGCCCTGAAATAGTTAAATTTGATCCTTCAATTTTAATTGAGGAATCTTTAGGTATAGTTATATTTTTTTTTCCTATTTTCGACATTAAAATACCCTACAAATTATTTCACCGCCTACATTATTTTTTCTTGCGTCAACATCGCTCATCACACCTTTTGGTGTTGAAATTATTGCAAGACCTAAACCGTTCATTACTTTAGGTATGCTTGTTGCTCTAGAATAAACTCTTCTCCCTGGTTTAGAAATTCTTTTAATTTCTTTAATAACGGGATCTCCCTCATAATATTTTAATGTAATTTTTAGTGTGGTTTTATTTTTTTCACTTTTCTCAATAAAATAATCTTTTATATATCCTTCTTGTTTTAGAATCTCTAAAATATTTTTTCTAAAATTTGAAGATGGTATTTCAACAGAATTAAGCAGCCTCATTTGACCGTTTCTAATTCTTGTAAACATATCTCCTATTGGATCTGTAATTGTCATATCTCTCCTACCAACTTGATTTTGTTATTCCAGGAATCTTACCTGAAGAAGCCATGTCTCTTAGTGCAATTCTGGATATTTTTAATTTTCTATAAACACCGTGAGGTCTTCCAGAAATCTCACATCTATTTCTTATTCTTATTTTTGCTGAATTTTTGGGAAGTTTGTTTAATTTTAATTGTGCTTCGAACCTCTCAGAAAGCTCTAACTTTTTATTATTTATAATTTTCTTTAATGCATCTCTTTTTTTTGCATATTTTTTTACTAATTTCATCCTTTTCAAATTCTTTTGTATTGCACTTGTTTTTGCCATTTTTAGCTCAATTTTTTTTAGTTTCTAAAGGAAAATTGAATTCTTTTAGTAATTCAAATGTTCCATTTTTATTTTTACTTGTTGTTACTAACGTAATATCTAGACCACGAATTTTATCTACTTTATCAAAATTTACTTCGGGGAAGATGATATGTTCTTTGATCCCAAAAGAAAAATTGTTTGAACTATCAATTCCTTTTGAAGACAATCCTCTAAAATCTTTCACCCTTGGTAAGGCAATATTTACTAACCTGTCTATAAATTCATACATCTTAAATGATCTCAATGTCACTTTTACACCTGCGTTAGATCCTTTTCTTGTTTTAAAATTTGAAATTGATTTTTTAAATTTTGTTATAACAGGTTTCTGTCCAGCAATTAAAGACATGTCTTCTACACAAGCTTTAAGTTTTTTCCCATCAGATGCATCTTCTCCTAAACCCATGTTAATTATTATTTTCACTATCTTTGGCACCTCATGTTTATTTTTTAACGATAACTTGTTCATTAAATTTGAAGTAATTTCTTTTTCATATGCAGTTTTAAGTCTTGGTGTCATTACTTACCTGCAGCTTTCTTTTTTTCCTTTTTTTTCACATCTATATTTTTTACATTTGATTGGTGGATAAAATCTTCTTTTGAAATAATTCCCCCTTTATTTTCTTTTGTTGGTTTCAAATGTTTCTTAATCATATTGATAGTTTTTATTTTAACTCTAGACAGTTTTCTATCTATCTCAAGTATCTCGCCCACTTTACCTCTATCTTTACCAGTGATTACTTTTACTTGAATTCCTTTTTTTAAGTTCATTTATAGTACCTCCGGAGCTAAAGAAATTATTTTTGTATGACCTTTTGATCTAAGCTCTCTAGTTACTGGACCAAATATTCGAGTGCCTATTGGTTCTCCTTTGTCATCTGTAAGTACAACAGCATTAGTGTCAAACTGAACTTTTGATCCATCATTTCTGTAAATTTCTTTCCTTGTTCTCACAACAACAGCTTTATGAACAGCTCCTTTTTTAACTTTACCTTTTGGGATCGCGTCTTTAACGCTGATTACAATTATGTCTCCAACTGAAGCATATCTTCTTTTCGAACCACCTAATACTTTTATACACTCAACTCTTTTAGCTCCAGTGTTATCCGCGACTGTTAGTTCTGTTTGAATTTGTATCATTATTCCTCAACCTGCCAAGTTTTCTTTTTAGAGAAAGGCTTACTTTCAATTATTGAAACTGTTTCTCCTTCTTTAAATTTATTTTTTTCATCATGAGCATGATACTTTTTTGATCTTTTTATTATTTTTTCGTAAAAAGGATGTTTAAATTTTCTAGTGACTTCCACCACGATAGTCTTGTTATTTTTAGCGCTAGTTACTATTCCTTTTAATATTTTTTTTGTCATTTTGTATTTTTTATTGTTGTATATAATCTTGCAATATTTTTTTTGATCAAATTAAATTGAGCTGGATTATCAATTTGATTGTTGATCTTTTTAAATCTTAAGTTAAATAAATCTTTTTTTAAACTTATAATTTTTTTTTCAGCTTGATCCTTTGTTAACTTTTTATCTTCCTTTTTTTTTGCCATATTATTTATCTCTTAATAAATTTTGTTTTGATTGGTAACTTTGCAGACGCTTTGTATAGAGCTTCTCTAGCAATTTCTTCACTTACTCCGTCTATTTCAAAAATAATTCTACCTGGTTTCACCCTGCAAGCGTAATATTCCGGTGAACCTTTACCTTTACCCATTCTTACTTCTGTAGGTTTTTTAGATACCGGGATATTAGGAAATATTCTTGTCCATACTTTACCTGTTCTTTTCATATATCTAGTTAAAGCAACTCTGGCAGCTTCAATTTGTTTTCCAATTATTCTCTCCGGTTCAGTAGCTTTTAAACCATACTGTCCATAATTTAATTTCACGGCTCTAGTTGCTTTACCATGAATTCTGCCTTTAAAAGCTTTTCTATATTTAGTTCTGACCGGCTGTAGCATTTTTTACTTTCTCCTTTTTTTCTTTTTCAACATCTTTTGCCATAAGTTCACCTTTATAAATCCAAACTTTAACTCCAATAATTCCATAAGTTGTTAATGCCTCGGCAAAACCATAATCAATATCAGCCCTGAGCGTATGTGAAGGAATACTTCCTTCTCTTAACCACTCTGTCCTAGCAATTTCATTACCAGCAAGTCTACCACTTAACATTACTTTAATACCTTTAGCATTCAGCCGCATAGCTGATTGCATTGCTCTTTTCATTGCTCTTCTATAGGCTACTCTTTTAACTAATTGTTGAGCTATATTTTCTGCAACTAGATTAGAATTTAATTCTGGTTTTTTAATCTCTTTAATATTCACATTTACATCACTATCGGTAATTTTCATTAAATTTTTTTTAATTTTTTCAATATCGGCACCCTTTTTTCCAATTACAAATCCTGGCCTAGATGTGTGTATTGAAACTGTGCACTTCTTAGATGATCTTTCTATAATTATTTCCGAAACTCCAGAATTAACAATATTTTTATTTATATATTTTCTAATTCTAAAATCCTCTATCAAATATTTTCCAAAATCTTTCTTTTTAGCGAACCATGTAGAGTCCCATCCCCTATTAATTCCGAGTCTTAGACCTATTGGATTTATTTTTTGTCCCATTATTTAACACCTTTCTTTAAGTCTTTTTTTTCTTCTAAAACAACTGTGATCCTACTAAAAGGTTTTTTAATAGGACTAGCTCTTCCTTTGGCTCTTGGTCTATATCTTTTCATTACAAGGGATTTACCAACATAAGCCTCTTTAACAAATAAATTATCAATATCATATTGATGATTATTTTCTGCATTTGAAATTGCTGATTTAACAGTTTTACTAACTTCTTTTGCAATTCTTTTTCTTGTAAATTCAAGATCTCTCAGAGCTACGTCTGCTTTTTTACCTTTAATAAAATTACACACTAAAGCTAATTTTCTGGGACTAGTTCTGACATTTTTATTAATAGCTTTTACCAAAAGATTGTTTTTTGATGTCATTTTTTATCACCTGTTGTTGGTTTAGTTTCAGCTGCTGCTGCTTTTTTATCTGCAGGTGTATGACCTTTAAATGTTCTTGTTGGAGCAAATTCACCTAATTTATGTCCAACCATTTCTTCAGAAATAGTAATGGGTATGAATGATTTTCCGTTGTGAATCATAAAGCTGTGCCCAACAAAATCTGGTATTATAGTAGAATTCCTAGACCAAGTTTTAATTGGTTTTTTATCAGGTTTATTTTTAAGTTTATCAATCTTTTTTAATAAACTTGGATGCACAAATGGTCCTTTCCAAATAGATCTTGTCATTATTTATTTCTCTTCTTTCTTCTTGAAATTATTAATTTATCACTTCTTTTTGGTTTTCTAGTTTTGAGACCTTTAGCAGATTGCCCCCAAGGTGAAACAGGGCTTCTTCCCCCAGATGTTTTTCCCTCACCTCCGCCATGGGGATGATCAACGGGATTCATGGCCACTCCTCTTGTTTGGGGTCTTTTGCCTCTCCATCTGTTTCTTCCTGCTTTTCCAATTTTAATATTTTTTTGGTCAGGATTTGAAACCACTCCAATTGTAGCAGAACATGAACTACTAACTTTTCTGCTTTCACCTGATGAAAGTTTTAATATAGCATAATCTCCATCATAACCAGACAAAGTTACTGAAGAGCCGGCTGATCTAGCTAATTTTGCTCCATTGCCTGGGACTAATTCAACATTATGTAACTGAGTGCCAGGCGGAATATCTCTGAGTTCTAAAGCATTTCCGATTTTAATATCAATATTTTTTCCTGACTCGACAGTATCTCCCTTTTTCAATCCTTGTGGAGATATAATGTAAGCTTTTTCTTTATCCTTATATGTAATCAATGCAATATATCCGGTTCTATTTGGATCATATTCAATTCTTTCAACCACAGCCGGAACATTTTTCTTTTTCCTATAAAAATCAATTACTCTGTATTTATGCTTTGATCCTCCACCTATATGTCTTGAAGTTATTCTTCCATTGTTATTTCTTCCTCCGGTAAAGTTTTGACCTTTAGTTAACGGTTTGTAAGGGGATCCCTTCCACAATGCGCTTTTGTTTATAACAACTGTTCCTCTAGTTGATTTTGTATAAGGTTTAAAAGTTTTTAGAGCCATAAATTATATTCCAGTTGTTAAATCAATACTTTGTCCTTTTTTAAGTGTAATAATTGCTTTTTTATAACCACTTTTAAAAGACTTTTTACCTTGCCTCATTTTTAATTTAGATTTTTGGTTGATAATATTTATTTTTACTACGTTTACTTTAAATAATTTTTCTATACTTTTTTTTATATTTTTCTTGTCTGCACTTGAATGTACTTTAAAAACTGTTTTATTTTGTTCTGAAAGTATCGTAGCTTTTTCAGTGATAATTGGACTTCTTATAGAGTCTATAAAGCTAATTTTTTTCATTTAAAAGTCTTTGTTGAATTTTTTTTGCTGAGGTAGAGGTAATAATTATATTTTTATATTTGAATAAGTCATAAATATTTGTTCCTTCATCTTTAATTAATTTTAAATCCTTAATATTTCTTGCTGATTTATTAATATTTTTTAATGACTCCTCATCTGAAATTATCAAAGCATTACCTAAATTATTTTTTACTAAAAATTTATTGAATTCTTTAGTCTTATTTATTTTTGTTTTTACATCAGCTAAAATAAACAGTCTTTTATCAGAATTTTTTTTAGATAATGATTGAGCTAATGCTAATTTTCTTACTTTTTTATTTATCTTTTTAATCTTATACGCCGCTCCTTTAGGACCATGGGCTACTCCACCCCCAACAAATATTGGAGCTTTTTTACTTGCGTGCCTAGCTCCCCCGCTTCCTTTTTGAGCAATTATTTTTTTTGTAGATCCTTTAATTTGGTTTCTTTGCTTAGTTTTTGCTATTCTTGGTTTAGCATGATTTAATTGCCAATCAATCACGAACTTAATCAGTTTGTAGTTAATTTTAAGATTAACTAGCTGATCAGAAATTTCTATACTGCTAGATTTAGAGCCATCAATATTTAATAGGGAAAATTTCATTTATTTTTTACCTTTCTTAGCCGATGCAGCTTTTACTTTGGCATCATGTTTTTCTTTAATCGTTTTCTTAGTTATTGTTTTAACTGACTCTCTTAACAATACAGTTGAATTTTTAGACCCGGGTATCGAACCTTTTAAATAAATTAAGTCATTTTCCATATCTGATTTAATTATTTCTAAATTCAACATTGTTCTATTTTTATCTCCCATATGGCCTGCCATTTTTTTTCCTTTAAATACCTTCCCTGGATCTTGACGCTGTCCTGTTGAGCCATGAGATCTATGTGAAACAGAAACACCATGGGAAGCTCTTAAGCCTCCGAAATTCCATCTTTTAATTACACCTGCAAAACCTTTTCCTATTGTTTTTGATCTTACATCTAAAAACTTCTTATCTTTAAATATTTCTAAACCTAATTCGTTACCTTCTTTAAATTGACCAATATTATTTATTCTAAATTCCTTTAATATTTTTTTTGGCTCGGTATTTTTTTTAGCAAAATAACCCTTCATTTGTTTTGAAAGTTTTGAGTTTTTAAGTTTAAAGAATCCTACTTTAATAGCATTATAACCTCTTTTTTCCTCAGTAATTATGTCTAGGACTCTTCCTTTCTCGATTTTAATCACAGTGACAGGAACGGATTGTCCAGTTTCCATAAACTCCCTTGTCATACCTATTTTTGTACCTATTAGTGCTACAGTCATTTAAATTTTTATTTCTATATCAACACCAGAAGCTAAATCCAATTTCATTAATGCTTCAACGGTTTGTGGTGTTGGTTCTATTATATCTATTAGTCTTTTATGAGTTCTTGACTCAAATTGTTCTCTACTTTTTTTATCTATATGCGGTGATCTAAGAACTGTATACCTCTCAATTCTTGTAGGAAGTGGTATAGGGCCTTTGACTTGTGCTCCAGTTCGTTTTGCTGTATTTACAATTTCCTCAGTCGATAAATCTAAAATTTTGTTATCATAAGCTTTTAAGTGAATTCTAATATTTTGGTTTTCCATAAATTAAGCCAGTTTCTTTGTCACTTCATCTTGAACATTTTGAGGAACTTTATCATAATGACTAAACTGCATTGTGTATTGAGCTCTTCCTTGTGTTGAGGACCTTAAATTATTAATATATCCAAACATATTTGCTAAAGGGACAACTGCATTTATTGCTGTTGCGTTTCCTCTTGGTTCAGTTGATCCAACTTGACCTCTTCTGCTGTTCAAGTCTCCTATCACATCTCCCATAAATTCCTCAGGTGTAACCACCTCTACTTTCATCATTGGTTCTAATAATTTTAAAGTAGCTTTTTGACAAGCTTCTCTGAAACAAGACCTACTTGCTATTTCAAATGCTAATACACTTGAGTCAACATCATGATGAAGACCGTCTAAAATTTTTACTTTGTAATCAATAATTGGAAATCCTGCTAAAATTCCACTATCAGCTACTCCTTCAACTCCTTTTTCTACACCAGGAATAAACTCTTTAGGTATCGCGCCACCTTTAATAAGATTTTCGACCTCTCTTCCTTTCCCTGCCTCCAAAGGCTCGATTGAAAGTTTTACTTTAGCAAACTGGCCAGCTCCACCACTTTGTTTCTTGTGAATATACTCCATTTCTGCTGACCCAAGTATTGTCTCTCTATAAGCTACTTGAGGAGCACCGATATTTGCTTCAACTTTAAATTCTCTCTTCATTCTGTCGACAATAATATCTAAATGTAATTCGCCCATACCTTTAATAATTGTTTGTCCAGACTCTTCATCAGATGAAACTCTAAATGAAGGGTCTTCTTTAGCTAACCTAGCTAACGCCTCTCCCATTTTCTCTTGGTCACCTTTAGTTTTGGGCTCAACTGCTATTTCAATAACTGGATCAGGAAATTCCATCGGTTCTAGTAAAATTGGATTATTTGCGTCGCATAAAGTATGTCCTGTAATTGTGTGTTTTAATCCAGCTAATGCTACAATATCTCCAGCTGAAGCTATTTTGATATCTTCTCTACTGTTTGCATGCATCAATAGCATCCGTCCTATTCTTTCATCTTTATCTTTGGAAGAATTTAATATTGAAGTTCCAGCGTTTAAAGTTCCAGAATAAATTCTTATAAAAGTTAGAGAACCTACAAATGGATCATTTGCAACTTTAAAAGCTAAAGCTGAAAATTTTTCTTTTTCCTCAAATTTCATTGTAACTTTTTCATCTGATCCTACTTTCGTCCCCTCTATTGATGTAAGATCGCTTGGGCTAGGGAGGTATTCAATAACTGCATCTAACAAAGGTTGAACTCCTTTGTTTTTAAAAGCAGAACCTGTAAGAATTGGTACAAAATTAAAAGATAATGTTCCCTTTCTAATACATTTTATTAAATCTGCCTCTGATGGCTCTTTACCGTCTAAGTAAGACTCCATGAGTTTTTCGTCCTCTTCAACCGCTGTCTCAACTAATTCTTTTCTGTATTTTTCTGCTTTTTCTTTAAGTTCTGAAGGAATGTCCACATAATCAAATTTTGCACCTAGATCTTCATTTTGCCAAACCACACCTTTCATTTTTACTAAATCAACTATTCCTTTTAAGTCTGCCTCAGAACCTATTGGGATTTGCAATGGTAGAGGTTTGCAACCAAGTCTATCTTTAATCATTTCAACGCAACGATAAAAATCTGCTCCAGTTCTATCTAATTTATTAACAAAACAGATTCTTGGCACTTTGTATTTATCTGCTTGCCTCCAGACTGTTTCAGATTGAGGTTCAACTCCTGCAACACCATCAAAAACTGCAACTGCACCATCAAGAACTTTCAAAGATCTTTCAACTTCAATTGTAAAGTCTACATGTCCGGGTGTATCAATAATGTTTATTCTATGGTCACGCCAAAAACATGTTGTTGCAGCAGATGTAATTGTTATACCTCTTTCTTGTTCTTGCTCCATCCAATCCATTGTTGCAGCGCCATCATGAACTTCACCAATCTTATGACTTTTTCCAGTGTAATATAATATTCTTTCAGTGGTGGTTGTTTTGCCCGCATCGATGTGTGCCATGATACCGATGTTTCTATATTTATCTAAAGTGTATTTTGTCATAAAATTTTACCATCTAAAATGAGCAAAAGCTTTATTAGCTTCTGCCATTTTATGAGTGTCATCTCTTTTTTTAATTGCTGATCCTTTATTTTGTGATGCATCTAAAATTTCTGCATAAAGTTTTTCTGCCATTGTCTTGTTTTTTCTTTTTCTTGTTGCATCCATAATCCACCTTAATGCTAGAGCTTGGGCTCTTTTAGATTTTACTTCAACAGGCACTTGATAAGTAGCTCCACCTACTCTTCTTGATCGGCATTCTAGATTTGGTTTCACATTACTTATAGCTGTATTAAATATTTTTAAAGGATCCTCATTATTTTTTGATTTAATTTTATCCAAAGCATCATATAAAATTTTTTCTGCTGTTGATCTTTTTCCGTCATACATAATTGAATTTATAAATTTTGAAACTACTTCAGAGTGAAATTTTGGATCTGGGTAAATTTTTCTAATCGGGGCTTTTCTTTTTCTAGACATAATTTATTTTGGTTTTTTTGCTCCGTAAAGGGATCTTCTTTGTTTACGGTTAACAACTCCTTGTGTATCTAAATTTCCTCTTAAAATATGATACCTAACTCCAGGTAAATCTTTTACTCTTCCGCCTCTCAATAAAACTACAGAGTGTTCTTGCAAGTTGTGTCCTTCTCCTGGAATATATGCGGTTACTTCGAAACCGTTAGACAATCTTACTCTAGCAACCTTTCTCAACGCAGAGTTAGGTTTTTTTGGAGTTGTTGTATAAACTTTCACACAAACACCTCTTTTAAGAGGCTGTTTTTCTAGTGCAGGCACTTTATTCCTTGCAACAGGTTTAACTCTACTTTTTTTAATCAATTGATTAATTGTTGGCATAATAATATTTTGAAGTTTTTGTAAGTTTAACCAATGATATTTGTTAGTGTTTAAGGTTATAATCGACCTTACTTCTAACATTCAAAATGTGCCGTAAACTAGCACTGAATTCGTAAAAGTCAATATTTAAACCTATGTTAAGTGATGATTAAGCGGTCTGTTCAGGGGCTTCAGAAGCGGATTCTAGCTCCTGCTTTTTTATTTCTTCAAGTCTTATTTTATCTTGTTCTCTAGCCTGCTTATCCCACTCAATTTTAGTTAATCCAGTACCAGCAGGTACTAATCTACCAACTATTACATTTTCCTTTAAACCTTCTAATGTATCAGTTTTGCCTTTTATTGAAGCATCAGTCAAAACTCTAGTTGTTTCTTGGAATGAAGCAGCTGATATAAACGAGTTTGTTTGTAAAGATGCTTTTGTAATTCCTAGTAATACTCGTTCAAATGTTGCAGGTTTTTTCTTTTCATTTCTCAAATTTTCATTAATTTTGTTAATGTCAAGCAAGTCAATTATTTCACCTGTCAAAAGCTCGCTATCTCCAGGATCTTTCACCTCAACTCTTTTTAACATTTGACGAACGATTGTTTCAATATGTTTATCATTAATTACAACTCCTTGTAGTCTATAAACTTCTTGAACTTCACTTACAAAATATTCAGTTAACTTTTCAACTCCTAATATTCTTAAAATGTCATGAGGTGCTGGACTTCCATCTAAAAGATACTCGCCTTTTTTTATTTTCTCTCCCTGGTTAAAATTTACATGTTTTCCTTTTGGAATTAAGTAATTTGAACTTTCTCCATTAGAAGAAACGATAGAAATTTTTTGTTTACCCCTAACTTCTTTACCAAATTGGATTACACCATCATTTTCAGCAATAATTGCGCTGTCTTTAGGTCTTCTTGCCTCAAATAATTCAGCTACTCTAGGTAAGCCACCCGTTATATCTTTTGTTTTTGAAGTTTCTTTTGGTAATCTAGCTAAAACATCTCCAGCAGATATTTTTTGACCATCTTTAACTGATAAAATTGTATCAGGTACAAGATAATACCTAGCTTCATTTCCATCAGCCTTTTTGATTATTTCACCTTTTTCATTTCTCAAGGTAATCCTTGGTTTTAATTCCGAATTTTTTGAAGAAGATTTCCAATCTGTAACTGATTTTGATGAAAGTCCTGTTGCATCATCCAATGTTTCGGTCAAAGAACTTCCTTCCATCAAGTCCATATAATTTACAATTCCGCTTGTCTCTGCTATCACAGGTAAGGTATACGGATCCCATTCAGCTACTTTTTTTCCTTTATCGATGGTGTCTCCATCTTTAAAGAATAGTTTAGAACCGTAGTTAACTTTATAAATTGCTAATTGTCTTCCATTTTCGTCTTCTAAACTTAATTGAGTATTTCTACCCATTACAATAATATTTTTTTTAGAGTCTTCTATTAGATTTTTGTTAATTATAGTTAACTTTCCTTTTGTTTGACAAATTATTTGGGACTCTTCTTTAATTTGCGCTGTTCCACCTACGTGAAATGTTCTCATTGTCAATTGTGTTCCTGGTTCACCTATCGATTGAGCTGCAATCATTCCTACTGCTTCACCAACACTAACTAATTTTCCTCTTGCTAAGTCTCTTCCGTAACTCATAGCGCATACACCTCTTGTTGATCCACATGTAATCACTGAGTAAACATTGACAGATTTAACTCCAGCAGCATCTATTTTTTCACAATCATTTTCATCAATTAATTTTTCTTTTTTAATTATTACCTCACCAGTAACAGGATTTTTAATATTTTCTGCAATCACTCTTCCTAAAACTCTTTCAGATAAACTTACTAAAATATTTCCCCCCTCAATAATTTCAGAAATAGTTACAGATGATTTAGTTTTGCAATCACATTCCTTTTTAGTAATTTGCACATCTTGCGCTACATCGCACAATCTTCTTGTTAAATATCCAGAGTTAGCTGTTTTCAAAGCAGTATCAGCTAGTCCTTTTCTAGCACCATGTGTAGAATTAAAATATTCTAATACTGATAGCCCTTCTTTAAAATTAGATATAATTGGTGTCTCAATAATTTCACCAGATGGCTTTGCAATAAGGCCTCTCATACCAGCTAACTGCTTCATCTGAGCTTGTGATCCTCTTGCTCCTGAGTCCGCCATCATATATACAGAATTCGTTTCAATTCTATCATCATCATTTACTTTTTCGGCTGATGAAATCTCTTTCATCATTTCGTTTGCTACTGTATCAGTACATTTAGACCAAACATCAACAACTTTGTTGTATTTTTCACCTCGAGTAATTAAACCATCAGCATATTGCTTTTCGTAATCTTCTATCTGTTTTTTTGTGCTACTAATTAAGTTTTCTTTAGTTTTAGGTATTATTAAATCGTCTTTTCCAAATGAAATACCTGCCTTAAAAGCATGTTTGAAACCCAAAGTTTTTATTCTGTCACAAAAAATTATAGTTTCTTTTTGTCCACAATATCTAAAAATAGTATCTATTACCTCTGATACATTTCTTTTGGTAAGCAATTTGTTTACTAAAGCGAATTTAATGTTATGATTTTTTGGAAGAACATTAGCTAATAAAAATCTGCCGGCTGTACTTGTGTATTTTTCTCTGACACTTTTGCCATCTTTATTAATTGTTTCAAAAGTAGAGGTTATTTTTGAATGTAAACTAATAGACTTATTCTCTAATGCTTGCTCTATTTCTTCAATACTTGAAAATATTCCCTTCGGTTTTTTTTCATTTTCCTCTGCTTGAGAAAGATAATAAATTCCAAGTACTATATCCTGACTTGGTACAATAATAGGTTTACCGTTTGATGGACTTAAAATATTATTGGTAGACATCATTAATACTCTCGCTTCAAGTTGAGCTTCTAAACTTAAAGGTATATGAACAGCCATTTGATCGCCATCAAAATCTGCATTAAAAGCCGCGCATACTAAAGGGTGAAGTTCTATTGCATTTCCTTCAATAAGTTTTGCCTCAAATGCTTGAACCCCAAGTCTATGAAGTGTCGGGGCTCGATTAAGTAATATTGGATGTTCTCTAATGATGTGTTCCAAAGAATCCCATACTTCGCTTTTCTCTTTTTCTACAAGTCTTTTTGCCTGCTTGATTGTAGTGGCAAGACCTAGTTTATCTAATCTTGCATAAAGAAACGGTTTAAATAATTCTAAAGCCATTTTTTTTGGTAAACCACACTGGTGAAGTTTTAATTCAGGCCCAACAACAATTACAGATCTTCCTGAATAGTCTACTCTTTTTCCTAATAAATTTTGTCTGAATCTACCTTGTTTACCTTTTAGCATTTCTGCTAGGGACTTAAGCGGTCTTTTCCCTGTGCCTGTAATAACTCTTCCTCTTCTACCGTTATCAAACAAAGCATCTACAGACTCCTGTAGCATTCTTTTTTCATTTCTTACAATTATATCTGGAGCTTTTAAGTCCAATAATCTTTTTAATCTATTATTTCTATTAATTACCCTACGATATAAATCGTTCAAATCAGAAGTTGCAAATCTTCCGCCATCTAGTGGAACCAAAGGTCTCAACTCAGGTGGAATAACTGGTATAGAAGTTAAAATCATCCATTCTGGTTTATTCCCTGAGTTTATAAATGACTCAATTAATTTTAATCTTTTTATTGTTCTCTCCTCGGTGACTTTTGATTTAATTTCTGCTAAGGAGTCTCTAAGTTTTTTTTGCTCCTTTTTTAAATCTAAACTAACTAATATATCTCTTACTGCTTCAGCTCCGATACCTGCTGAAAACGCATCTTCACCGAATTCTTCTTGAGCTTTTAAAAGAGCTTCTTCAGATATTAGTTGACCTTTTTTTAATGTTGTTAAACCTGGTTCAACAACTATAAAACTTTCAAAATATAAAACTTTTTCAACTTCTTTAAGTTTCATATCTATTGCAAGAGAAATTCTACTCGGTAAAGACTTTAAAAACCAAATATGAGCGACCGGACAAGCGAGATCTATATGACCCATTCTCTCTCTTCTTACATTAGATTTTGTTACCTCAACTCCACACTTTTCACAGATAATACCTCTAAACTTCATTCTTTTATATTTACCACATAGACATTCGTAATCTTTTACTGGGCCAAATATTCTTGAGCAAAAAAGCCCGTCTTTTTCTGGTCTAAAAGTCCTATAATTTATAGTTTCTGGTTTCTTTATTTCTCCGTAAGACCAAGATTTAATCTTTTCTGGACTAGCTAGAGTAATTTTAATGCTGTCGAAATTATTTTCTTGAGCAATATTTTGATTTTCAAAATTTTTAACTATATTTTTTTCCATATTTAATTTAATTCGATATTTAAACCCAGCGCCCTAATTTCTTTTACTAAAACATTAAAAGACTCAGGAACTCCTGACTCAAAATTATTATTTCCTTTTACTATTGTTTCGTAGACTTTAGTTCTTCCTGCAACATCGTCTGATTTAACTGTCAAAATTTCTTGCAAAGTGTATGAAGCACCATAAGCCTCTAAAGCCCAAACTTCCATTTCTCCAAATCTTTGACCGCCTAGTTGAGCTTTTCCACCTAAAGGTTGTTGCGTAACTAAACTGTAAGGTCCAGTGGATCTAGCATGTATTTTATCCTCAACTAGGTGATTGAGTTTCAACATATAGATAATTCCGACTGTTACAGGTCTATCAAATCTCTCTCCTGTTTGACCGTTCCATAAATGAGTTTGTCCAGAGTTAGGTAGTTTGGCTAAATCCAACATTTCTGTAATGTCTTTAGTACTAGCTCCATCGAATACTGGTGTAGCTATTGGAACGCCATTTGATAAATTTTGAACTAATTCTGCAACCTCTTTATTCGTTAATTTTGAAATTACTTGTTCATAATAATCTTTACCATAAATATCTTTAAGTTTTTTTCTCAAATTATCAATTTCATTATCAAAATTTTTTAAATATTTTTTTATTTGATCTCCAAGTTCTGAACATGACCATCCAAGATGTGTTTCTAAAATTTGGCCAACATTCATCCTGCTTGGTACCCCTAGTGGATTTAAAACAATATCAACTGGTTTGCCGTTTTCTAAGTATGGCATATCTTCCACTGGCACAATTTTACTTACAACTCCTTTGTTTCCATGTCTTCCAGCCATCTTATCTCCAGGCATTAGTCTTCTTTTTACAGCAACAAAAACTTTTACCACTTTCATCACTGTTGGCAGCAAATCATCTCCTTGCTGTATTTTGGTAACTTTATCCTCAAATCTTATTTTTATATCATTTGATGCGTTATCAAATTGAATTTTTAACTTTTCTAAATCTTCATTTATTTCTTTTTTGTCAAAAGAGATTTTCCATAAATCTTTCAAAGAAAATTTATCAAAGTCATTTATGTTGAGAGTAGTGCCTGGTTTTAATTCTTTAAATTGTTTGTTTATAGACTTGCCGTTAAGAAGATCTATTGCTCTTAATTTAATATTTCTATTTAAAATTTCCTCTTCAACTTTTTTATCTTCCTGGACTGCCTCAATTTCTGCTCTTTCAATCGCTACCGATCTTTCATCTTTTTCAATTCCATGTCTATTGAAAACTCTTACATCAATTACTACACCGGTGCTACCAGATGGTAATTTTAATGATGAGTCTCTAACATCAGTAGCTTTTTCTCCAAATATTGATCTCAATAATTTTTCTTCAGGACTAGAGGAAGTCTCACTTTTTGGTGTTACTTTGCCAACTAAAATATCTCCAGGTTTTACCTCTGCTCCTACATAAACGATTCCTGACTCGTCTAAATTTCTTAAACTTTCCTCACTTACGTTTGGTATGTCTCTAGTAATTTCTTCAGCTCCTAGTTTAGTGTCTCTTGCCATAGACTCATATTCCTCTATATGTACTGATGTAAAAACATCGTCAGAAACACATCTTTCTGAAATAAGTATTGAATCTTCAAAATTATATCCCTGCCATGGCATGAAGGCGACTGTTACATTTTTCCCTAAAGCTAACTCACCTAATTTAGTGGCTGGTCCATCAGCAATTATGTCACCCTTTTTAATTTTATCTCCAACTTTCACTAAAGGTTTTTGATTTATGCAAGTATTTTGATTTGATCTTTGAAATTTTGATAAATTGTATATATCTACCGCAGATTGAGATAAATCTGTTACATCTGAAGCTTTAACAACAATTCTCTTTCCATCAATTTTATCTACAACTCCATTTCTTTTTGCAACAATAGTAACTCCAGAGTCTAATGCAACATCTGACTCTATGCCTGTTCCAACTAAAGGTGACTCGGGTTTTAATAACGGTACTGCTTGCCGCATCATATTTGAACCCATTAAAGCTCTATTAGCATCATCATTTTCTAAAAATGGAATCAATGCTGCAGCTACAGATACTAATTGTTTTGGGGAAACATCGATGAAATCGATATTATCTCTGTTAGATAATTCAAAGTTAAGATTTTTTCTACATGCAACAAGTTCTTCTGTAAAAGATCCATCTTTATTTAAAGCAGAGTTTGCTTGTGCAATTGAATATTTTTCTTCTTCAATTGCAGAAAGATATTTTATTTCAGAAGAAACTTTACCATTTACGACTTTTTTATAAGGGCTTTCGATATAACCAAATTTATTTACCCTGCAATAAGTTGCTAAACTATTAATTAGACCAATGTTGGGTCCCTCAGGAGTCTCTATCGGACAAATTCTTCCATAATGAGTTGGGTGAACATCTCTGACCTCGAAACCAGCTCTTTCTCTTGTAAGTCCTCCTGGGCCTAATGCAGAAACTCGTCTTTTATGAGTTATTTCTGATAACGGATTGGTTTGATCCATAAATTGTGATAGCTGAGAAGTTGCAAAAAAATCTTTTAAAGAAGTGGTGATAGGTTTTGCGTTAATTAGATCTTGTGGCATTGCTGACTCAATTTCTAAAAAAGTTGACATCTTTTCTTTTACAGTTCTTTCCATTCTTAAAAGACCAACTCTGAATTGATTTTCTACCAATTCTCCAACAGAACGTACCCTTCGATTACCAAGATGATCGATATCATCTACCTCTCCTTTTCCATCACGTAAATCTAACATAAACTTTATTATTGCTACTACATCAGAGGTTTCTAGCACTGTCTTCTTAGAATTAGAATTTAAATTCAATTTAGAATTTAATTTTACTCTTCCGACCTCTGAAAGATCATATCTTTCTTTATTAAAATATAAATTTTTAAAAATTTCCTCAGCTATTTCAACCGATGGTGCTTCTCCTGGTCTTAAAACTTTATAAATATCACTTAGGGCCTCTAATTTATTAGAATTTTTATCAATTTTTAAAGTTTCTAAAATGTAAGGTCCCTTATTTATTGGATCAATGTTCACAATAATCAAAGAGTTTTTCTCTAATTTAATAATTTCATTAAGCTTTTCCTCTGTTATATCGAAACCAGCACTGACCAAAGTAACTCCACTTTGATCCTTAATATCTTTACCTAGATACTTCCCTACTATTTCTTCATTTGATACTAAAATGGTTTTAAGACCTTTTTCTTGAAGCCTTTGAGCAATTATGTAATTTAATTTTTCTCCCTTTGATAAAACTTTTTTATTATTATCTAAATCAATTAAGTCATAAGATAATTTTATTGGTCTCTTGAAATTTTCCGGTGAAAATTTTGTTGACCATCCCTTTTTATCCTTTTCATAATTATATTCATTTGTTGAATAAAATGTTTCAATAATTTTTTCTTTTGAAAAACCTAAAGCGAACAAAATTGTTGAAATAGGAAGTTTTTTCTTCCTGTCTATTCTAAAATATAAAATATCTTTTGGATCAAATTCAAAATCTAACCAAGAACCTCTACCAGGAATGATTCTGCAATTAAAAAGTAGTTTTCCGCTCGCATGGGTTTTACCTTTATCATGGTCAAAAAATACTCCTGGACTTCTATGCATCTGATTAACTACAACCCTTTCAACTCCGTTAGTAATGAAAGTAGCGCTTGGGGTCATAAGTGGAAGATCACCAATAAAAACTTCTTGCTCTTTTGCGGATAAAATTTGTTTAGTGTTGTTCTCAGTATCAATATCGTAAACAACTAGTCTTAAATTTGCTTTTAAAGATGCTGAGTAAGATAAGCTTCTTTGTTTACATTCTATCACATCAAATTTTGGTTTTTCTAGTTTATAAGAAATATATTCTAATGTTGATTTATCATTACCATCCTCAATCGGAAAAATACTTTTAAAAACTTTATCAATACCTTTTGAAAGCTCGCTAATTTGTTCATTTAGTGACTTTGATTTTAAAAATTCATTGTAAGAATTTTTCTGAACTTCAATTAGGTTTGGAATTGACAAACCTTCAACAAGTTTTCCAAAATTTTTTCTAATATGTTTCTTTTGAGTAAAAGATAATTGCATCAAATAAAAAATTTATCGCAAGATTTTTAAATTGCGATAAAATTACTTCTTAAATTTTGTTTACTTTAATTCTACTTTAGCACCTGCTGCTTCAAGTTTTTTCTTAAATTCTTCAGCATCTTTTTTAGCAACTCCACCCTTAATTTCTTTTGGAGCACCTTCCACTAAATCTTTTGCTTCTTTTAAACCTAAACCAGTTATTGCTCTAACTTCTTTAATTACGTTTATTTTTTTATCCCCTGCTGCAGCTAAGAAAAGAGAAAATTCTGATTTTTCTTCGCCTGCTGGCGCCGCTGCGCCTCCAGTTGGAGCTGCTGCTACTGGAGCAGCTGCTGTAACTCCCCACTTTTCTTCAAGTTGTTTAGAAAGCTCTGCAGCCTCAACAACTGTTAAAGTAGAAAGTTCGTCTATAATTTTATTTAAATCTGCCATTATGTATCCTATGAATTATTTTTTTAAACTCTTTGCGCGCGCTAAATTAGCAATTTTTGAGCCAGGTGCAAGCAAAATACTAACTAATTTTTGAGCTGGGGAAGCTAAAATACCCACTATTTTAGCCCTTGCCTCCTCCAATGACGGAAGTGTGGCTATTATAGACACCTCTTTTTCATCTAGAACTTTACCATCCATGAATCCGGCAATAATTTTCAATTTGTTATTAGATTTAGAAAATTTTGTTAAAATTTTTGCTGTTGAAATAGGATCTGATGATATTGCTGCCGCAGTTGGGCCGGTGAAAAATTTTTCTAATTCTTTTTTTGATGTTTCTTTAATAGCAATTTTTGTAATTCTATTTTTAGTAACTTTGAACAAAATACCTTTTTCTCTCAGTTCTTTTCTTAAGGTGTCTAGCTCATTAACATTTAAACCTTGAAATTGAGCTATCATGACTGACTCATTTGCAGAGAAATTTTTTTTCATTTCTTCTACATAGTTTTTCTTAGCTTGCTTACTCATCATAACTTTATTTCGCTCCCACTTTGAAAGATATACCCATAGTAGAAGTAATATAAGAACTTTTAATTAGTTCCCCTTTTATAGTATCAGGTTTTTCTTTTTTAATGCTATCGATTAAATGCTCGTAATTCTCTAAAAGCTTATCTGATGCCAAGCTTTTTCTTCCTATTGTAGAAGCTAAATTACCATCTTTATCATTCCTTATTTCAACTAAACCATTTTTTATATCATTTACTGTTTTTGAAATATCATTAGAAACTGTGCCAAGCTTAGGGTTTGGCATCAAACCTTTGGGACCTAATATTTTACCATGTTTACCTACTTTTCCCATCATAGATGGAGTGCAAATTAATTTACTAAAATTTATTTTTCCAGATGATATTTTTTCAATAAGGTCTTCTGATCCAACAATGTCTGCACCACTTTTTTTTGCTTCCTCAATTTTTTCTGTTTCACATAAAACAGCAATTTTTTCTTTTTTTCCTGTTGTGTTTGGGAGTTTTACAACTGTTCTTAAACTTAAATCACCGCCTTTAGATTGTTTTAAATTAATTCTTAAAGAAACATCTATTGATTCATCAAATTTTGAATTACAATTTTTTTTAACCAATTCTAAGATTTCCTTAACTTTAAGTTTTTTTTCCTTAATATCCGAACTAAAAATTTTTTTATATCGCTTCGATCTTTTTTTCATAACTACTCTTTAACCTCTATTCCCATTGATCTAGCTGATCCACAAATTATTTTCGTTGCTTCTTTCAAATCAAAAGCATTTAGGTCTTTCATTTTTTCTTTTGCAATTGCCTCGGCTTGTTTTATTGTTATAGAACCAGCTACAACTCTACCTGGCTCACTTGATCCACTTTTTAATTTTGCTGCCTCCCTAATAAAATGAGAAGCTGGTGGAGATTTTATGATAAAATCAAATTTTTTATCTTTATAAACAGTAATTATTACTGGAACTGGTTTTCCCATAAAGGCTTTTGTTTTTTCATTAAATGCTTTACAGAATTCCATTATGTTAATACCTCTTTGTCCTAAAGCAGGTCCAACTGGCGGCGCAGGGTTAGCTTGCCCTCCTTTAATTTGTAATTTTACGTAACCTGTGATTTCTTTTGCCATTAATTTTTCTCCACTTGATTAAATTCTAAATCTACTGGTGTAGGTCTACCAAATATAGAAACTGATACTTTAAGTCTAGATTTTTCTTCATCAATTTCCTCTATTAAACCATTAAAAGATGCAAAAGGGCCATCGCAAACCTTTACTTTTTCGCCTATTTCAAAAGTTATGCCTGTTTTTTGTGAGACTGCGCTCTCATTAACTTGACCTAAAATCCTTTTTATCTCATTATCAGATATGGGGGTCGGTTTATCAGAAGAGCCCAAAAAACCACTTACTTTTGGCAAATTTTTAATTAAGTGATAAATTTGTTTTGTAAGTTGAATTTTTATTAATACATAACCTGGAAAAAATTTTTTATCTTTCTTTGTTCTTTTACCTTTTTTTACCTCGGTTACTTGATGTGTGGGTACTAAAATTTCTTCTAAGTTTTCAGAAAGTTTATGTTTTTTAAGTTCATCTTTTACTGTTTCAACAACTTTTCTTTCAAAACCAGAGTAAGATTGCACAATGTACCAGTTCATCTTAAAAATTGATTGTTAATATTAAATTTAATAAAAATCTTAATATTTGATCCAAAATTAGAAAAAAAATCGCAGCAATTGATGCTAAAGCAAAAACCATGATCGCACCCATCATAGTTTCTTTTTTTGTAGGCCAAGTAATCTTAAAAGTTTCTTGCTTTACTTCTTGAATAAATTTTAACGGATTTCTCATAAATTTATTTGGCAGGAGCGGAGGGACTCGAACCCACAACCTCCGGTTTTGGAGACCGGCGCTCTACCAATTGAACTACGCTCCTAAGCGCTTATTTAATTATTTTAGTTACTACTCCAGCTCCAACTGTTTTTCCACCCTCTCTAATTGCAAAATTTAAGTTTTCATTCATTGCAATTGGTGTGATTAATTTGACAGTAAATTTACCATCATCGCCTGGCATGACCATTTCTGTTCCAGACGGTAAAGTTACTTCGCCAGTCACATCTGTAGTTCTAAAATAAAATTGTGGTCTATATTTTGTAAAAAATGGAGTGTGCCTTCCACCTTCTTCTTTTTTCAAGATGTAGGCCTGACATTCGAACTCAGTATGTGGTGTAATAGATCCAGGCTTACATAGAACTTGTCCTCTTTCTACATCATCTCTTTCTACTCCTCTCAAAAGAGCTCCGATATTATCTCCTGCTTCTCCACTATCTAAAAGTTTTCTAAACATTTCTACTCCTGTACAAACAGATTTTTTCGTATCTCTTATTCCTACAATTTCGATTTCTTCACCTACTTTGATGATACCTGACTCTACTCTACCAGTAACCACTGTACCTCTTCCAGAAATAGAAAAAACATCTTCAACAGGCATTAAGAAAGGTTTGTCTTTTGGTCTATCGGGTTGAGGGATAGTCTCATCAACAGCTTTCATCAATTCCATAATGGCATTTTTTCCAGTTGCCTCGTCTTTTCCTTCAACTGCATTTAAAGCTGAACCTTTAATTATTGGAATTTTATCACCAGGAAATTTATACGATGTTAATAGCTCTCTAATTTCCTCTTCTACTAAGTCTACAAGTTCTTTGTCCTTAACTGTATCAATTTTATTTAAAAAAACTACAATCGCAGGAACTCCAACTTGTCTAGCTAAAAGAATGTGCTCTCTCGTCTGAGGCATCGGTCCGTCTGCTGCATTAACAACTAATATTGCTCCATCCATTTGAGCGGCACCTGTGATCATATTTTTTACATAGTCGGCGTGACCAGGACAGTCTACATGAGCATAGTGTCTCTTCTCAGTTTCGTATTCAACGTGAGCTGTTGAGATTGTAATTCCTCGCTCTTTCTCTTCTGGAGCTTTATCAATTTGATCATAAGCAACAAAATTCGCGCTACTTGATCCACCTGCTTCAGATAAAACTTTTGTAATTGCTGCTGTTAGAGTTGTTTTTCCATGATCTACATGGCCAATTGTACCGATGTTACAATGTGGTTTGTTTCGGTTAAACTTTTCTTTAGACATCTATTTTTTCCTCACTTTATAATTTTAATTTTGGAGCGGGTAAAGGGAATCGAACCCTTACATCCAGCTTGGAAGGCTAGCGTTCTACCATTGAACTACACCCGCAATATCCAAACTTATCGCGCTCTATTGTTGTAAAAACTTTTAAGTTTGGTGGAGGGGGAAAGATTCGAACTTTCGAAGACCGAAGTCAACGGGTTTACAGCCCGCCCCATTTGACCGCTTTGGTACCCCTCCTAATCATTATGTTGGGATACCCACTAACTTAAAAAGCATTTAACAACAAGCGTTTTATAAGCATTTATAAAATAATTGCAATAAATCATTTTACCTTAAATTATGCTAATAATCTTTAAAAATTGCTTTAAAATCATGAAAAAAACCACTTTTTTAATAGTTGGAAAACATGCTGTTCTAGAGGCTCTCAAAAATCCATCTAGAAGGATAGAAAGAGTACTTCTAACAGAAGATGCTCAAAAAAAACTTAATCGAGAAAACCAGTCATTAAATTTATTCAAATCCATAAATGTTTTTTACAAATCAAGAAAAGAATTAGATAATTTGTGTGGAAGGAGCGAAACAGCACATCAAGGTTTAGTTGCCGAAGTTGAACAATTAGATGAACTTACTTTAAAGGAATTTGTTTTGAAAAATAAAAAAAATAATTTAAATTTGATTGCACTAGAAGGAGTGACAGATCCACGAAATATAGGATCCATTATAAGAAGTGCAGTAGCATTTGGTATTGATGGATTAATAGTAAAAGAAAGATCTTTTCCTTATAAAAGTAAATTGTTGTACAAAAGTGCTAGCGGGGGAACCGAGCACATAAAAATCTTTAAAGTTTCAAATTTAAATACTTCTCTAAAATACCTAAAAACAAAAAATTTCTGGGTGAGTGCTTTTGATATTTCTGCAAAAAAAGATTTCACTGATAATAATTGGAAAGGTAAAAATGTTTTGCTTTTTGGATCCGAAGGTTTTGGAATTAAGGCAAAAACTTTGGAAAATTCAGATTTTAAATTTAAAGTGAAAATGAATGAAAACATAGATAGTTTGAATATATCAAATACAGTTTCTGTTGTTTGTCATCATATTTTTCAATCAAAAAATAAGAATTAATTTTATTGTTTTTTTTACAAATTTATTTTAAAGAGAACCTCTGGCCCTCATAGCTCAATTGGTAGAGCAATTGATTTGTAATCAATAGGTTCGCGGTTCGAGTCCGTGTGAGGGCACCAAAATTCTTTTTTTAAGTTTTTTTCAAAAACTTTTCTCTTATAACTCTATTCATTTTTTTTTCGAAGCAATTGAAAGAAATAAAGCTTAAAACAAAAGTTAAAATCAAGTAAATTAAAAAAGCTAGTTTCGAGTAAAGAAAGTCAACATTATTAAATAATTTCAAACCATAAAGTAAAAATAGAAAAGTTAGCGTGTGTAATAAATAAATTGAGTATGTTAAATTTCCCAAAAAAATGAAAAGTTTTTTTACTTTTAAATTTAACGCTAATTTGTCAATTAATACAAAAATCAAAACAATACTAAAACAAAAGAGATGTAATTTAAATGATCCAATAAAAGAAAATATAAAAAATAATAAGGAGATTAAAAATAATCTTTTAGTACTCCTAAATTTATTTAATAGAAAAAAAATAAAAACTCCAGAAAAAAACAATTTAGCAAAATCTATAAAATAAGTAAGATTTATTAATTTAATAATGAAACTTATCTCAACAAATTTTGTTTTGTCTATAATCAAAAACATGAAATAAATTAAAAATACAATCTTAAAATTGTGTCTATTAATAAATGATATCAATACAAAAAATAAATAATAAATTGCTATTTCTTGACTTACAGTCCAAACCGGTTGGTTAAATGATCGGCCTTCCTCAAAACCCCATCCTAATAAAAGAAAAATATTTAAAAAAAAATGCTTTAAATCATTAAATGCATACAGTTCATATTTTCCGAAAAATTTTAAAAATAAATATTGTAATATAAAAATTGATAAAAAAGTTAAAATATGAAGGGGGTATAATCTAGCTATCCTTTTTATACTAAAATTTCTTAATGACTCTTTTTTTTCTTGAGAAAGGTATACATTTCCAAAAACAAGACCAGATACAACAAAAAAAACAGGAACGGCATAGTCGCCATAATCATACAAAATTTCTAAATAATTTCTGAATATATCGTTGGTTTTCATTTGCATAATTTCAAAAGATGTTCCCCAATGATATATAGCTACTGCTGAAGCGCATAAAAATCTTAGTAACTCCACGCAGTAAAATTTTTGCATATTTATTTTGATTTGAGCAAATTTTTTAATTTTTTTGTATAATCTTGATTGTTTTTGTAAAATAATTTTATTTCAATTTTTTTATTTAGTTTTACTGAAACTTTTTTTACATTCCTTATTTCATAATTATCCGCAACTAAAGAAATAGGTCTTTTAATATTTAGATTTTCAAATTTTAAATTGTTGTTGTTAGAAACTATTTCTCCTCTCCAGTTTTTTGGTTTAAATCCACTTATTGGGGTTAGTGCTAGTTTTTCAGAATTTAGTTTTAATAAAGGTCCTCCAACAGAATAATTGTATGCTGTGCTTCCGATTGGAGTACAAAGCAAAACACCGTCACCAACTAATTTATCAATTACTTTTCTTTTGTTTTTAAAAATTCGTATAGAACTAGTTTGTTTTGTTTGTCTTAATAATGAGATTTCATTTATTGCATATAAAGTTGATTTCATTTTATTTGTTGATAATACCGATGCAACTAATGGGTTTAGTATTATTGACTTAGAATCAGTTATTTGTTTTTCTAAAAAATCATTTTTATAATCGTTCATTAAAAAACCCACAGTTCCACAATTAATTCCAAAAAAAGGTTTTTTATATTTATAAAGTTTTTGAATAGTTCTAAGCATAAATCCGTCACCCCCGCATACTATAATTACATCGCATTTTTTTGGTGAAAAATTATCGAATTTTTTTAAAAATCTTTTTTCAAATCTTAAAGATTTAATATTTCGAGAAAATGTGAAATGAAGTTTTAAGTGCATCATATTATATCTCAATTAGTGGTGCCCTCGGCCAGACTCGAACTGGCACTCCCAAAAGGGCAAGGATTTTAAGTCCTTTGTGTCTACCAATTTCACCACGAGGGCACATCGTTATTTTTATTGTTATTGTTAATATATTAATACACAAGAGTTTCAAATAAGTAAAAATAATTTATTTTCCGCCTCTATCTTCTAGTTGTCTTCTAGTTTGTTATTAAAAATTGCTAAATTGTTGAATTTATAAATTGGGTTTTTTTTCTCTCCAAATAGATCTCTTTTCCTCAAGATGGATATTATCATCTCTTTTTTTTGTATGTCTGATATTTGTTTCAAATGATAAAGAAGAAGGAAGAGAGCGATAATTTTTACTAATAAAATCTAATATCGAAGAGTAAGATGGATAAAAATCTTCTTGTTTTTTGAAACTTATATGTTTTTTATAATTTTTAGAAAATAAACCATTGCCATCATCAAAAAATCTTTCTGTAGTTAAACCGTATTTTTCGTAAGGATAATAATTAAGATCATCTTTATTAATATGATTTACCCAGCTAGCGTAAGTCCAATATTCACCAAAAGATCCGTAAATATTTGCAGCTTTTATTATCAATTTAATCCAATTTTGCTCAGATTTAAAATGATCTTTAAATTTCAATTTGAGACTTTTTAAGTGCTTTTTTTTAAAAATCATATGATGTGAAGTAAATGTTCCTCTTTCATCCTCAACAGGATTAATCCCCAAAACATTGATGATTAAATTTTTCCATGAATTTAAAATATCCTGATTTCCATAAGATTTGTCTTGTAGTAAGGCAAACTTTTCTTTTTTTTCATCAAGTATTGGCCAAGAATTAACCGGCAATAAATCGGAGTCCCATACCACAAAAACTTCATCTAATTGATCTATAGCATCATTAGCTCCAAGTTTAATAATCTGTTGGTATAGCCATCCAGGAGTGTAATTTAGTTTATTTTGAGTAATTTGAGATACAATATCATTCTTCGTTAAACCATATTTATTTAAAAAAAAATTATCCTCGTCTAATAAAGTTAAATTTTTAATTTTCCAATAATTTAACTTGTCTTTTAAAATTTTTATCTCATTTTCTGATGTAATAACATAAATATGTTTTGGCTTGTATTTTTCATAAATACCCTCAAGTACTGATCTTGTGCTCCAAGTCACATGATGAACAGGGATAACAAATTGATACATCAAATTAATTTAAACTTGCTTCTTTAGTGATTTTTTCATCTGTTTTAAAAACAGTAACAGGGTCTTCCAGACCCGCGTCTGAGCAAAGAGGTTCAACACCTACTCCCTTTCTTGGGTATTTTGAAACTATTAACTTATATTCCTGAATGATATTTTTTAATTCAGTTTTTGTTAGATCATTAATATATTTACACTTTCCAATGCCAGATGGAACTGGAATAGCTAAATTGCCACCTCTTTTTTGCAAAATTTTATCAAATCCTTGATTCATACATTTTTCGTCTAATAAAATGTCATGCCACAAACTTAATTCGTATTCACTAAATAACTTAAAAATTCTATGCAAATCTTTTTCACTAATCCATCCTCTTTTATAAGACATAAAAGAACTTAAATTCATTTCAACACTTATTGCATGTCCGTGAAGTAATCCTGCTTTAAGTTCAAAGTTTGCACTCAAACCATGACCAAAAGCATGATCTCTAATACTATGAACTTCATGTAAATTATCATATTCGCTCTCAACATAACTTTTCAAAGACAATCCAATTATTTTTTTTGATTTTGAGACGATTTCATCTTGATGATTGCAATTAATTGTACCAAAATGAGTTTTCATTAAATCACGTCCAGTGTCTTCTAGTAAATTAAAAAGTTCTGCGTCTCTAATTACTGCCATTTTATGTATTTCAGCAATTCCATGTCGGACCCAAGAAGTTTTTAAACTTTTGAAAAATGAACGATCAGATATATTAAGCACTGGAGCATGAAAAGAACCTAAAAGATTTTTAAATCCACCAGCATCACAACACGACCTTGGACTTGGTCCACTGTCTATTGCGCTTACAACAGATGTTGACAACATTATATATGGTGTGCTTCTATGATAAATAGATGCAGCAAAAGCTCCTATATCTCCAATAACCCCTCCTCCAATTATCAGTATAGGTTCGTTTCTATTTACGCCTAATCTTCTAAAATCTTCAACTATTTTTTCAACATTTTTTATATGCTTATCAACTTCCATGGCCCTATAAATCAGTTTTTCTAAAATAATTTCATTATGATAAAAATAATTATCAATTTCTTGTCCATAATTTTCCTCAATATTTTGGTCTACCAAACAAATACATCTTCCAAATGATTTGTAATTATCTCTTAAGAGAGGATTTTTAATATTTAATGTGTTCTCTTCTACCTTAATTGATGTAAAAGTACTTAAGTTCATGGTTGCTTCTATCTGTTGATAATCATTTGAGCTAACAACGTGACCACTTGAATTTCTATAACTAGAAGTTGGATATAAAGCTAAAGGATTTTTTTTCTCATAATCTAAAGTAAGTTGCTTGTAAAATAAATGTTTTGAACTGCTTAATAAATTTGAAATCAATTTTGCTTTTCCAAATTTTGTATTGCTAATTTTCGAGGATAGAAATTTTAATTCTTTTGATAAATGCTCATTAAAAGGCAAAACGAGACAAGAAAGCTCAAGAATAAACCTTTCGGTAGATAAGTTTAAAGAAGTTTTTAGCACTCTCAAATGAGGCAAAGCCGAGATAGCATCTAATTTCAAGAATTCATTTGATATTTTGGAGTCATACGGATTTATCTCCGTCAAATTTATTAATAAACTTTCAAAATAATTATTATTTGCAAAATCCTCAATTAAATTTTGACTATTTAAATAATCTTTATTATTCAAAATAAAGTGCTTAGAAAAATTATCAATTTTTTTAAAAATCATAATCCTAAGTAAAATAATTCTGCATTGAGTCAAACTGCACTGTGTCTCATGGTGTGTTTTTGGTATTAAATCTTAAGTTATCTTCTAGTCTATCCACTAGTTTGCGCAAATTAATTTGCCTTGATTTCTAATATTAATTGCATGGATAAATAAAAAATTTAGGATTGATAATGTTTTGAGACTACCTGAGACTAACAGAGACTATTGAATTTATGAGTCCCTAAGATTTTAAGTCCTTTGTGTCTACCAATTTCACCACGAGGGCACTTTTATTTTTTTCAATATATATATGACATTTATATTATTATTTAAATCTTATAAAGTATATTTATCTAATGAAAAAAATCTTATTATACAATTCTGGAGGCGGATTAGGAGATGCAATTCAATTATTTCCATTAATATTAAGTTTGAAGAGTCATTTCAAAAAAGCAAAATTTTTTTACTTGAGTGCACATGAAAATCACTTCAAGGGTAAATTGAAAGAATATAAAATTGATCTAGAAACTGTTGATCTTGGATTAAAATATTTTGGTTTTAGTTGGTGGCATATATTTTTTGTAAGAAAAAGATTCTCTGAAAAAACATTTGGAAAATTTGATTTAATAATTGATTTGCAAACTAAACTAAGAAATACATTAATATTAAAAAAAATCCCCCATACTTTTTTTTATTCAAAAACATTAAATGGAAGATTTTCAACTAAAAAAATTAAATTATATTCATCTAATCATTTGGAAAATTTGAGTTTATTTTTTGAGGAAGATGTAGTTGAATTGAATTTTAAAGTAAACAAGTTATCTAAAGAAATTCTTTCCGAAGCTAAAAGATTACTTCCTAATTCCAATTATGTTGGCTTTTCAATAACACAGGGTAATGAATACAGAAAAAAAAGTTGGTCAATTTATAAATTTACTGCTTTGGCTAACAAAATTCTATCTAAGAAAAAAATTCCAGTTTTTTTCATAGAGAGAAATAGAATCGATTTAATTGAGAAAATTAAAAATCAAGTTCCATCTGCAATATTTCCGGAATTGAATTCAAAATTAGCAAGTCCTGCTTTGGTTACAGCTTTAGCTTCAAGATTAAATATAGCGGTATCTATTGATAATGGAATTATGCATATGATGTCTTTAGCAAGTATACCTATGATAGTTTTGTTTGGACCAACTAATTCTGAAAAATTTGCACCAAAAAATAAATTTACAAAAATTTTGGATAGCAAAAAAATACATAAAACAAAAAATATAAATTCTATTGAAGTAGACGAGGTTTTAAGTCTTATTTAAATATTTAAGATCTTGATTCTTTTAGACCTGATTATTTTCATTAAATCTTTATTTACATCGTTTAATTTTTTTTTTGAGGTCGATCTTGAAACGATTGAAACTCCAATCTTTCCTAATCGAAAAAAAGGATAGCTCCCAACATCTACAGACTTTATATACTTTTTTTGAATATGTCCTAATTGTTTAGAAATATTACTTTCAACAGTAAAAATATTAATTGTTTTACTGTGAACTTTTAATCCTTTGACTAAGTATTTTTTACAATTTTCTATCATTGAATTTAAAATTGACGGTACTCCAGGCAAAGATAAAACATTTTTAGTAATAAACCCTGGAGCAGCGCTAGACGGATTATAAATTAATTTTGCGTTAGCTGGCATTTTTGCCATTTTTTTTCTTCCATCATTAAATTCTCCTTCACCATAATAAGTTTCCAATATTTTGAAGGCTTCTTTATGATATTTATATTTTAATTTAAAAGCTTTTGAGATGGATGCAGCCGTAATATCATCGTGAGTTGGTCCTATTCCTCCAGTAGTAAATACATAATTAAACTTTTTTGAAAGAGATCTTATATTTTCAATTATAATTTTTTCAACGTCAGGTATAATTCTTACCTGCAATACTGCAATTCCACAGCTTGAGTTTAACCAATTACATAAAAATGATATATTTTTATCTTGTGTTCTACCTGATAAAATTTCATTGCCAATAATTAAAATTGCTGCATTTACTTTTTTTTTTTTCTTCATAGATTATTAAATATATATGAATTTTAATAATATATTAATATCAGGTGAATTAATCAAAAGATACAAACGTTTTTTTGTCGATGTTAGAACCAAGAAAGAAATTATCACAGCACATTGTCCCAATACCGGCTCTATGATGGGTTTGCTTAAAAAAGGTAATAAAGTTTGGTTAAGTAAGTCTGATAATCCAAAGAGGAAACTTCAATATACTTTACAAGTCATTGAAGATGCAAATTCTAAGGTTGGTGTAAATACTCATTTAACAAATAAAATTGTTTTAGAAGCTCTAAATGAACGTAAAATAGAAAATTTTAAAAATTTTTCTGATATTAAACAAGAGGTGAATTTTGGTGAGGGCACAAGATTTGATTTTTTGATAACTGAAAAAACAAAAAAATCATTTATAGAGGTTAAAAATGTAACCCTTTCAAGAAATAAATTTATAGCTGAATTCCCAGATGCAGTTACCTCAAGAGGTCAAAAACATATTAAAGAACTGCTAAAAGCAAGCAACAAAGGTTACAATGTTTATCTTCTTTATGTAATTCAAAGGGATGATTGTAAAAATTTCAAATTAGCTGAAGATATAGATCCAGATTATTGCGATTTATTAAAAAAAGCTGTTAAAAGAAAATTAAATGTTCTCTGCTACGATTGTAAATTTTCATCAAAAGGAATAAAACTTAATCAAAAGATAATGTTCAAAACTTAATGAATGAAAATTATAATGAATGAAATTTATAAAGAGGCTTTTGAAAAAACTAGACAGGCTGGAGCAATTGCTGCTGGAGCTCTTGATGAAGTTAATAAAATTATAAAACCAGGGACACGAACTCAGGACATTGATGAATTATGTTATGAATATCTTAATGATCATGGAGCTTACTCTGCTCCACTATTTTATAGAGGTTTTCCTAAATCTTGTTGTACATCTACAAATCATGTTGTTTGCCACGGAATACCATCTGATAAAATTTTAAAAGAAGGAGATATTATAAATGTTGATGTAACTGCCTTAAAAGATGGGTGGCATGGCGATACAAGTAAAACTTTTGAAATAGGAAAAGTATCAATTAAAGCAAAAAAATTAGTTAATACTACTCATGAGGCTTTAATGAAAGCAATTAAAATTATTAAGGAAGATACTCATTTAGGTGATATCGGTGCAGTTATACAAGATCACGTTGAAGCTGAGGGGTTTTCAGTAGTACAAGATTTTTGTGGTCATGGGATCGGAAAAAAATTTCATGAAGAACCAAACGTTTTACATTATGGTAAAAAAGGAACAGGGATTAAGATTAAAGCAGGTATGATATTCACAATTGAACCAATGATAAATTTTGGAAAATATGAAACTAAGACACTTAACGATGGTTGGACAGCTGTAACAAAAGATAAATCTTTATCTGCACAATTTGAACATACTATAGGTGTAACAAAAGATGGTTGTGAAATATTTACATTATCAAAAAATAAATGATTGATAGATATTCCAGAAAAGAAATAAAAAGCATTTGGGAAGATAAAAACAAATATGCTATTTGGCTAAAAATAGAATTAGCTGCAGCAGAGGCTATGGAGAAATTGAAAATTATTCCTAAAGGAGTTTCAAAAAAAGTAAAATCTAAAGCTAAAATTAATGTAAACAGAATTTTGGAGATCGAAGAAAAAGTAAAACACGATGTTATTGCTTTTTTAACTTCTATAAATGAACAAACAGGTAATGATGCAAGATATCTTCATAAAGGCATGACATCATCGGATGTTTTAGATACTTGTTTTAATTTGCAACTTAAGCAGTCAGGTGAAATTTTATTAAAAGATATTAACGAATTGCTCATTTCAATTAAACGCAAAGCAATAAAACATAAATATAGTTTGTGCATTGGTAGAAGCCATGGAATTCATGCTGAACCAACTACTTTTGGTTTAAAGATGTTAACTTTTTATCAAGAATTTATTAGAAATAAAAAAAGATTAGAAAATTCAATTAAAGAAATTTCAACATGCGCAATTTCTGGTGCAGTTGGGACTTTTGCTAACATAGATCCAAAAATAGAGAGTTATGTTGCAAAAAAACTAAAACTTAATATTGAGCCAATTTCAACGCAAGTTATACCAAGAGATAGACATGCTCAATTTTTTTCTACACTTGGAATTATAGCCAGCTCGATTGAGAGATTAGCGACCGAAATAAGACATCTTCAAAGAACAGAAGTTTTAGAAGTAGAGGAATTTTTTGGCAAAAACCAAAAGGGTTCATCGGCAATGCCACATAAAAAAAATCCGATCTTAAGTGAAAACTTGACAGGATTAGCAAGATTAATACGATCGAGTGTGATTCCGTCGTTAGAAAATGTTGCGCTATGGCACGAGAGAGACATTTCTCACTCAGCTGTTGAAAGAAATATTGGACCTGATGCAACTATTGCGCTGGATTTTGCATTAGTTAGGTTAAGTAATCTTGTAAAAAATTTAAATATTTATCCTAAAAAAATGCTTAAAAACTTAAATTTAACAAATGGAATTTTTTTTTCTCAAAGAATTTTGTTAGAAATGACTAACACAGGATTTACTAGGGATGAGGCATATAGAATCGTCCAAAGAAATGCATTAAATTCATGGAAAGAGAATACCTCTTTTTTAGAGAATATTATTTCAGATAAAAAAATTACTAGTAAAATACCTGTTAATAAACTCAAAAAATTATTCAATTTCAGTTACCATACAAAAAAAATTAATATAATTTTTAAACGAAGTCTAAAAAATAAGTAATCACATGAATAAAGGAAATAAATTATACGAAGGAAAAGCAAAAATAATTTATGAAACTAAGGATAAGAATTTAGTAATTCAACATTTTAAAGATGACGCAACAGCTTTTAATAATCTTAAAAAGGCAAAAGTAGAAGGAAAAGGTGTTTTGAACAATAGAATATCTGAATATATTCTAACTAATTTGTCTCAATGTGGAATAAAAACGCATTTGATAAAAAGACTTAATATGAGAGAGCAACTTATTAAAAAAGCTGATATTTTTCCTATTGAATTTATTGTAAGAAATATTGCAACAGGATCATTAACAAAAAGACTAGGAATTTCTGAAGGTACACTCTTAGAAAAACCACTATTAGAATATTGCCTCAAAAAAGACGAATTAAGTGATCCTTTAATTTCAAAAGAACATATTTTTTCATTTGGATGGGCCTCGGAAAAAGAAATTAAAACTATTGATAAAATGACACTTAGAATAAATGATCTTTTAACAGGCATGTTCAGAGCTGTAGGTATAAAACTAGTAGATTTTAAAATCGAATATGGAAAAACTTGGAATAAAGATACGGAGAAAAATGAGATAGTTTTGGCAGACGAAATTAGTCCTGATACGTGTAGACTGTGGGATGTAAAAACAGAAAAAAAGTTAGATAAGGACAGATTTAGAAAAGACTTAGGAAATATTATTCAAGCATATCAAGAAGTTGCAAGAAGATTGGGTATTATGCCGGAAGAGACTAATATTAGCGAAGTTAACTTTGGTAAAACAATTCCAATTAAATTTAAAAAAAAATAAATTGAAATTTTCAGTAACAGTTACACTTAAGAAAGACGTTTTGGATCCTCAAGGCAAAGCTGTTCTAAACACTCTTAATAATTTAGGAATGAACAGTTTAAAGAATATCCGACAAGGTAAATTTTTTGAAATTGAGGTTAATGAAGATAACCAAGAAAAAGCCGTGAAAAAGATAAAAGATATGTGTGAAAAACTTTTAGTAAATTTGATTATTGAGGATTATAAAATAAATAAATTGTAATGAGATCATCTGTAATCGTCTTTCCAGGTTCAAATTGTGATAGGGATATTGCAGTTGCGCTAGAAAAAATGCAATTTAAAAATCAAATGGTTTGGCATAAAGAAACCATTCTACCTAAATCAGATCTAATTGTAATTCCAGGAGGATTTTCTTACGGGGATTACTTGCGCTCTGGGGCTATAGCCGGAAAATCTTTAATAATTGAAGAGGTAATCAAAGCTGCTAATTCAGGTTGCTTAATATTAGGAGTTTGTAATGGTTTTCAAATTTTGACTGAAACAGGATTGCTGAAAGGTACATTGTTAAGAAATAAAAATCTTAAATTCATAAACAAAGACGTCAATATCAAAGTGATGAACAATCATACTAGATTTACCTCTAAATATGAAACAGATCAGGTTTTAAAAATTAATATTGCTCATAATGAAGGGAATTATTTCACTGATCAGAAACACCTTGAGGAACTAAAAAATCAAAATTTAATAGGTTTCAAATATTGTGATGATAAAGGAAATATTAACGATGAAGCTAACCCCAATGGAGCAATTGAAAATATTGCGGGTATATTCAATAAAAATAAAAACATTTTAGGAATGATGCCCCATCCTGAAAGGATGATCGATAAACTCATTTCAAATAACGATGGATTAAATTTATTTTCTAGTTTGTTAAATTAATATATGAAATTTGAAGAAAAAATTATACAGAAACATGGTTTAAAGTCTGAAGAATATAAATCTATCCAAAAACTTTTAAAAAGAGATCCAAATCTGTTAGAACTTGGAATTTTTTCTGCAATGTGGAATGAGCATTGCTCATATAAATCCTCCAGAATTCATTTGAAAAAATTACCAACAAAAGGTAAACAAGTTATTCAAGGACCAGGGGAAAACGCTGGAGTAATTGATATTGGAGATAATGACGCTATAGTATTTAAAATTGAAAGTCATAATCATCCTTCTTATATTGAACCCTACCAAGGTGCCGCCACAGGAGTTGGTGGAATATTACGAGATGTTTTCACAATGGGAGCTAGACCAATAGCACTATTAAACTCCTTACATTTTGGATCGCCATCTCATCCGAAAACTAAAAGTTTATTAAATGGAGTTATCTCTGGTATTGGGGGATACGGTAATTGTATAGGTATTCCAACTGTAGCTGGTGAGACAAAATTTAATGACACTTACAATGAAAATATATTAGTTAACGCAATGGCTGTAGGTCACGCCAAAAAAAATAAGATCTTTTACTCTAAAGCTAAAGGTTTAAATAAAGCAGTTGTTTATGTTGGTTCTAAAACTGGTCGAGATGGTATTCATGGTGCATCTATGGCCTCTGCTGAATTTGACGAAAATTCTGAAGAAAAGAAACCCACTGTTCAAGTAGGCGATCCCTTTACAGAGAAATTACTTTTAGAAGCATGTTTAGAACTAATGAAAGACGATTCTATAATTGCAATTCAAGACATGGGCGCAGCTGGATTAACTTCCTCAAGCGTTGAAATGGCGTCTAAAGGAAATTTAGGAGTAGAATTAGATTTAGACAAAGTTCCTTGCAGGGAAGAAAACATGACACCTTATGAAATGATGTTATCAGAAAGTCAAGAAAGGATGTTAATAATTTTAGAAGATGGAAAAAAAGAAAAAGCTAGAAAAATTTTTGAAAAGTGGGATTTAGATTTTGTTGTAATAGGAAAAACTACTAACACAAATAATTTAACTCTTAAATTTAATAATAAAATAGAGGGAGAAATACCTATTGAAGCATTGTCGTCAAAAGCACCTATTTATAATCGCAAATGGATTAAAAAAAAGTTACCAAACACAAAACTTGAGACAAAAAAATTGAAAAAAATTAAAATTGAAGATGCTCTAGTAAAAATATTATCTTCTCCTAATTATTCAAATAAAAGTTGGATTACAAGTCAGTATGATCAGATGGTTATGGGTGATACTGTTCAAAGGTCTGGTTCTGATGCTGCAATAATTAGAATTCATAAAAAAGAGAAAGCTATAGCTGTATCTGTCGACTCATCTGCTAATTATTGTAAATCTCATCCAATAACAGGCGGGAAACAAATAGTTTGTGAAAACTGGAGAAATTTAATATCTGTTGGGGCTAAGCCTTTAGCAATTACTAATTGTTTAAATTTTGGAAATCCGGAAATCAAAGAAATTATGGGAGAGTTTGCAGAATGCTTAGAGGGTATTAAAGAGGCTTGTGAATTTTTGAATTTTCCTGTTGTGTCAGGAAATGTATCATTTTATAACGGCACAAATAAAAAAAATATATATCCTACGCCAGTAATAGGAGGTGTTGGTTTAATTAATAAGTTATCTAAACCTATTGATCTTAAATTTAAAAAAGAGAAAAGCTGTATAATTATAATTGGTAAAACATTTGGACATTTAGAGCTTAGCAGTTACTTAAGAGAGAATTATTCTATTATTGATGGAAAACCACCAAAGGTTAATCTAGTAAACGAAAAAAATAATGGAGAAATAGTATTAGACCTTATAAATAAGGATTTGATTTTATCAGCACATGATGTTTCAAGTGGAGGTGTAATCATTGCCTTAAGTGAGATGTCAATGCAATCAGAAATTGGTGTTAAAATTGAAAGACCAAAAAAATTAATTGATATTAATGAATTTTTTTTTGGTGAGGATCAAGGTAGATATATTTTAGAAATAGATCAAAAAAATTTAGATAAAATTGAAAAAATGTTTAATAATAATAATATTTACTATGAAAAAATTGGCTTTACACAAAAAAAATATTTCGAAATTGAAAATCAATTAAAGATTGACATAAATGACCTATTTAAAATTAACAATCAATGGTATAATAATTATTAATGCCCTTGCCTATTAAAGAAATTGAAAGTTTAATTAAACAATCAATACCCGATGCAGTAATTGAAATTAAAGATTTGATGGGGGACAATAATCATTACACCGCAACGATTAAATCAAAATTGTTTAATAATTTAAGTAAGATAGATCAACACAAGCTAGTCTACAAATCTCTTAAAGGGAAAATGGGTAATGAGTTGCACGCTCTTTCCTTAAATACAGAAGGGATATAATGGACGTTAAAGAAAAAATTAAGAATTTAATTAATGAAAATAATGTTTGTCTATTTATGAAAGGTACTCCAGACACTCCACAATGTGGTTTTTCAATGACTGTGTCTAATGTTTTAAAACATCTTAATGTAAAATTTAAAGGAATTAACGTTCTTGAGGACGATGTCTTGCGTCAAGGTATAAAAGAATTTAGTGATTGGCCAACTATCCCACAATTGTATGTGAATAAAGAATTTATTGGTGGCTGCGATATTGTAAAAGAAATGTTTGAAAAAGGTGAATTAAAAGAATTACTTAAAGAGAAAAAACTGATTTAGTTTATTTTTTTTTTATAAAACATATATCAGAAATAGGTAAATTACCTTTTAAGATATTTATTGAATCGAAAGAGTTAAAGAGAACATCCTGTGTCTTTTTATTAATAAATTTAGAATTGAAATATTCTTTTTCTTGAATTTTTTTTAACAATTCATCAATTAAAATTTCATTAACGTCTTTGTTGTAGGGGTAATAATTAGGAAATTTAAAATCCTCGATTACGAACAGTCCTCCTTTTTTTAAATATTTAAAAAATAAATTAAGACTAATTAAAATATCTGATAAATTATGAGAACCATCATCAATTATTATGTCAAAAAAATTGAAATTATGTTTTTTGAAAATTTTTTTTAAAGTTATCTCTGCCCTGTTGGTATTAGAAATATCTAAGCCGTGAACATATATATTTTTTGAATAAAACTTAAAATTTGAAATATTAACATCAAAACAAAAAATTTTAGAATTAGGGAGATACCTTGAAAAACTTGCAGCTGATGCACCGGAAAAAGATCCAATTTCTAAAATATTGTTTTTATTATTTTTAAAATTTTCTAAATACTTGCTATAATATTTTGAAAATCCATGACCTTGTTCATTTGTAGATTTTATCTTTTCTGATTTATCACTTCCATAATAGTAGAATAAATCATCTATAGTCTTAAATTTAAAATCATCATTATCAATTAAAGTTTTTTTTTTAAATTTAAAAATTAAGTTACGTTTAAAAAGACTAAAAAAATTCAATTATCTTGAGTAATATTCGATAACTAAATTAGGTTCCATGACTACAGGATATGGTACTTCAGAAAATTTTGGAGCCCTAACTAATTTAGCCGTTTTGTTTTTATCATCCAGCTGTATGTATTCTGGAACTTCTCGTTCTTTACTTTGCAAAGATCCCTCTATAGCAACAAGTTTTTTTGATTTTTCTCGAATTTCAATTAAATCTGAGTCTTTAACAACATAACTAGAAATATTAACTCTTTTTTTATTAACTGTGATATGGCCGTGATTTATCATTTGTCTCGCAGAAAAAACAGTGGGTGCAAACTTTGCTCTATATATCACAGTGTCTAATCTACTTTCTAATAAAGCAATTAAATTTTCAGTAGTATCTCCTTTTTTAGATAAAGCTTTTCGATATGTATTTCTAAATTGTCTTTCATTTATATTTCCATAATACGCTTTTAATTTTTGTTTTGCTTGTAATTGAATTCCGTAATCTGTTGGTTTGCCTCTTTTATTTTGTCCATGCTGACCTGGTGGATACGCTCTTGAATTAAAAGGGCTCTTTGGTCTCCCCCAAATATTTGCTTTGAGCCTCCTATCAACTTTGTGTTTAGATTTAAGTCTTTTTGTCATATTTTAAGAAATCTTTATACGGTTTGGGAACTATTTGTCAATTAAGGTTTAAAATTTTTTTTACTCAATGAGCTGATAATACTCGCTAGAATCCTTAATTCCTTGTCATTTAACTGAAGTTTATAAATCAAATTGTTTATATTAAGAAGCATTGACTGTTTTTTTTCTATGGGAGTGAAGAAATCTTTTTCCTCAAGTAATTTTACTAAATGATTTGCAAAAGAAGAAACTTTTAATTTTGAGGAGTATTTTAGTTTTTTTCCTTTAAGAGAATATATCTTTTTATTGAAAAATTTAAATATTTCATAGCAAATTAAAGTTACTGAATGTGATAAATTTAAAGATTTAAAATCTTTAGATGTTGGAATTTGCAATATATAGTTTGAGTATGAAAGATCTATATTTGATAATCCTGATGCCTCTGGGCCAAACATAAAACCAACTTTTGTTTTTTTTAATTTTTTAAGAATCTCAAAAAAATCTTTCATAGTTATATGTTTTTTATTTATATCTCTTTTTCTTGCACTTAATGAAATTACGATTTCAAATTCATCTAAAGCATCTTTAGTATTTTTAAATATTTTTGCTTGATTAATAATATCATAAGCACCAACTGAGGTCGTTTTGGTCTTATGATTAGGAAATGTAAATTTTGGTGAAACGATATTTAACTTTTTGAAGCCAAAATTTTTCATTGAACGCGCACACGCTCCGATATTTTCTCCTAATTGAGGTTTAATTAATACAAAACCAAAATTATTTCTCATTTATATTAGCTGGAGCTTTTTCTTTGTATAATTTATAATCTAAGCTATCAATTAATGCCTTAAAAGAAGCCTCAATTATATTGGGAGAGACTCCAACTGTAAACCAGCTTATCCCAGATTTATCAGTGCTTTCAATTAATACCCTGGTTGTTGCTTCAGTACCAGTGTTTAAAATTCTTACTTTATAATCAAGTAGTTTCAAATCAGAAAAAAAATTATGATACTTTGTTACTTTCTTGAAATTCGTTCTTATTGCGTTATCAAGTGCATTAACGGGTCCATTTCCTTCTCCGTGGCATTCAATTTCTTTACCATCTACTATAAATATTACACTTGCTTTGGTTTTGATAACATCTGATTTTGAAACATTAACATCATAACTTTTTACTTTTAAATATTCTGGAACTTTTCCTAATAATCTATTGGCCAAAAGCTCAAACGAGGCATCTGCACCATCATACGAGTAACCACTAAACTCTCTATCTTTTACCTCATCTAAAATTTTTTGCACTTTTGAGTCTTTGGAGTCTATTTTAACACCATATTTTTCTAGTCTAGATAAAATATTAGATCTTCCAGCTTGGTTAGATACAATTATATTTCTATGATTACCGATTAACTTTGGATCAATGTGTTCATAAGTTTTTGGGTCTTTTTTTACCGCTGAGACATGTAGCCCACCTTTATGAGAGAAAGCTGAGGCTCCGACATAAGCCATACTTTTATTAGGTTTTCTGTTAAGAATTTCATCTAACATTCTTGAACAATCAGTTAATGATGACAACTTATTTTTTTTTATATTTATTTCATATTTGTCACTAAATGATTTTTTAAGACAGAGACTTGGTATTATCGACATTAAATTCGCATTACCACATCTTTCTCCTAAACCATTAATTGTTCCCTGAATTTGTCTTACCCCACACTCAACAGCGGCTAATGAATTAGCTACGGCATTTTCAGTATCATTATGCGCATGGATTCCAAGATTTTTACCAGGAATTTGCTTTGATACTTTAGAAATAATTTCCCTAATTTCATTAGGTAATGTTCCTCCATTTGTATCACATAGAACCACCCACCTAGCGCCGCTATCATAAGCTTCTTTTATACAATTCATAGCGTAATTAGGATTAGCTTTATAACCGTCAAAAAAGTGCTCCGCATCAAATAAAAATTCTTTTTTATTTTTAACAAAATGTTTTGCAGTTTCTCTGATATTTTCTAAATTTTCCTCATTCTTTATTCCTAAAGCCACTTTAACGTGAAAATCCCAAGATTTTCCAACAACACATACTGCTTGTGTATTAGCGTTGATTAATGAAGCTAGACCTGGATCGTTATCAGCGCTTCTTCCAACTTTTTTAGTCATACCAAAAGCTGTGAATAATGTTTTATTCATTTTTGGAGGATTAGAAAAAAATTTTGTATCAATTGGATTTGCTCCTGGCCAACCACCTTCAATATAATCAACTCCAATATCAGATAAGACTGAAGCAATTTTATTTTTATCTTCAATTGAGAAATCAACACCTTCGGTCTGAGCTCCATCTCTTAAAGTAGTGTCAAATATATATACTTTCTCTTTACTCATTTAAGTTTCCACATTGTTTTTTCTTTTTTATCTTCAATTAAAATTCCTTGTGAGGATAATTCATCTCTAATTTTATCTGCAAGAGAGAAATCACCGCTCTTTTTAGCTTTTGCTCTTTCATCTATTTTTTTTAAAATATAACTTTCAGGCACACTAATTCTGCTCTTTTTTGAATTTTCCCACTCTTTTTTGCTAACATTAAATAAACCTATAAGTTTAAGAGCTATATTAAATTTCGATTTTTTTTCTTCATCGCCTTTATAGGCTTCATTATATAATTCATGCATTTTAGCTATAAAGCCAGGAGTATTCAAATCATCTAATAGTATTTCTTCTACTTCAGAATTGTTCTCTTTTTCTTTGTGTTGGTAAATATTGTACCACTTATTCAAGATTTTTTCTTGATTTATTAATAGATCATCATTCCAATCTAAAGGTTGAGTATAATGTGCACTTAAAAGAGCTAATCTTACGACTTGACCAGAATATTTCTTTACTGCATCAGAAATGGAAATTATATTACCTAATGATTTCGACATTTTTTCTTTATTAATAGTTAAAAATCCATTGTGTACCCAATAATTAGCAAATTTTTTTAAGTTATTATTGCAACAAGATTGTGCAATTTCGTTTTCATGATGAGGAAAAATTAAATCGAGTCCTCCTCCATGTATGTCAAAATTTTTTCCTAAATATTTTTCACTCATAGCTGAACACTCAATATGCCAACCAGGTCTGCCTCTCCCCCAGGGAGAGTCCCATCCAGGTTCTTTTTGTTTAGAGGGTTTCCATAAAATAAAATCTATCGGATTTTTTTTTAAATTAGAAATTTCTATTCTACTTCCAGCCTTTAGTTCATCCAAATTTGTATTAGATAATTTTCCATAGTCTTTAAATGAATTTACCTCAAAATAAACATGTTTTTGATTTTCGTATGCAAATCCTTTTGAAATTAATGATGATATTATTTCAATCATCTCTTTAATGTGATCAGTTGCTTTTGGCTCTATTGAAGGACTCAAGCAATTCAAACTTTTACAATTATCATGAAAAGTTTTTGTTACTTCATTAGTAATTTCTCCTATGTCTTTATTTTTTTTTTGCGATACTTCAATTATTTTGTCATCAATATCAGTTATATTTCTTACATAAGTTACATTTGATCCGTATAACGCTTTTAAAATTCTAAACAAAACATCAAATACAACTAAACTACGAGCATTACCTACATGGGGAATGTCGTATACTGTCGGGCCACAAGCATATAAAGAAATTTTTTTTGGATTAATAGGTTTAAAAGTTTCTTTTTTTTTAGATAGTGAATTAGTTAAGTGAAGATTATTCATTAAATTTGCAAACTGGTATTGGATTCATCTTGTGTAAATTTTTTTCTCTTATTTCTAAATATTTTTGATAATTAGGATCGTTTTTATCTCTCATAGCCTTTTCAAGATCCTCATAGCTCATTCCGAGCTGCTGAACATCATTTCTTCCGTCATCCCACAAACCATCAGTTGGTGGTGTATTGATAATGCTTTCAGACACGCCTAGATGTTTTCCGAGTTCCCAAACTTGTGTTTTGGTACAATCGGCTATTGGAGAAATATCAACTCCTCCATCACCATATTTAGTATAAAAACCAACACCAAAATCCTCTACTTTATTTCCAGTCCCAACTACTATACCATTATTAGCAGCAGCTACTTGATATAAAGTTGCCATTCTCAGTCTAGCTCTAGAGTTTGCATATCCGTGTTCATTATCAAACTTATTTAAGACTTCCGAAAAAGAGTTGAATATTTTATCCATTTCTAACAAATGATGTTCAACATTTTTATATTTCTTTTTTAACCATTGAGCATGCAATAAGCTTAGGTCATGTTGAGACTTTATTTGTTTGATTGGCATGGTTAGAACTATTGTTTTACGACCAGTATTTGCACATAAAGTACTAACTACGGAAGAATCAATTCCGCCTGATATTCCAACAACCAAAGATTTTGGTTTATAAGATGAGGTGTCACAATATTTATTTATCCAATTTTGGATTATATCGGCTCTTTTTTTTACTTCCATAAATAATATTTATCCTCTCTTTTAAGGTTTGATCTTAATAATTACAATAATTATTAAGACGCGGCTTGAATAATTTTGTTTGAAATTTTTGAATTTTTCTTGATTTCTTCAGAAATTAAGAATGCTAACTCTAAAGCTTGGTCAGCATTTAATCTTGGATCACAATGAGTCCTATATCTGTTCGATAAATCATTTTCTGTAATTTTTTGAGCCCCTCCAGTACACTCTGTCACATCTTGACCGGTCATTTCAATATGTAAACCTCCTGCGTAAGTTCCTTCTGAATGACTTACTGAAAAGAAATTTTTAACCTCTTCAAGAACACTTTCAAAACTTCTTGTCTTAAATCCTGTAGAAGCCTTTATTGTATTTCCATGCATAGGGTCACAAGACCAAACTACCTTTAATCCCTCTTTTTTTACTGCTTTGATTAATTTTGGTAAATATTTTTCAACATTATCAGCGCCAAATCGAGATATTAAAGTTAACCTGCCTGGTTCATTTTCAGGATTTAAAATATTACATAAATTTACCAATTCTTCAGGTTTCAATGTTGGACCACATTTTAATCCTAAAGGATTTTTAATCCCTCTACAAAATTCAACATGTGCCCCATCTAATTGTCTTGTCCGGTCGCCTATCCAAACAAAATGAGCAGATGTATCATGATACTCACCTGTAGTAGAGTCTATTCTAGTCATCGACTCCTCAAAAGGCAGAAGTAAAGCTTCATGAGAAGTGTAAAAATTTACGGATCTTAATCTTCGATTATTATCAGAATTAATTCCACAAGCCTCCATAAAAGCAAGGGCGTCGGTAATTTTATCCTCGATCTCTTTATATTTACCTTTTGTTTTATCTTTGATGAATCCTAGATTCCATAGGTGAACTTGATGAAGGTCAGCAAATCCTCCTTGAGAAAAAGCTCTCAACAAATTTAAAGTTGATGCAGATTGAGAGTAAGCTCTAAATAATCTTTTAGCGTCAGGTATTCTTGCTTTTTCTGTAAATTCCATTCCGTTAATATTATCACCTAAATAACTTGGTAATTCTTTTCCATCCTTTTTTTCAGTGGGTGCGCTTCTTGGTTTTGAAAATTGACCAGCAATTCTTCCGACTTTTACAACTGGCATTGAGGCTGATGCTGTAAGAACTAAAGACATTTGTAAAAGTACTTTAAAGGTATCTCTTATATTGTCCGGATGAAATTCTGCAAAGCTCTCTGCACAATCGCCACCTTGTAATAAAAAAGCTTTTCCTTCAACAACTTCTGCTAAAGCTTTTTTAAGAGATCTAGACTCGCCAGCAAATACTAAAGGAGGATATTTTTTAATTTTATTTAAAACTAAATCAAGTCCCTCTTTATCCTGATAAACAGGTAGGTGTTTAGCGGGTAAGCTTTTCCAACTATTTAAATTCCATTTTTTCATATTCAACTTATGGTATATATATATCTCAATTTACTTATTTCCAAGCAGGAAAATTAATTTTTTTATCAAAAAATGTATATATGTTAAATTTTGTGTATTTTTTTATTTAAAGATATCAAAATAGTTTCAATCTTCAGTTTTGGATGTTTTTTTTTAAAAATTTTTTTTATTTTTTTGAAGGATTCTTTATGGATCTGATTTTCATATTTTTGGAACTCCCTTTTTCCATTTAAAATTTTTGCAGCTCCACAATCTTGATGATTAATAACAATTAATTTTTTAATTTTATGAAGTTTTATCGACGTTTCTAGATTATCCCAGAAAGTTTTATGCCATTTTTTAAATTTTAAAGAAGTTACCCCAATAGCAGATCCTGCAATAGTAAAACTACTGTATTTTCCTTTTAGTTTTTTTTTATTTAAGTAATTAAAAACTATCGGTTGAAATCTTGGGTCTATACAAGATAAAACCATCGCTTTATATTTTGAATACATTATTACTCAACTGTAACTGATTTTGCTAAATTTCTAGGTTTGTCAATGTCACAGTTTTTTAATAGAGCTACGTGATATGCTAATAATTGAAGTGGTATAGTAAATAAAATTGGTGAAAGCAAATTGTCTAAAAATGGTACTCTTAATCTAAACCTTATATTAGTAGACATAAGCCTTTTTTTAATATCTGTAATAAAAAAAATCTTTCCTCCTCTTGCAATTACCTCCTGAGTATTAGAAAGAGTTTTTTCAAAATATTTATCTTTTGGAGCAATAACTATTACTGGTAAACCCTCCTCGATTAATGCTAAGGGTCCATGTTTCATTTCACCGGCTGGGTAACCTTCAGCATGAAGGTAAGATAATTCTTTTAATTTTAATGCTCCTTCTAAGGCGATTGGAAAAGATATTCCTCTTCCTAAGAACATAGATCCTCTAGCTTTTAAAAATTCTTGAGCCATTAGCTGAATATCACTCTCTGATTTTAATGTTTTTTTAATAGCCTCAGGAAGTTTTTTTAAAGTTTCAATATTTTTATCATAATCTTTTTTAAGTATATCTTTTCTTATTGAAGAAAGTTTCAAACATAAAATATATAAAACTAATAATTGCCCTAAAAAAGCTTTAGTAGAGGCTACACCTATTTCTGGTCCTGCATGTATAGGTAAAACCCAATCAGAATTTCTCGCTATTGTGCTTTCAACAACATTTACAACTGAACAAGTTTTCATTTTATTTTCTCTACAAATTTCTAAAGCTGCAGCAGTGTCTGCGGTTTCTCCTGATTGAGATACGAAAATATAAAGATTTTTTGAATTAAACTTTAGAGTTCTATACCTAAATTCAGATGCAATATCTATTTCAACATCAATACTAGTTAATTCCTCAAACCAATATTTAGCGACTAAACATGAATGAAATGCTGTGCCGCATCCGATCAGAATAATTTTATTAATTTTATTTGGATCAAAAGGAAAATTATAAATATTTATATCTTTTTTTAAACTATCAATATATTCATTAATACATTTTTTAGCAGTACTGGATTGTTCAAATATTTCTTTATACATGAAATTTTTATAATCACCTTTATTGGAGGTGTTTTCTTCATCTGAAACTGTATGTATTTTTTTATTAATCTTTTTTAAATTTAAATCAAAAAAATCTACATTATTTTTAGATAAAATACATAATTCACCATCATCCAAATAAGAAATCTTATTTGTCATAGATTTCAATGCATATGAGTCTGAACCTAAATAGTTTTCTTGGTTTGAATAACCAACTGCTAGTGGACTGCCTCTTCTCGCACCTATTATAATGTCTGAGTAGTTTTTAAATATAATTCCAAGAGCAAAACTACCTTTCAATTTTTTTAATGTTTTAAAAACTGACTCTAAAGGTTCAAATTGTTTTAAGTATTCTGTTACTAAAAGAGTTATAACTTCAGTATCTGTCTCAGATTTAAATCTAAATCCCTTAGACTCTAGTTGCTCCTTAAGTTCATCTGAATTTTCAATAATTCCATTATGAACAACTGAAACATCATCAGAGGAATGAGGGTGAGCATTAATCGTATTGGGAATTCCATGAGTAGCCCACCTCACGTGTCCAATTCCAACAATTCCATCTGAAGGAGTTTTAAATAAAATTTTTTCTAATTCTTTTACTCTTCCTGAACATTTTTTCTCATTTATAAGATTATTAGCAAGAGTAGCTATACCAGCGGAGTCATACCCTCTATATTCTAATTTTTTTAACGAATTAATTATATTTATAGAGACAGGTTTATTGCTGGCTATTCCAATAATTCCACACATTATTTTTTCTTTCTTTTATAGTTTCTAACTTCTTGTTGAGATGATCGAGCAATTGCTAAAGATTTTTTTTTGACATTTTTTGTAATTACTGAACCAGCTCCTACAAAACTTCCACTTTCTATTTTTACTGGTGCTACTAATGATGAGTTAGATCCAATAAATACATTATCATAAATTTTAGTCTTATTTTTTTTAACTCCATCATAATTACAAGTAATTGTACCAGCTCCTATGTTAGAATTTTTTCCAATAGATGTATCTCCTATATAAGCTAGGTGATTAACTTTAGAATTTTTGTTGATCGAAGATTTTTTTGTTTCGACAAAATTTCCTATTTTTGTTTGATCTTTTAAAATTGTGCCTTGTCTAAGCCTGGCATAAGGTCCTACAGTAACATTTTTCCCAATTGAAGATCCTTCAATATAAGTGAATGACTTTATCACAGAATTGTCTCCAATATTTACCTTTGGGCCTAAAACTACATAAGGTTCAATTGTCACATTCTTTCCAAACTTTGTATCTTTAGATAGAAAAATTGTTTCAGGCGCAACAAGATTGACAGCGTTTTTCAACGCTTTATTACGTAGTATCTCTTGTGAAATTCTATAGTAATTAACATTTTTAATTTTATTTCGACTCATAATTTTTATGTATTTATATTAATACAGGTGCTAAAATAATTCACAAAATATTACTTTTTAATACCTCAAATAAAACATTCGTTAATGAAGCAAAAAATATTTAGATATCTTACTTTTATTTTTCTGATTTTGATAACTTTTTTAGTAATCGAAATAACCAATATTTCATTTAAAATTGTTAATAGGGAGATTGTCTCTTTTGATATTAATAATGTTAGAAATCCTCAAATTAAAAAATTCACAAGATATATAAATGATGTATATGCTTCTTTAATAATCTCATATTCTACTAAAAGTAAAAAATATTACTCAAATAATGATGAAAGAGAAAATCTTCCAGATGAAATAGTTATAGAAAAAACAAACAAATTTTCAAAAAATTTATATCCAACTTCAAATAATGGAGCAGACTGGAAAAGAAATTACGGCAATAGTGCTTCGAATAGATTTTCAAAACTAAAATTAATTAATAAAGATAATCTCGATGAATTAGTGGTAGCATGGAAATATAAAATAGATGGTGATGCAAAAAACGACATTCAATCCAATGTTTTAGTCGCAGAGGAGAAAATATTCCTTGCTACTAATAATAAAAAAATAATTTCATTAGATGCTAAGTCTGGTCAATTTATTTGGGAGTTCAAACTCGAAAACAATGCACCTAGAAGGGGTATGCTTTATTTAGATCCTTCAGAAAACCGTTCTTCAAAATTGATATTTTCATCTTATAAAAAATTGATCTGTTTAGATGCTAAAAGTGGAAAATTAGTCAAAAAATTTGGTAATAATGGTTCTGTTAAATTAAAAAGACCTTCGATCACATCTCCAGCTGTTTTTAAAGATAATGTAATAATTACAACTTCAGAGCCTTCGGTGGAGGTCTATAACTTAAATAATGGAAAACTTTTATGGAAATTTCTTCTAATGAAAAAAGAAACAAAATTAAGAGGGATTAAAAAGCACGACTATTCGGGTGGTAATCCTTGGGGTGGATTTTCATTAGATAAAGAAAGAGGGATTGCTTACATTACAACAGGAAATGCTGGTCGATATTTCAACGGTGTAAATAGACCAGGTAAGAATAATTACGCAAATTCAATTATTGCACTAGATTTAAACAATAAAAAAAAATTGTGGGATTTCCAAGAAGTGAGGCATGATATTTGGAATTTAGATATTCCAGCACCTCCAATACTTGGTTCAGTTACAAAAGATAACAAAAAAGTTGATGTTGTTATAGCGGTAACTAAACTTGGAAACACCATTGTGCTTGATAGAATTTCGGGTAAACCTATTTATGATTTTCATTTAAAAAAAGCACCAAGTTCGAAAATTCCAGGAGAAAAAACCAATTTTTATCAGCCCTCTATTAAATTGCCAGAGCCGTTCTCTAAACAAATTTTTAATTTGGATGAGGTGACTAATATAGATACTGCTAGCGAGAATTTTATAAAAAATAAAATTAAAAATCATAGATTTGGTTTCTTTGAACCCTATGAAATAGGAAAAAAAAATATACAATTTAACTTTCATGGTGGAGCAGAATGGCCTGGGGGTTCCTATGATATAAAAACTGAGAGATTGTTTATATCTTCATCAAATATAGCTTGGGAAACTGAAGTTTTTTTAAATACTGAAAAAAAAACTTTTTCACCAGAACCCTATTATAAATATGGAAGTAAATTTAAAAGGTTAAAAGATCAAAATGGCTATCCAGGAAATAAACCTCCTTGGGGAACTATCACATCTATAGATTTGAGAACTGGCAAAATTTTATGGCAAAAACCTTTTGGAGAATACACTGAGTTATCAAAAAAAGGAATTCCGATAACAGGAACAGAAAATTATAGTGGTGTAACAGGAACAGAATCTGGTCTTTTATTGGCGACTGGTACTTTAGATAAAAAATTTAGAATCTTAGATCTCGACAATGGAAAAGAGCTTTGGTCTTATAATTTACCATACATAGGTTCTAGTCCTCCTGTAACTTATGGTATAGATAATGAACAGTATATTTTATTAAATTCTACTGGAAGTTTTTCTTTAAAAAAAGGTTACCCTGATCTAGTAAATTTCGGTAACGAAATAATAGTTTTTAAATTAGAGAAATAAAATGAAGTTTACAATCTTATTTGACTTAGATGGAACTATAGTTAACACTGCGCCCGACTTGATGGCGGCACACAATCATGTAATGCGGAAATACGGATATCCAGAAAAAAAATTAAAAGATATAAAATCACTAGCTGGAAGAGGTGCTTGGATTATGATGCAGAGGTCTTTTAAAGATGAGATTAATGATGAAAAAACAAAAAAAGAAATGCTAAATGAATTTATTAATTTCTATTCAAAAAATATTGATAAAGAGAGCGTACCTTTAGTTGGAGTAACTAATTTTTTTAAATGGGCTAAAAATAATGAAATCTCTATGGCAGTATGCACAAATAAACAAGAAAAATTAGCAATAGATTTATTAAAAAAACTTAATATATATCAATTTTTTGATTATGTCGCTGGTTCGGATACTTTTTCTTTTAACAAACCTGATCCTAGACACTTAACCGACGTAGTTCAAATCATTGGAGGTGATCTGAAAAAAACAATTATGGTTGGTGATAGTGAAGTAGATGCAATGACAGCTCAAAATGCAAACTTACCATTTGTTTTAGTTAAAAATGGTTACACTGAAAAAACTGAAAAAGAAATTCAACATGACGAATTAATATCTGACTTTGTTAGTTTTGAAAAAATAATTAAAAAATACTTATGATAAATCTTGCCCTTTTTTCGGCTTTAGCAACATTTTATTTCACAATGTTTTTTACCCCCGGACCAAATAATGCAATGCTTACCGCTTCTGGTATGAAATTTGGTTTTATAAGAACGTTACCACATTTGATTGGAATACCTTTGGGACATATTTTTCAAATCGGTCTTACTTGCTTTGGTTTGGCAAATTTATTTTTATTCTATCCTCAAATCCAATTTTACATGAAAATCTTATGTTTTATTTATTTGCTGTACCTAGGGTGGAAAATGATTGGCTCATTTTCTATGGTTCAAAAAGAAACTGGTAGACCATTAAGATTTTACGAGGCATCATTATTCCAGTTCATAAATCCAAAAGCATGGTCGATTGCGGTCACTGTTGCATCAGGTTTTTTTCCAACTGAAGAAAACATTTTTTTAGGGGTTGCATTTGTTACTATTACTGCAGCAGTAATATGTTTTCCTACAATCAGTCTTTGGGCACTTTTTGGAAGTGGATTAAGAAAATTTGTTGGAGATATTAAAACAAAAAAAATTATAGAATATGTTTTAGCGCTTTTGTTAGTATTAACTGGTATATTTATTCTTATTAAATAATAGCCTTTGATTTTTATTTCTCTCTTTAATATAAACTTTGCAGATGCATTTTACAAAAAAAAACAGCTCTGAAAAAAGATTAGAATTTGTAAAAAAATTACAATCAAAAAAACTTCTAAGATTTCCTGGCGCTTATAATCCTTTGTGCGCAAAACTTATAGCTGAAATTGGATTTGATGGAGTTTACATCTCAGGCGGTGTTATGTCTAATGATCTGGGATTACCAGACATAGGATTAACAACTTTAGATCAAGTAAGTTATAGAGCCAACCAAATATCCAGAGTGACTGACCTTCCTACCATAGTGGACGCAGATACAGGGTTTAAAAATTGTAAAAAAACAATAATAACTTTTGAGGGAAAAGGGTTAGCTGGTTGCCATATAGAAGATCAAATAGCTGAAAAAAGATGTGGTCATTTAGAAAACAAAGAACTTATTTCAAAAGATGAAATGGTCAAAAAGATTAAAGAGTCGGTAAATGCTAGAAAAGACAAAAATTTTTTAATCATAGTAAGGACTGATGCAAATACTGTTGAAGGTATAGATAAAACATTAGAAAGAATAAAATCTTATGAAGATGCAGGTGCTGACATGATTTTTCCTGAAGCAATGAAAGATGAAAAAGAGTTTGAAAAAGTTAGAAAAATAACAAAAGGCTATTTGTTAGCTAATATGACAGAGTTTGGGAAATCCAAATTATTAAATAGATCACAGTTAGAAAATTTAGGCTATAATTTAGTTATTTATCCTGTGACAACACAGAGGCTCGCTATGCAGAATGTTGAATTAGGTCTTAAATCAATATTTAAAGAGGGCCATCAAAATAATATCATTGACAAAATGCAGACTAGAAAAAGGTTGTACGAGCTAGTAGAATATGAGAAATACAATACGCCTGATAAGAAAATCACAGATTTTTCTACAGAAGGACATGAATAATGAGTGAAGAAATTAAAAAAGGTTTGTTAGGAATAGTTGTTGACGAAACTACAATCTCGCATGTAGTACCTGAACTAAGTGCCTTAACTTATAGAGGTTACACAGTACAAGAGCTTTGCGATAAATGTGATTTCGAAGAAGTAGCATATTTAGTGCTAAACGGAGAGCTTCCTAACAAAAATCAGCTAAAAAAATTTATCAAACAAGAAAGATCGGAAAGAAAACTTTCTAAGCAAATATTAAATGATATTAAAAAAATGCCTCGAAACGCTCATCCTATGGATGTAATTAGAACTTGTGTAAGTTTTATGGCCTTAGAAGATAAAGACACTAAAGATAATTCTCCTAAAGCAAACATGAGAAAGGCTATGAGAATATTTGCTAAAACACCGACAGCTGTTGCAGCTTATTTCAGAACACGAAAAGGTAAATCAATTATAGCACCAAGTAAAAAATTATCTTTTTCAGAAAATTTCTTTAAAATGATGTTCAATAAAGTTCCAGATAAAGAAATTGTAAGAGCATTTGATATTTCTTTAATATTATACGCTGAACACAGTTTCAACGTTTCGACATTTACAGCTAGAACAATTACATCCAGTTTATCTGATTTACATGGTGCGATAACTGGAGCAATTGCCTCTTTGAAAGGTCCACTTCATGGAGGAGCCAATGAAGCAGTGATGCACATGATGAAAGAAATTGGGAAACCTGAAAAAGCAAAAGCTTGGATTGAAAATGCATTAAATAAAAAAAAAGTAGTAATGGGATTTGGACACAGAGTCTATCGCACAGGAGACTCGAGAGTACCAACAATGAAACACTATATGTTTAAAGTAGCAAAGCTTTTGAAAAAAGAAAAATATACGAGAATGTATGAAATTTTAGAAAAAGTAATGTTGCAAAGAAAAAATATCCATCCAAATGTAGATTTTCCATGTGGTCCAACTTATTACATGATGGGTATCGATATAGATTTCTACACACCAATATTTGTAATGTCTCGTATTACTGGTTGGTCAGCTCACATAATGGAACAACACGCTTCAAATAAACTTATTAGACCTTTATCTAAATACAGAGGTGCTGAAGTAAGAGAGGTGATGTTGTTAAATCAAAGATAAATGACTTTAAACAATTTACTTTTATTTTTGATCTTAGTAACACTGGCTACATACACTTTTATGCCTTGGAAGGGTATTGATAAAGGTTCATTAGTAAAAGTAGCATCTCAGTGGTTTATGTGGTTTGCTATTTTTGCAATCATTGTTTTAATATCTACTTTTTTTGGAATTGAAATCTCTGGATAATAATTTTTTTCAACAAATAAGAATTTTAGATGGGGGTATGGGCCAGGAACTCCTTAACCGTGGAGTAAAACCTCACGGAACTCTATGGGGAGCCTCTGCATTATATAATCGAAAATATCACAAAACAGTTGTCAAAACGCATTTAGATTTTATAAAAGCCGGAGCAGAAATTATTGTAACTAATAGCTTCGGTAGCAGAAAAAGAAGGCTTATCGAAAATGGTTTAGTAAAAGAATATAAAAATCTGAACGTTCTAGCAGGAAAACTTGCAAAAAAAGCCGTAGCAATGTCTAAAAAAAAAATTTTGATTGCTGGAAGTCTACCGCCTCAAAATTTTACTTATTTTGCTGATCTTGGAAAAGATATTAAGTTTATAAAAGAAAGTTTTAGATCCCAGGCAAAATATCTCAATCCATATGTGAATTTCTTTTATCTAGATGTAATGAGTAGTTGGAAAGAGTGTTCATTGGGTTTGAATGCTATTAAAGAATATAAGAAAAAAATTTTAGTCGGTATACACATTAGGAGTAAAGGATTGTTACCCTCGGGTGAAAAATTTATAACTGTTGCAAAAAAAATTCAAAAACATAAACCCATTGGAATTATGGCTTCTTGTGTTTCTTTTGAGGATTTAAATGAAGTAATGAAAGATGCAAAAAAACTTAAAGTCCCATTTGGATTTAAAATCAATGCTTTTGAACACATTCCGCCAGGTTGGAAACCAGACTCTAATAATCCAAAAGTTCAGCTTGGGAAAAGAGAAGATCTAACTCCTAAAAAGTTCTTTGAAATTTGTAAAAAATTAAAGAATAAAGGAGCGAAAATTATTGGAGGCTGTTGTGAAATTACTCCAAAACATATTGAAAAATTAAAATCTTTAGTGTGATTTAATAATTTTTTGCGTAATTCTATCTAAGATAATTGCTAGAATTACAATTCCTGTTCCACCAATAACCGCGGAGCCGACATCAAGTCTCCCAAGGGCAATATATACAGTTAAACCTAGTCCTCCAGCTCCAATAAGAGCTGCAATAACTACCATCGACAGTGCGAGCATCAATGTTTGATTAACTCCTGCCATAATAGTTTTTAAAGACAAAGGAATTTCAATTTTGATAAGAATTAAAAATTTTGTAAGTCCTAAACTTGATCCAGCTTCTTTAAAGCCTTTACCAACTTGTCTTATACCTAAATTTGTTAATCGAATAATTGGTGGTAATGCAAAAATAATTGTAGCAACTACTCCAGGAGTTAAACCAACTCCAAAAAGCATAACTACAGGGATTAAATAAACGAAACTTGGTATTGTTTGCATTATATCGAGTATAGGACGTAAAATAATTTCAAAAGTATTACTTCTAGAGGCAATAATGCCAAGAGGAATTCCTATTAACATACAAAATAAAACAGCAGTAAAAATCATTGCTAATGTGGTCATACTTTCTGACCAAAGATCAACAAGATCAATAAAAACTAAACTTACAAAAGAAAATATTGCAAATTTTATTCCATTTGTTCTGTAAGCGAAAATTATAAATATTAAAAGTATGATCGGAAAAGGAATAAAATTTAAAAGAGTTTCTAAACTATTTAATACAGTATCTATAGGTGCTGAAATTTTCTTAAAGAGTGGCCTTTGTTCAAACAGCCACTCTTTTATATTTCCCTCTATCCATTCACCTATGGGAATGTATATTTCGTAATCTGATGGGGCTAATTTTAAACTCATTAAAATTAACCTGAACCTTTACTTAATCCAACTATCAAATGTGCTTTGATTAGCTTTTATCCATTCAGCTGCGTGTTTCTTAATAGCTTTTTCGCTTTTCTCACCCTTGTTCATCTTCAAGTTTTGAGCAGCAATATCTCCAAGAGGTATTGAGGCTTTTTTAAGCATTTTTTCTACCTTTGGATTTGCTTTAAGAAAATCTACGTTAGCTGCTGGTCTAATATCATCAGCACCAAATCCTAAATTTACTTTAGACTTTGTAGCATTAGCGATCTTAGTAGGTTTTGTTTTGCTGTATGGAACTTCAATCCAAACTACGTCTTTACCAAGTTTTAAAGCACCAACAGTCCAATTAGGTGTCCATGTATAAAATAGAATTGATTTTCCATTTTTATATTTAGACACTGCATCTGCCATTGAAGCTGAGTAGTCTGCTTTCACTGGATTGATAAATTCACCTAATCCAAGTTCATCAAAATGTTTTGTGATTTGTTTTTCACAACCCCAGCCTGGAGGGCAAGCAACCATGTCTGCTTTTCCATCTCCATTAGAGTCAAACTCTTTCACATGTTTTTTGATGTCCATTACGCTTTTGATACTAAATTTATCTGCTGATTTTTTATCAATTAAGTAACCTTGGGCTCCTCCACCTTTCATTACATAACCAACTGGTTTAACTTTTCCTTTAGACTCTGATATGTAACCATCATGAGTTCCGAACCAGCCGTTCACCCATAAATCAACATCTCCTGATGTTGCCGCTACATAAAACACTTGAGGTTTCATTACAGTTGGGCCCGAAACTTTGTAACCCATTTTCTCAAGAGCTGCCTTATAGATCTCAGCCTGAAAATAACCTGTGTCCCAGTCTGCCTTACCCATTTTGATCTCATTGGCAAATACAGCACTACTAATAGTAAGAGCTGCAATTATTGATACTAAATGTTTTAAATATTTCATCTTCCCTCCTAATTTTGTTAAAATTTTAACATGTATAAATTTTGAATGTAACCGTAATACAACTAAAAAGTGAGATATGTCTTATATGCGCACTATCGTGCGCATATATTCTTATTTGCTAATTTATTTTTAATTTATCCAACTATTAAAAGTTTTTTGATTTGATTTAATCCATTCTTCAGCATGTTTCTTTATTGCTTTTTCACTTTTCTCACCATTATTCATTTTTAAGTTCTGAGCAGCAATATCAGCTAAAGGTATAGATGCTTTTTTCAAAAACTTTTCTACTTTTGGATTGGCTTTTAAAAAATCAACATTAGCAGCTGGTCTAATGTCGTTTACTCCAAATCCCATGTTAAGTTTTGATTTAGTTGCGTTAGGTACGCTAACTTCTTTTGTTTCACTAAAAGGAGCTTCGATCCAAACTACATCTTCACCTAATTTTAAAGTACCGACTGTCCAATTCGGAGTCCAAGTATAAAATAAAACAGGTTTACCGTTTTTATATCTTGAAATTATATCTGCCATTGCAGCAGAGTAATCTGCTTTTATAGGATTAATAAATTCACCCAAACCAAGTTCTTTAAAATGTTTTGATATAATTTTTTCACAACCCCATCCTGGATGGCAGGCAACCATATCTGCTTTACCATCGCCATTAGAGTCAAACTCTTTAGCGTGATTTTTTATATCCATTACAGACTTAATATTAAATTTGTCTGCAGTTTTTTTGTCAATTAAGTAACCTTGCAAGCCACCGCTTTTTGCAACATAACCTACAGGTTTAACTTTTCCCATAGCTTCTTTTACATATGAGTCATGGTTTCCAAACCATCCATTTACCCAAAGATCCATATCTCCTGCTGCTGCCGCAACATAGAACACCTGGGGCTTCATAACAGTTGGGCCGGTAACTTTATAACCCATTTTTTCTAGTGCTTTTTTATAAACTTCTGCTTGGAAATAACCTGTATCCCAATCAGCTTTACCCATTTTTATTTCTTTTGCGTTTATTGATAAACTTAATGTTGAAACAAAAACTATAGTTATTAATGTTTTTAATAATTTCATAATTATCCTTCTGTTACTATTATATTAAATTATTAAAAATTTTGATGAAAAGAGAGTATTGTCGCAGAGATATTTAATAGGGTGGTCTAATCTTTTTTACACTTTTTACAAATACCAAAAAATTCTAAATTAAATCTTTTAAATTTCATTCCTTTTCTATAATTAAAACCTGATAAATATTTTGAAAGTTTAGCGTCACTTATTTCATCAACCATTTCACAACTTTCACAAATAGAAAATGCTGTTGCTTTAGAAATTTCACAATCTGAACTCCTGCAAGCAACAAAAGCATTTTTACTTTCTATTTTATGAATTTTACCCATTTCAATCAACTTATCTAAAGCTCGATAAATTTGTTGTGGTGCGTTAATTCCTTTTTTTTGTACATTAAAAAGTATAGAGTAAGCTTTTAATGGACCCTTCGCTTTTTCAATAATATCTAAAACAATTTTTTGATTTCTAGAAAGTATTTGTGTTTGTGGCATAAATATAAATTATCAATTTGATATCATTTTTTTAATTCTGAAAATTTTTTAAACTTAATAAGTGAAAAACAAAAAAGTATTAAGGCTGCAGTTATTATTGATGGACCCGAAGCCGTATTAAATTCTAAAGAAGAAAATAATCCTATTAAAATTGATAATAACCCTCCAATTGTCGACAAAAAAACCATCTGTATGGGATTGTTTGATATGTTTCTTGCAAGAGCAGCAGGAATAATTAGCATTCCAGTAATTAAAAGTAGTCCGACTATTTTAATTGAAATAGCAATTATTGCTGCCATCAAAATTGTAAATATTGCATTATATCTATCAGGCTTCATCCCTTCTGCTTTAGCCAAATCGTAATTTATTGTAGATGCGAACAAAGGCTTCCATATAAATTTTAAAATTATTAAGATAAATATTCCACTACCCCAAATTAATAATAAATCGTTTTGATTTACAGCTAATATATCACCAAACAACAATCCCATGACATCAAATCTAATAGTTGTTAAAAATCCAATAATTACAAGTCCTATCGCTAGTGATGAATGTGCTAACAAACCTAATAAAGCATCATTAGGAAGATTTGTTTTAGTTTGAAGTTGAAGAAGGAAAATTGCTAAAACTGCTGATATTAAAAAAACTGAAAACGCAATATTAAGTTCAAAAACTAAAGCCATAGTTACACCCAATAAAGCTGAATGTGAAAGTGTACCTGCAAAAAAAGACAATCTTCTCCATATTACAAAACACCCTAGTGGACCTGTTATTAAAGCTATTCCAATTCCAGCAATTAGAGCTCTTATAAAAAAATCATCAAGCATATTATTTTTGATCTATTGTTCCATCTTGAGAGTGAGTGTGATCATGTTTGTGCTCGTATAAAGATAAGATATTTGAAGCTCTATCGCCGAACAATTCCTTATATTTGTTATCCTTAATTACTTTTTGAGGTGTGCCAGAACAACAGACATGTCCATTTAAACATATCACGAAATCAGTAGCAGACATAACTACATGTAGATCATGTGAAATTAATAGTATTCCACATTTCATTTTTTCTGTAATTTTTTTGATTAATTCATATAAAGCAATTTCTCCTTTAAAATCAACGCCTTGCACTGGCTCATCAAGAACTAGTAATTCCGGTTGTTTAGAAATAGCTCTAGCTATCAAAACTCTTTGAAACTCTCCTCCAGATAAATTACTTAAGCTTTTATCTTTTAAATGTTCAACACCTGTTAAATTTAAAGCGTTCTTAATTTGATCTTGAGTTAAATTTTCAGTTAAAGACATAAAATCAAGTACCCTTATTGGTAAGGTCCAATCTATTGAAATTTTTTGAGGAACATATCCAATTTTATCAGTGTATGTTTTAACTTTGCCATCTATCTTTTTATATATTCCTAAAGCAATTTTTGCAGTTGTTGATTTCCCAGATCCATTAGGGCCAATCAAAGTAACTATTTCACTTTGTTTAACTTCAAACGAAACTCCTTTCACCAAAGATTTGTCATTAATAGAAAAGCCGACATTTTCAACCTTTAGTAGAACTTTATTTTTATTTTCCATAATAAAAAATCCTTGACCTCAAATATGTTATATTATAACAAACGTTATATTATAACACTATGATAAACAAATTTATTAGGCTTACAATTACTTTATTTTTTGCATTAAATCTAAGTTTTTCTGCTAAGGCAGATATAAAAGTTGTAACTTCTATTAAACCTATACATTCATTAGCTAGTTATTTGATGGATGGAGTGGGTAAACCAGATTTGATTGTAGATGGATATAATTCTCCACATGGATTTGCATTAAAACCATCACACGCGAAAATGTTACAAAATGCTAACCTAGTATTTTGGGTCGGCGAAGACTTAGAAACTTTTTTAGAAAAACCATTAAAATCAATAGCAAAAAAAGCTGAAAAAATAGAATTAATGGAAATTAAGGGATTAAATAAGTTAGAATTTAGAGAAAGAAATATATTTGAAGGTCATGATGATCATGGACATGGTCATAAAAAAGATAAACATGATGACCATAAAGAAGCTAAAAATGATGATCATAATGATCATGGTCATAAAGAGGATAAACATGATGATCATCACGGACATGGTCATGGTGAACACGACCCACATATTTGGCTTGATCCAATGAATGCAAAAGTAATATTAAGTGAAATGGCAGAACATCTTATTGAAAACGATCAAGAAAATGCCTCTAAATATAAATCTAATTTAAAAAAAGCACATAAAGATTTAGACAAACTTACAAAAAAAATAAAATCAGAGTTGAATAAAGATTTTAAATCAATTGTTTTTCATGACGCCTACCAGTATTTCGAAAAAAGATTTGGTGTAAATGTCTTAGGAGCTTTTACTGTAAATGCAGATGTATTGCCAGGTGCAGAGCAATTATCTGAAATAAGAGAAATAATTGAGCACGAAAAAGTAAGCTGTGTGTTTTCTGAACCTCAATTCAATCCTGATATAATCAATGCAGTGGCAAAAGATACGAATATAAAAACTGGGGTTATAGATCCATTAGGAGCGACTCTTAATAAGGGAAAAAATTTATATTTCGATTTAATTAAGAATATGTCTTCTTCTTTTAAAGTCTGTTTATAAAAATTACTTCTCAATTACTAAAGTGTCTTTAGAACCACCGCCTTGGGAACTATTCACTATAGTGCTACCCTTTTTGAGCGCAACTCTAGTCAATCCACCTGTTGTAACCCAAGATTTCTTACCAGTTAATACAAATGGTCTTAAATCTAAATGTCTTGGCTCAATTCCTTCTTCAGAAATTGTTGGTGTTGTTGAAAGTATTTCTAATGGTTGAGCAATATATGCCTCGGGCTTAGCTTTAATCTTATTAATCATTAGTTCTCGCTCATCTTTAGACGATTTAGGACCAATTAATATTCCATTTCCTCCAGATCCATTAGTAGGTTTAACAACTAATTTTGAAATATTTTCTATAACATGATCTTTATGAATTTTTTTTCTACATAAAAAAGTTTTTACTTGTTTAAGTTTAGGCTCCTCATCTAAATAAAATTTAATCATCTTGTCTACATATGAGTAAATTGCTTTATCATCAGCGATACCAGTCCCAGGTGCGTTTATAATGCCAACATTTCCTTTTCTCCAACATTTAAATAAACCTGGTACACCTAGTAACGAGTGTTTATAAAAAACTTTTGGATCTAAAAAGTTATCATCTATTCTTCTATAAATACAATCTACTTTTAACGGTCCTGTAACAGTTTTCATATAGACAAAATCTTTTTCAACAAATAAATCTTTTCCTTCGACTAAAGCTATACCCATTTGTTCGGCTAAAAATCTGTGTTCAAAATAAGCTGAATTAAATCTTCCTGGAGTTAAAACACACATGTGTGGATTTTTAGTTTTTCGAGGAACACACTCTAGCATGCAATGATACAATTTATTAGGATACTGGTGTATTGAGGCAACTTTATATTTTGTAAATAATTCTGGAAAAACATCTCTCATTACCATTCGATTTTCAAGCATGTAGGAAACACCTGAAGGGACTCTAAGATTGTCTTCGAGCACCATAAACTCTCCATCAATATTTCGAATTAAATCAACACCTGAAATATTTGACCAAGATTTATATTTTGGAGAAAATCCATAACACTCTCTCAAATAATGAGGAGAATTAAATACTAGCTCTTCAGGAATAATATTATCTTTAAATATTTTTCTATCATTATATACATCGTCAATAAATAAGTTAAGCGCTTTAACTCTTTGAAGTAAGCCTTTAGAAACCTTTAACCAATCTTTTTTTAAAATTATTCTTGGTATTATATCTAATGGCCATTTTTTTTCGTGAAGTTTTTTACCAGATGAATATACTCTAAAATTAATTCCTCTTGCGCTTATGGTGCTTGCACAGTTTTTTTCAATTTCATTTAATTTCTTAAATCCATGCCTTTCTAAAATATGTGAGATTATTATAGCCTGCCTACGCAACTTATTATCAGAGTTTAGATATTCGTCATAAGTTTTTTTAGAATCGTATTTTTTCCACAAATTTACCATTTATTAATTCTTAATAGTTTGATGCCTATATCAAATGCACAAATTAGATAATAGCTATGATAATTAAGAATTGAATAATTACTATTTTTTAAATAAGAATTCACCATGACATATTGTATAGGTATAAAGACCAATGAGGGTGTTGTTTTAGCTTCTGACTCCAGAACAAACGCTGGCTTAGATAATGTAAATATATATTCTAAAATGCTTACTTACGATGTTGGAGATAGAACTGTTGTGATTGTTACTTCAGGAAATTTGGCAACATCACAAGCAGTTTTCAAGTCTATTGAGAAGGATATAAAAGATAATTCCGCTCCGAATCTGAATAAGTGTAAAGATTTTGAGCAAATAGCATCTTATGTTGGAAAACTTACAATTAAACATTCATCACCAGACGGAGTAAATACGGATAGTTTGGTTCTAGGAGCCACGTTTATTATCGGAGGACAAATAAGAGGTCAGGATTTAGAACTATACCTTGTTTATCCTCAAGGAAATTATATTAGACCTGCAGATAGTAAGCCTTATTTAGTAATTGGCGAAGTAAAGTACGGTAAACCAATACTCGACAGAGTGATAACTCCAAATGTATCTATTGGCGATGCATCAAGATGTGCATTGATCTCTATGGACTCCACACTAAAAAGTGATTTAACAGTTGGTCCACCTATAGATATAGCTGTTTATAAAAAAGATCAAAAAAAATTATCTTATCTCAAATGTTTGAATACATCTGATGAAGATTATAAAAGAATTTGTAATCAGTGGTCTGATAAAGTTTTACAAGTTTTTGATACTTTTCCAAAATTTGATTGGGAATAATTTTCTTAGGTAATTATTTCTGCAAATCTATTTTCTATTAAATTTAATTTAAGATTGTTTTTTTTGGTGAAATCGTTAATTGCTTTTTCTACTTCTGCAATATAACTTTCTTTACCATAATCATCACATAGAATAACTTTCTTCTGATCTTTCATGCCTCCATATAAAATCATGAGATCATTAGTTACAGTTTCGTAACTATGTCCCCCATCAAGGAATACGAAATCGATTTTTTGTAAATCTATTTCTTTTAAAACCTTATTTGTATCACCAGCGATTAACTTTATATTTTGGCTATATTCTTGCAGGAGTTTTTGAACACTCTCAATTGAATTTAAATTTTCTTTTAGAATATAGTTATAATAAATATTTTTTAATGGATTAGAAAATTTCTGATCTTTTAAAAAATTAGGTTTAATCTCATCTCTTTTATCTTTTTGATCGATGCCAAATAAATCTATCCCCGTGTAAGAAAAATTTTTTCCGTGTGATTTATATAAAAAATCGCAGGTATTTTTTGCAGTCACCCCACAAAAAACACCTATCTCCAAAACATTTTTCGGATTATAATTTGAAAGTCTCTCAAGAAAAATGTTTCCCCATTTTCCTTTTAAGCCAGATTTTCTCCAATAACTTTTATATTTTAACTGCAAATATTAAGCAAAAACTTCGCCCCATGTACCTTGTGTCGAAGCTTTAGAATATTCTGTAGCTCTTCCTTCAAAAAAGTTCATGTGCTCTACTCCATTAAGCATTGTGTCTAACCATGTTAATGGATTTTTCTTAACGTCGTATATTGGCTCTAGACCTAGTTGCTCCAATCTTCTGTTACCGATAAATCTGATATACTGTTTAACTTCATCAGCTGCTAAACCCTGCATTGGGCCCATTTGAAAAGCAAGATCGATAAATGCATCTTCATGGTGAACAATTGTTTTGCAAGCTTCATAGATTTCATTTTTTAGTTTATCATTCCAAATTTGCGGTTCTTCTTTAATAAAATCTCTAAAAAGTCTAATCATAGAGTTACAGTGCAAAGTTTCATCTCTAACTGACCAGGTCACTATTTGCCCCATTCCTTTCATCTTATTAAATCTTGGGAAGTTTAATAAAATTGCAAAGCTAGCAAATAATTGTAAACCTTCAGTGAAAGCTGAAAACACTGCCATTGTCATTGCGATGTTATGTTTAGATTTAACATCAAAGCCTTGCATGTAATCGTACTTATCCTTCATTTCTTTGTACTGTAAAAAAGCTGAGTATTCTGTTTCTGGCATTCCTATAGTATCTAATAGATGAGAATAAGCAGCGATATGAACTGTTTCCATTGCAGCAAAGGCTGTCATCATCATTAAAACTTCTGTAGGTTTAAACACTGTTGTGTAGTGTCTTAAGTAACAGTTGTTTACTTCAACATCTGCTTGGGTAAAAAATCTAAATATGTGGGTTAAAAGATTTTTTTCTTCTACTGAAAGATTTTTTTGCCAATCTCTTACATCATCCCCTAAAGGTACTTCTTCTGGAAGCCAATGAATTCTTTGTTGGGTTAACCAGGCATCGTAACACCATGGATATCTAAATGGCTTGTAAACTGGGTTTTCTACTAATAAACCCATCTTAGGCTGAATAATTGTTGGTTTAGTTTTTTCTGCTATTGACATGATAAACACTCCTCATAGTTATTGCTTTCATTATTTGATTTTTGTTTTCCAGAGTAAACATTTTTTGTCACATCTGTTGAAGATCCATTGTTAACATTTTCAGCTCTCTGGATTGATTTGGATCTACAGTAATAAAGGCTTTTCAAACCTTTCTTCCACGCTTGAAAATGAATATCGTGAAGTTCTTTTTTATGTATATCTGCGGGTACGAAAATATTTACTGATTGTGCTTGTGAAATGTGAGGCGTCCTATCTGCACCTAACTCAACGATCCATCTTTGATCGATTTCAAAAGCAGTTTTAAAAGTGTCTTTTTCGTTCGAAGTTAAAAAATTTAAATGAGATACGGATCCTTGATTGGTAGTAATGCTTGACCAAACTTCGTCTGTATCCTTGTTATATTTTTGAAGTATTTTTTTTAGATATTTATTTCTCACATTGAACGAACCCGAAAGCGTTTTATGAGTGTAGCTATTAGCTGCAATAGGTTCTATTCCCGGTGAAGATCCACCACAAATGATTGATATAGAGGCTGTTGGAGCTATTGCAGTTTTATTTGAAAATCTCTCCTTCATTCCATACTCTGCTGCATCAGGACATGAGCCTCTTTCATCGGCTAAAGTCTTTGAGGCTTCATCAACTTTCTCATGAATATTTTGGAATATTTTTTTATTCCAAACTTTGCTCATTACTGATCCGAAGGGAATATTTTTTTGTTGAAAGTATGAATGTAATCCCATCACTCCAAGACCAACACTCCTTTCTCTCATTGCTGAATATTTTGCGTGAGCAAATTCGTCTGGGGCTCTATTAATAAAATCGGTCATAACGTTATCTAAAAATCTCATTACGTCTTCAACAAATTGAGGATCATCTTTCCATTGATCGTAAGTATCTAGATTTAATGATGATAAACAACAAACTGCTGTTCTTTGGTTTCCCTCATTATCAATTCCAGTTGGTAATGTGATTTCACTGCAAAGATTAGATGTTTTAACTTTTAACCCAGCAAGCTTGTGATGTTGTGGAATTTGTCTGTTGACTGTATCAATATATACAATGTAAGGCTCTCCTGTTTCAATTCTTGCAGTCAATAATCTTATCCATAAATTTCTTGCTGGTATAGTCTGTTGAACAGATCCATCATAAGGACTTCTCAATGCCCATTGACCATCTGTTTCTACTGCTCTCATGAATTCATCCGTTACTAAGACTCCATGATGTAAATTTAGTGATCTTCTGTTTACATCTCCACCAGTCGGTCTTCTCATTTCGATAAACTCTTCAATTTCAGGATGATCAATTTGTAAATAACAAGCTGCTGAACCTCTTCTTAAAGAACCTTGACTAATTGCTAAAGTTAAAGAGTCCATAACTTTAATGAATGGAATTATTCCAGAAGTTTTTCCAACTTTTCCTATTTTTTCTCCAATAGATCGTAGATTTCCCCAATAACTTCCAATACCGCCGCCTCTTGCTGCAAGCCAAACATTTTCTTCCCATAGATTTGTGATTCCCTCTAGACTGTCGCTAGCTTCGTTTAAAAAACATGAAATTGGTAATCCTCTTTCTGTACCACCATTTGACAAAACAGGTGTAGCAGGCATAAACCATAGGTTACTTATGTAATTGTAAATTCTCTGCGCATGTAAATTATCATCAGCGTAAACGCTCGCTACTCTCGCAAATAAATCTTGAAAACTTTCGTTCTGACCTAAATATCTATCTGTAAGTGTAGCTCTTCCAAAATCAGTTAAATTTTCATCTCTCGACCTATCAATCTTGATAGTGATACCTTTCTCGTTTTGGAATAATTCAGTCTCTCCAGATAAAGAAAACAAATCAGGTTTTTTAGGTCCGTTGTTTTTTAGCTCGTTTTGGTTTTTTTGGCTTATTGAGCCGACAGCTTTCTCTATTGCCAATGATACACTTTTATTCATATTTTTCCTGTTTTACTTGATTTGTTAACAAAACAACTACATGTTGTGTTACGAATATGTTAATATACTATATAACATCGAAATCAATAGAACATTATAAGAACATCTGATTAATTTTGCAAGTGGAAAGTTTTGTTAATAAACATTTAATAACAAATGCCTATATTCTCTAGTATTTATTACTAATGAAAATCAATCCAAACGGTTTTAGAGAGTATGACGCTAGATGGATCTTTGAAAAAGACATCGATATTGAGGGAATCACAAATTTAGGTAAAGGGCTTGGAACTCAAATTATTCAAAGCACTAAAATAAAAAATCCAAGAGTGATTGTTGGTCATGATTATAGATCTTATAGTGAAAAAATTAAAAAAGCTCTTACAGATGGTTTAATTTCAACTGGATGCAATGTTGAGGATGTAGGATTATCTCTTTCTCCAATGGTTTATTTTGCTCAGTTTAATTTAAACTCAGATGCCATAGCTATGGTAACTGCTAGCCATAATGAGAACGGTTGGACAGGTGTAAAAATGGGTATTCAAAAAGGTTTAACACATGCGCCAGAAGAAATGGCAAACTTAAAAGATATTACTTTAAATAACAATTTTTTAGATGGAAAAGGATCATTAAAAAAAGTTGATGATTTTAAAAAAGTATATATTCAAGATTTAATTAAAAAAAATAAGATAAATAAAAAAATAAAAGCAGTAGTTGCTTGTGGTAACGGTACAGCAGGAATATTTGCTCCAGAAATTTTAAAAGGCATTGGATGCGAGGTCGTAGAATTAGATTGTAACTTAGATTGGTCCTTTCCTAAATATAACCCAAATCCTGAGGATCTTGAAATGCTACATGCTATAGCTAAAGCTGTAAAAGATAATAAAGCCGATATTGGATTTGGTTTTGATGGAGATGGAGATAGATGTGGAGTAATAGATGAAGAAGGGAATGAAATATTCTCGGATAAAATTGGTTTACTAATTGCAAGGAATCTTTCAAGTAAACATAAAAATTCAAAATTTATCGTCGACGTAAAATCAACTGGACTATTTAAAAATGATAAAATCTTGGAAGAAAATGGATGTGAAACTATATATTGGAAAACTGGACATTCGCACATTAAAAGGAAAGTTAATAAGGAAAAAGCATTAGCAGGTTTTGAAAAGAGCGGACATTTTTTCTTTAATCAACCTTTGGGTTATGGATATGATGATGGGATTAATTCAGCAATACAAGTTTGTCGCCTTATCGTAGATCAAAACAAAAAAATAAGTGAAATTATAAGATCATTACCGGTAACTTATCAAACCCCAACGATGGCTCCGTATTGTAAAGATGAAGAGAAATATAAAGTAGTTGATGAAATGGTAAAAGAGGTAAAGAAATTAAAAGATGAAGGTATTAAAATTGATAATCAGAGTATTATTGAAGTATTGACAGTTAATGGTGTGAGATTTTCTTTTGAGGATGGATCTTGGGGTTTAATAAGAGCATCATCGAATAAGCCATCTTTAGTGATTGTAACTGAAAGTACAAAATCAAATGAAAGAAAGAAAAAAATATTTGAATTTATAGATAATCTTTTGCAAAAAACTGGAAAGATTGGAGACTACGATCAAAAAATTTAAAGTTTAAAATATTCGTATAAGAATCTGGTTCCAATAACTATAAGAAACAATCCAAAATATTTAGTCATTCTCATTTTATCAACTCTATGGCTAGCCTTAGCCCCTAATCTTGCCATAAAAGCAGTAATTGGGAAAAAAACTAGAAAGGCTGGAATGTTTAAAAAGCCTATGCTCAAAGGTAAATCAGCATCTAGATACGACCCAGAAATTAAAAAACCTCCTGCACCAAATAAAGCAATAATAAAACCAATTGCAGCCGCACTGCCAATAGCTTTGTTAATTGGATAACCAAAAAATTTTAAGATTGGAACATTCATTACTGCTCCACCAATACCCATTGGTGCAGAAATAAAGCCGCTTACAATCCCTGAAATTGCTTTCGAAAATAATCCTATTTTGATTTCTATATTTGTTTCTTTTTCTTTTAAAAACAGTAAGTAAAACGCAAGAACATAAACAACTATAGTAAAAAATAATATCAAAGGTTTTGTTTCTAAACTTGCAGCAAAAATTGTTCCTAGAATTACTCCAGTAGCAACAAAAAAACCAAAGCCTTTAACAATGCTAAAATCAACAGCTTTGTGCTGATGGTGAGTTAATACGGAAACAGTTGAGGTCGGTATGATAATTCCAAACGAGGTTCCTACAGCTAGATGCATAACATAAGCCGTTTCTATTCCAGAAAAGCTGAATATATAAAATAATATAGGGACTGTTACTAACCCTCCCCCAATACCAAAAAGTCCAGCAGCAAACCCAGCTGGTATTGCAGTAGCAATCATTATTAAAACTAAATAAATAATTTCTGATTGTGAAAGGATATCCAAAACTATCTCTCTAAAGATATAGGATTAGTTTTTCTAACTTGATCCATAATATGATTTACTTTTTGTAAATCAGCATCCCTTATGCACATGTTTTTAGATAAATATTGTTTCCAGGTTTTTGAACCATTTTGTCCATGAAACAAACCTACCGTATGTCTCATTATATGATTTAATTGTATACCTTTTGATGTTTGTTCTTGAATATAAGGAATTAGATTTTCCATAACTTCTGCTCTTGTTGGTACATTTTCATTTTTAAAAATTTTTTTTTCAATATCTGCCAAAAAATAAGGTGAATGATAGATAGCTCTACCAATCATTACGCCGTCTACTTTCGTTAAATGATTTTTAATTTCTTCTATTGTTTTTATGCCTCCATTAATAATTATTTCATCATCCTGGAAATAATCTTTCAATTTATAAACAAATTCATATTTCAATAATGGAATATTCAGATTTTCTTTTGGAGTGAGTTTTTTAAGTAAAGCTTTTCTTGCATGAATTATAAATTTTTTTGAACCTGCATCTTTAGTTGTTTGAATAAAAGATTTTAGAAACTCAAAATTTTCAATATCGTTGTAGCCTATTCTTGTTTTAATTGTTACAGGTAATTTAGTTGCTTTAGTCATTGCTTCAATACATTTAGCTACAAGATCTGGTTCCTGCATTAAACATGCGCCGAATTTATTTTTTTGTACTTTTTTACTTGGGCAGCCTAAATTTAAATTTATTTCTTTATATCCGTAGTCTTCAGAAATCTTACATGCTTCGGCTAGCTCGTTTGGATTCGATCCGCCGACTTGAAGTGTCACTGGATTATTTATTTTTTTAAATGAAAGCAGTTTAGATCTATCTCCTCTTATTATTGCATTAGCAACAATCATCTCCGTGTACAAATGTATATTTTTGCTAATTAGACTAAGAAAATAAATTTCGTGCTTATCAGTGCAATCCATCATAGGCGCAACTGAAACAGTTTTCATCATAATCTACTCTGATTTGTTTTCCTCTGCTGGGACTTCTTCGCTTAATTCAAGAGGAGCTTCCTCGGTGTCTAAGTTTTCTTCTTTAATCTCTGGTTGTTCTGCCTTTAGCTCTGAAAGGGCTTCGTCAGCTAAACTTGGTTTTTTAACTTCCGGAATTCTTCTTGTTCTTTTTGATGGTAATATTGCTACACCGCTCTTAGAAACTTGACCTTTGTATAAACTTTCGAAATCATCATTTGTCTCCTCTTCTATTTCTTCTTGTTGATCGGACTCATCTGGTTCTTTTCTTAATCTTTTAATCGCGTTAGCTTCAACTTCCTTAACATCTATTTTTCCATCTCCAATTTCTCTTAATGATATAATTGTTCGTTTGTCATTATCTTCATCAACTAACATTGGAGCACCAGCATTTAATTGTACTGTTCTCTCTTTAGCTAACAAAACCAGATCATATTGATTATCAACTTTTTCTAAACAGTCTTCTACGGTAATTCTTGCCATGATGCAGAGTGTATATTCAAATAATCTTAAGAAATCAATTATTTTCTAAGCTTAATAGGTTCAAGCTTATTTCTTATTAATATTAAAAGAAATAACGAAATAACTATGTATATGCCTGATACAAAAGCAATATTTTCAATTGAAAAACCATTGTCGATCATTAAACCAAATACTGCTGTTCCAAAAGCAGTTGAAAACACCATAAAAGCTGTGGTCAAAGCTTTGATAGATCCAATAAATTTTACTCCATATATTTCAGCCCAAGTAGATGATCCAAGCACGTTAGCTAATCCATTTGAAATACCCACTAAACCTAAAAAAATAAACGCCGAAATTTCTTGTTGATAATAAAATAATACAAACATTGATATTAAAAGAGGTATATTCATAATTGGAATTAATTTTCTGCTTGTAAATTTATCAACTAAAAAACCTGAAAAGAATAATGTTATAATTGAAGCTAATGAATAAATCATAAATGCTTTTGGTATTGTGTAAATATTCCACATTTTTGAGTCTGAAATAAATGACTGATATACAAATACTCCGGTGGCTATCCAAGGCATTGCAAGCATATTCAGTGAGATAATATAAAACCTATAATCTTTAATTACTTCTCTTCTTCTCCAGCTTTTAATTTTAAAATCTTTTATTGGATCTAAATCTTTTTCTCTAGAATCTAATTTAATTTTTTTAATTGTATTTAAAACTACAAACGGTAAAAATAAAATTATTATAATTGCTATTCCTTGCCAAACTGATCTCCAAGAATAAATTACAAACAGATAAGTTACTAATACCGGTAAAATAAATTCTGCAGATGACAATCCAAACCAAATTGTGCTTAGAGCTTTTCCTCTAGACCTTTCAAAAAATCTTGAGATTGTAGTCGTAGAGGTATGGCTCATTAAGCCTTGACCGGAGAATCTCATTAAAAATATACCAATCGATAAAAACATAATACTATTGATAAAGGAAAAAAATAAAGATGAAAAAAATAATAATAAGATTACAAAAAAAGAATAATAGATTATTTGATATTCATCGATTTTTTTCCCGACCCATATTAGTAAGAGACTAGAAAATATTGTTGCAGTTGCATAAATATTTCCAAATTGTCCGTGGGTTATACCTAATTCATTTCTAATTGGTGCGTTAAACAATCCCAAAAAAAAACTCTGTCCAAAACTTGAAAAAAATGTAAATATAAATCCAAATATAATTACTTTTTTATTTATTGAGAGGTTAATCATTTATGAGTTGTAAAGTTGCTTTCATAGGTTTGGGTGTTATGGGTTACCCTATGGCAGGTTATATATCAAAAGGTGGTCATGATGTAACTGTTTATAATCGAACAAAAGCTAAAGCAGAAAAATGGGTCAAAGAATACAAAGGTAAAATAGCAGATAATCCAATGGATGCTGCAAAAGATTGCGATTTTATTTTTACATGTGTCGGAAACGATAATGATTTAAGAGAGGTGACTTTAGGTGAGAAAGGTTTATTTAAAACTGCAAAAAAAGGTGCAATTTATGTAGATAATACTACTGCATCTGCAAATATCGCTAGAGAACTTTATAAAGAAGCAAAAACAAAAGGATTTGATTTCTTGGATGCCCCTATTTCAGGCGGACAAGCTGGAGCAGAAGGTGGAATTTTAACTGTCATGGTTGGCGGAGATAAGTCTCCTTATAAAAAGGCTGAACCAGTGATCGATTGCTATAGTAAAAAAATTAAACTTCTTGGTCCATCAGGAAGTGGTCAGTTAACTAAGATGGTAAACCAAATTTGCATTGCAGGTTTAGTACAAGGATTATCAGAAGCAATAAATTTTGGAATGAATGCAGGATTAAATATGCATGATGTGATTGAGGTAATTTCAAAAGGTGCAGCTCAATCTTGGCAAATGGAAAATAGACATAAAACAATGATTGAAGATAAATTTGATTATGGTTTTGCAGTTGATTGGATGAGAAAAGATTTAAAAATAGCGATGGATGAAGCTAATAAAAATAACTCAGCTTTACCTATCACAAAAATAATTGATGAATATTATGCTGAAGTCCAAAAAATGGGTGGTCAAAGATGGGATACTTCTAGCTTAATCAAAAGATTTAGAAAATAAATTGTGTCAGAAGCAGTAAGTTACTACGAAGATTCAACAGAGATAGAAAAGAAGATATGGGATCTGTTGTCTAATGCAGTCAAAGACAGATCATCAGAATTCAGAACACCTGTATTTATTTGCGGTAACGATAAAGATCTTGATGGTAGAGTTGTTGTTCTTAGAAAAGCAGATCAACAAAATAATTTTATTCAATATCATAGTGATATTAGATCCTTAAAAATTGAGAAAATAAAAAAAAATCCCAAATGTTCTATTTTATTTTATGGCAAGGAAGAAAAAATACAGCTTAGAGTTAAAGCTGAATGTGAAGTAAATTATAATAATGATATCACAAAAGAGTCTTGGGAAAAAACAGGTCACATTAGCAGAAAATGTTACTTGGTTACTAATGGACCTGGAACAAAGTCTGAAAAACCGACCTCAGGTTTAGATAATAAGTTTGACAATTTTGATTTTACTAATGAAGAAAGCGAAGCCGGTTATAAAAACTTTTGTGTCATAAGGTGCAACATTAAAAGTATTGAATGGCTTTATTTAGCAGCCAAAGGTCATCGAAGAGCTTTAATTGATTTGAATGGTTCTAAAAAATTTACTTGGCTAATTCCCTAAATTTTTTGTAACTTTATCTTTAGAAGTCCCTAAATTAACTTCATCAAAGTAAACAGTCATATTTGGATAAGGTTTATCACCATGCTCTCTTTTCCAGCCACTGACAAAAGTTTGGTATATTCCAAAGTCTAATCCTACTCCTCTTTTAGTATATGGAGTTAAGTTCTTGATATTCTCAGCATTTAAAATTAATCTATTATTAACAAAAACTTTCATAAAACCGTCATCTTCCCTTGAGAAACGACCACTAATTAATACGTCTGTCCATTTACCTTTCATATCATTTATCTTTAATGCTTTTTTCATCTCAACATACTCGCCGCTCCACATTCTTCCAATTTCTAACCATTCTCCAGTTCTATCCGTTACCATTAGAATAGGCTTCCAACCTCTCTCATAAAGTTGAACAAAAGTTGTTCTTACCGGTGCCACTGATTGATAATCGTTAGGTAAATAGATTGACGCTGAATACCAATAATCTTTTTTATCCTTTTGATGTTTTTTGAATTGCAACTCAGTTCTTTGTCTATCTTTTTTACAATCATTGTGTCCACTATCTTTACCACAATCACCTAATCTTACTTCAAATCTGTAAGATTTTTTCCCAGATCTTACAGGATGACCGTCTTTACTATTAACTAATTTTAAAGAATATTTTTTCTTGTGTGAGATAGTTTTCTTTTTCACCTCAGTATTAGAAACATCTTTACTGTTTTTGGCCTCCAGATTTGAAAAACCTGATAATAAAATAGCAAATAAGAAAAAACTATTTCTTATATTTTTTAATATTTTCAACATAATCTCTGGCATTTTCTTTAATATGTTTTATTTCTTCATCTGTAACTTGTCTAACCACTTTACCAGGGCTACCAAGGACCAAAGATCTATCTGGAATAACTTTATTTTCTGTTACTAATGAATTAGCTCCGATGATACAGTTTTTACCGATCTTTGCTTTATTTAAAATAGTTGAGCCTATTCCAATAATACAATCATCTGAAATTTCACATCCGTGAAGCATTACCATATGACCTACAGTAACTCCTTTGCCTACAATAGTTGGACATCCTGGATCTGTGTGTATTACGCTACCATCTTGAATATTCGAACCTTCACCAATAATGATTGGTTCTAAATCACCTCTTAAAGTTGCATTAAACCAAATATTAGAATTCTTTTTTAATTCAACTCTGCCAATGATAACTGCATTAGAAGCTACCCAGCTGTCTGGATCCATTTTTGGAGTGTGACCGTTAACATCGTAAATCATAAATTTGCTGTAATGTATTATTAATTATCTTATAATATATTATGGCTTTAACAAAGACACCAGTATGCGATTTTGGAAAAAAAGCTGAGGATTTCAAACTAAAATCAATAGAAAATAAAATAATCTCCCTAAATGATGTTAAAGGTGAAAAAGCTACACTTATTATGTTCATATGTAATCACTGTCCTTATGTAAAAGCTATTATTCGTGATTTAGTGCAGGATTGTAACGAATTAAAAAAAAATGGGATTAACACTGTTGCAATCATGTCTAATGATACTAAAAATTATCCTGAAGACTCTTTCGATAATATGATTAAATTTGCAAAAACAAATAATTTTGGAGAGATAAATTATTTAATAGATGAAACACAAGAGATTGCAAGAAAGTACAGTGCAGTTTGTACACCTGATTTCTTTGGATACAATAAGGAATTAAAGCTTCAGTATCGAGGAAGATTTAGGGAACTAAAAGATTTAAAACCTGTCTCAAGCGGAGATAGTGATTTAAAAGTAGCGATGAAAATGATATCTGAAACGCAATCCGGTCCAAAAGAACAAACTCCTAGTATGGGATGTAATATAAAGTGGTTTAATTAATGTTTTTAGTTTCTACAAGAAATTTTCCACCTGAACTTGGCGGAATGCAGAGTCTAATGGAAGGTTTATCTAATGCTCTTACAAATCATGGTCCAGTGAAAGTTTTTGCAGACAATCATGAGCAAGCTAAAAAATATGATCAAAATTCTAAATTAAATATAGAGAGAGTTTCAGGTTTTAAAATTTTTAGAAAGTATAGAAAAGCTAATTTAATAAAAGATTTTATTAAACATAATCAAATACGTGCATGTTTCTTTGACCATTGGAAAAGTATTGAAAATATTGATTTAGATACTCTAAAGAAAACAAAATCATTCTGCTTAATTCACTCAAAGGAAATAAATCATCCTGTAGGCTCATCATTAAATAAAAGAGTTTTAAAAGCTTTAGAAAAAGCAGATTTTGTAATTGCAAATTCAAAATTTACAAAAGAATTAGGTTTAAAACTTGGCATTAAAGATATTAATGTTATCAATCCTGGTTGTAACTATCCTATTGCGGTAACTGATCCAGCTAGAGAATTTTCTAAAAATATTTATAGAAATGCATCGCCAAAATTAATTACCATTTCAAGATTAGATAGCCGTAAAAGTCATCAAAATATTTTGATGTCTATTAAAAATCTTTTACCAAAATTTCCAAATCTGAAGTACGTATCAATCGGTGATGGAGATGAGAGAAAAAATCTTGAAAAATTAAAAAAAGAGTTAAGTTTAGGAAAAAATGTCGAATTAATTTTTAATTCAACTGAGCAAGAGAAAGTTGCTTTACTCGAACAATCAGATATATTCGTCATGCCCTCGGTTGTTTATAAAAAATCAGTTGAAGGATTTGGTATTTCTTATATTGAGGCAGCATCCTACGGAAAACCATCAGTTGGTGGAATTTATGGTGGTGAGGGAGATGCGATAAAATCTGGAATAACAGGATATCTTTGTAACGGTAACGATTTAAATGCTATTTATGATACACTTTTAAAGATTTTATCAAATGAAAAATATAAAGAGCTCGGTGCTAATGCTTTTAAATTTTCAAAGGACTTTAGTTGGGAAAAAATTATAAAAAATTATATTAATTTAATTTAGATTTGACTTTTTCTAAAACAGTTTCAACTGTTAAATTATTTAAATTACCGACACTAATAGCTTTAAAATTAAAATTTTCAATACTTACTTTCTTTGCAGTAGTATGACTGCCAAAAAGCACAACTCCCATTTTATCTAAATGTGAAGCTATATGAGCTGGTCCTGTATCATTTGCAATAATAAATTTTGCATTACTTATTAAAGATATTAAAGTTTTAATATTAATTGGCTCATTATTATCTAGAACTACTTTAGCATTTAATTCCTTAGCTTCTTCAATTTCATCTGGTCCCGGAGCTAATAAAACTGGATACTTATTTTTATAATCTTGTTTTAATCTTGAAATTAAATCTTTAAAAAAAGGCCATTTTTTTTGAGGAAGTTTTTTTGAACAAAAAGGGAATAACAAAATATAATCATTATTTGCATACTGTTTAGCTAATCTTGATATATCTGATATAGCCCAACTTAAATCTATATTTTTTACAAATTCAGTTTGTATACCACTTTTTTTTAATTGAATTTCCATTCTATCAAGAACTGGGTCTTTATCGAAATCTCTTTTTTTTTGACCTGGCTCTAATGAAGTTTCAGTAGACGACCACTCCACGTTTTTTAGAATAAATCTTTTATAAAATTTTGTTCTGCTTGAATTTTGTAAATCAAAAATTTTTGTAAAATTGTATTTTGCTAGATTTTTTTTTAGATTATTAAGATAAAATAAATTCCATCTGGGCAACCTCTTGTCTATTATAACACCATCTATATAAGGGCATTCTGACATAAAAACCGCATATGGCTGAGCTGTAAGTAAAAAAACTTTTCTATTTTTGTAAAAATTTTTTATATCTTTTAAAGCTCCATTTGCTTGAACTAAATCACCTAAAGAACCATGCTTTATTATTAATATATTTGACATTATTATTTCGAAGTATATTTAATGATTAATATAGTCAAATATAAATATGAGCGAGAATATGGACAAAATATTGGCAGAAATTTCAGTTGGTGAATTAATAGATAAAATAACGATTTTAGAAATCAAAAAAGAAAAAATAACAGATAAAGAAAAATTAGCTAACGTACAAAAAGAATTAAATTCATTATCTGCTACTATGGAAAGATATATACCAAACACTAATGATATTATAAATCATAAAAAAGATTTGAAAGAAGTAAATACAAAATTATGGGATGTAGAAAACGGTAAAAGAGCAGCTGAAAAAAAGAAAATATTTGATAAAGAATTTATAAATCTATCTAGAAGTGTTTATAAATTAAATGATAGAAGAGCTGGAATTAAATTATCGATTAATAATATTCTAGGTTCAAACATTAAAGAAGTTAAATCGCACGAATAATTTAGTCTTTTTTTAAACTAGGAATTTTTTTTCTTAATAAATTAGCTTGGTCGGGATTTATTGAAGTTGTTATCACTCCCTCTGTTTTTTTAATTTCTTTTAAAATTTTTCCATCTGGTGAAATTATTAATGAATGTCCAAATGTTTTTCTTCCATTATAATGTTTACCTGATTGAGCAGGGGCAAAGATAAAACAAAAATTTTCAATCGCTCTGGCTTTAAGTAAAGTATGCCAATGTTTTTTTCCAGTAGTTTGTGTAAATGCTGATGGTACTGACAAAAATATCGCGCCAGCCTTTGAAAGTTTCCTGTAAAGATTTGGAAATCTCAAGTCATAACATACTGTAAGACCTATTTTTCCCCATGGTAACTTAAATAATTTAATTTTTTTCCCAGCCTTAAAAGTTTTTGACTCAAAATATTTCTCTTTTTTGCTTAAAACTACATCATACATATGAATTTTATCGTAATAAGTTTTAATTGTACCTTTATCATTGACTAACACTGATCTATTTACCAAATTATTTTTTGAAATTTTTATGGCAAGTGAACCGACTAAAATCCATTTTTTATATTTTTTTGCCAATCTTCTAATGCCTGTCAAATAAATATCTTTTTTCATGGAAGTACATACACTTAGTAATTTTTTTCTTTGTAAAGAAAATAATGATGAGATTTCAGGAGTTAAAATAAAATCAGTTTTTTGGCTTACAGCTTTTTTAATTAGTTTTTCTGTTTTTTTTAAATTTGAAAAAATATTGTCATTTGATTTTAGTTGAATACACGAAACTCTAAACATATAAGATTTTTAATTTTCACCTATTAAATTTATCAATAATCACATATATAGGCTGTAAATGAAAAATTTGATAGCAAAAAAAATTAATAGACTTTTAACAAGTAAAAATTCAATGAAAATATTTCATTTTTTTCATTATTTGCTTGGTGGATTTAATTCAAAAAAAATAGAGGTAAGTTTTGAAGATAAAAAAAGTCGATTGGAGATAATTCAAAATATTATTAATAGAAAAAAATATCAGTCATATCTAGAAATAGGAACATTCAAGGACGAACTGTTTGGTTCTGTAAATTGTAATTATAAAATTGGAGTAGATCCCGTTTCTGGAGGAAATGTGAGAAAAACTAGTGATGATTTTTTTTCGACTAATAATGAAAAATTTGATTTAATTTTTATTGATGGTTTGCATCACTATGAGCAAGTCAAGAAAGATATAATTAACTCAATAAATGCCTTAAACGAAAAAGGAATTATATTAATGCATGATTGTTTACCTAGAGATTATTATTATCAAGCTGTTCCAAGATCGCAATACGACTGGAATGGAGATACATGGAAAGCATTTTTAGAATTTAGAGTAGACGAAAATGTTGACTCTTATTGTTGTTATGCAGATCAAGGAATAGGGATAATTATAAAAAGAAAAAACAGAAATAAATTAAATATTGTCTCAAAAAATTTTAAAAAGTTTAACTTTAATACTTTTGCTTCAAATTATCGAGAATATCTGAATTTAATTAATTATGATGAATTAATTCAAATAATTGATAAACATGAATAAAGATTTAACTATAGTTTTTAGCTCTTACCAAAGTCAGCATTTACTTGAGGGTTTCTTAAAAGACTTTGACGGTAAATATAAAATTATAATTATAGAAAACTCCTTGGATAGATCAATAAAAAAAAAATTAGAGTCTAAATTTAAGAGCGTAGAAGTAATTATTCCAAATAAAAATCTTGGTTTAGCTAAAAGTTATAATTTAGGTATAAAAAAAGCAAAAACTAAATTTATCTTTCTTAATAATCCAGATATGATAATTAAAAATCAATCTATTAAAAATCTTATTGCTTGTGCTAAAAAAATCAAAAAATTTGGAGCAATTTCTCCAGCTTATAGAAATCAAAAAATTTTCAAAAATTTTGAAGTATTTAGTAAAAAAAAAATAAATAAATCAGCTTTGTTTAAAAAATTTAAAATTATTGAAGTAGATTTACTTGATAATAATTTTTTGGTTGATAAAAAACAAATTCAAAATTCACTGTTTGATGAAAATTATTTCTTATATTTTGAAACATTTGACTTCACCCGTAATCTTGCTAAGCAGGGTAAAAAAATTTATGTAGTTAAAAAAATCAGATTCCATCATCTTGGATCAAGCTTACGATCAGAATATAAAAATTTGATAATTAAAACTAGATCTTTTCATTACAGTTGGTCAAAGTTTTATTATTTGAAAAAAAACTTTAATTATTTCTTTGCATTAAGAAAAATTCTACCTAATATTTTTCAATCTATTAAAAAGATTTTAATTGGTATAATAAAATTAGACTTTAGATTAGTTCAGTTAAGTTTATTAGAATTATTAGGTATTTTTTCTGGTATTCTTTATTTAAAGTCTTTTTATAGGCCTAAAAACACATAAGTTATTTCATCACAGACGAGGCGAAATTCCAATTACAGTCAAAGCTAGGAATATAAGCGCCGGAAATTCTTACATTTCCAAAGCTTTTTTCTAAAACTTTACACCAATTTTCAACTTGTTTTGGTTTTTTATCATGGCTACCAACTTGAGCGGTTATAACTCCACCTTTTTTAAGAATTCTTTTAAGTCCCCTCATATTTTTTCTCGCAAGATCGATACAATACTGATCATCATTTAAATCAACGAAAATTTTATCATATTTGGAGTCCTCTATTTCTTTAATACTTTTAAATGCATCGCCCCAAAAAGTTTTAATCCTATTGCTTTTTTTAACTTTTGAACAAACTTTAGGTAAATGGCGATAACAAACGTCAACTATTTCCGGGTCAAGTTCAAACCAATCTATATAATTTGAATTATTTTCTAAGCATGCTCGAGCTACACCACCATCTCCGCCACCGATAATTGCAACATTATTATTTTTTTTACTTAGATCGTAACTTGATTTAAAAAAATTTGAGCTGTAAATTTTTTCATCTTTTTCAGCTACTTGAATTTCATGATCAATAAATAATGCATGACCAAACTCTTCTAAATCCATAATTTCAACAAACTGGCCCACTTTAGAAGTGAATTTTTCTAAAACATCTTTAACTACATAAAATTTCTTTTGACCTGGGGTGCTATAAATATCATCATAAAGACCTACGCTACTCCGATCAAAAGCATTAGCCACTACTCTTTGATGATCGATCTCTTTTCTTAAAATTTTTAGAGCTACTTTGGGGTTCACTTTTCCGCAAGTAAAAAAATCAAAGCTTATTACTCCTCTTTCAGGAAAGGTATGAAAACTAAAATGGCTCTCCGACAATAAAGCAACTAAAGTAAAGCCTTGTGGTTCAAATTTATGGGAAGCAACATTTAATATTTCCACCTTTGCAGCTTTTGCTATTTTGTAAATAACTTTTTCGTAAAACTCTGGTGAATAGTCTTTTTTAACACCAAGAAAATCAATGGCAATGTGCTCACCAACTTTAATCATAAAAATTACCCTTTTTTATAATTTTTAAATTTTCCTAAGACAATTTTCATTTCTTTTTTTGAAAGAATCTTAGGTATTCCAATTCTTAAGGCATTTATATATTGATGGCAAATATTTTCGATCTCTTGAGCAAGTTCAAAAGTCTTCTCTAAATTTTCTCCAAAAGCAACCTGACCGTGATTAGCAATCAAACATGCTGTTCTATTTTTTAAAGCTTTGATTATATTTTTTGAAAGATTTTTTGTTCCAAATGTTGCATATTTAGTGCATTTAATATCTTCTCCACCTGCTACTGCAACCATATAGTGAAAAGCTGGGATTTTTTTTTGATGAGAAGACACTGCTGTTGCACAAGTTGAATGAGCGTGAACTATAGCTTCAGCCTCTTTTTTATTCACATAAATATCCTGATGGAATCTCCATTCTGATGAAGGTTTTCCTTTTTTTTTATCATAAACACCTTTGAGCGAAACAAAGACAATGTCTTTTGTTTTTAAAGACGAGTACTTTCTTCCCGACGGAGTAATATAAAAACCATCCACTCCTTTTTCTTTTGCTCTTGCAGAGATATTTCCAGATCTTAAAGCAGATAAATTATTAATATTTAATTTTTTTGAATATTTTATTACTTCTGACTTTAGCTTAATCATTAAATTCTGGAAGATATATAATCTAAAATTTTTGGATTATAATATTGAAAACAAGTTGCGTGATCCATTCTGTGACCATCTTTAACAGGTTCTTTTCCATTGGCAAATTCTAAAAAACATTTTTGACCCTTGATTGTATAGTCCTCTGAAATAATAATTCTTTCTAAACCAGGTATTTTATCAAGCCAGTCAGACAATAATCCTTCGTAGCTATCTTTTGGATGTGTAAATGCAAGTAAGGGTAAATTTTTAGAACTTTTTATTTCATCAATTTGTGACTGTCTAACAACTGAGGGTCCTGGTTTTTTTTTTTTAAAACTTTCTAAAGCTGCTTTAGGGCCAACTTTTGCAGCTTTATATTTTTTTGAAATTTTACCAAAACAAGCTTGATTGAAAGAAATACCTCCGCCTGCTGCATTAGGATGTTTAGCAAAAAGCATTAGTGTCATAAGCCCGCCACAGGAATGCCCGGTGACTATTATTTGTTTTTTTGGAACACCCATACTAACTAATTGCTCTATAAGTTTGATGTTTTCATCAACTCTTTTTTCTAATTTATGTTTACCTTTATAGGGTCCTACGTATTTTTTGTGCCATAAAGGGTATTTTTCTAACATTTGATCACCTTCTAAATGATTAGTACAAAAATTGTACACCATTATTTCTTTACCTTTTACTTTTTCCCCAATAAGTGATGCCATATTTCTAACATTACCTATCCAAGTGCATTTATTTTTTTTTTTAGAGTCATTAGAAGACTGTCCATGATTAAAAATAATAATTATTTTATTTTTAGGTTCAGTAATTTCCAATTTATCTAATTTAGTACTTATTGGTTTTTTTAAGAAGCCGCTTTCTTTTATATCATCGCTTCCAGCAAATGCTAAAGTAGGAAACATTATGAATAGTAATAATATTTTTTTCATTTAAATAATCCTTTCAATCCTTTTTCTGATGCTTCACAAACTCCTTTTTCAGTAATCAGACCTGTAACTAGTTTAGCAGGTGTTACATCAAAGGCTAGGTTCAAAGACTTACTTTTTTGTGGGTAAATTCTAACTTTTTTAATTTCATTATTTTCATCTATTCCCTCAACATGTGATAGCTCCTCTGAATTTCTTGCTTCGATAGGAATTTGTTTGTGATCTTTAATGCTCCAATCTATTGTTGAGCTGGGCAAGGCAACGTAGAATGGAACATTATTATCTTTTGCAGATAAAGCTTTTAAATAAGTTCCAATTTTATTGCAAACGTCTCCATTAGATAAAGTTCTATCGGTTCCTACGATACACATATCCACTTCTCCTCTTTGCATTAATATACCACCAGCATTATCAGTTATTATAGTGTTTGATATTCCTTCCTCATTTAACTCATACGAAGTTAGGTTAGCTCCTTGGTTTCTTGGTCTTGTCTCGTCAACCCATACATGAACTTTAATACCTTTTTGATGAGCATGATAAATTGGTGAAGTGGCTGTCCCCCAGTCTATAGTTGCTAACCACCCTGCATTACAATGAGTTAAAATATTAACTGTATCTTTTTTTTTGTTAGCAATATCTTCAATAATTTTTAGACCGTTTAAACCGATATTTTTACAAAATTTTTCATCCTCTTCTGTAATAGCTTTTGCCTCATCTAAAGCTATTTTCAATATATCTTTATCATTTACTCCGTTGAGCTTTTTCATCATTCTATCTACTGCCCACTTAAGATTAATCGCAGTGGGTCTTGATGAAATTAATTCTTCGCTAGACTTCTTTAGAAAAGATAAATCATTTTTTTCGATGATAGATAAAACTAAACCATATGCAGCTGTTGCGCCAATTAATGGAGCCCCTCTCACCTCCATTATTTTAATTGCATAAATTATATCTTTCACAGTTTTTAAATCTTTAATGATAAACTGATGAGGAAGTTTTGTTTGATCAATGATTTTTACTAAATTGTTCTCAAACCAAATTGTCTTATAAGATTTTCCCTCAATTTTCATTTTATTTTTCCATTTTTTTTAATCTTTTTCTTAAACTTGCTGATAACGAATTAAACCATTTATTCTCATTTCCTGATTTAGGTAGAACCTCTCCATACTCAATCATTTGATCCGGTAATAAATCTTCTAAGTAAACCCAAACAAAATCTCTCTGCAACTTTGTGTTCTTAATCAAAATTTTTCTTAAACCTAAAATTAATTGTTTTTTAACTTTTGGTGTTCGCCCAGCTCTTATCTGTCCATTTAGGAAAATTTCTTTAGTTTTTACTAGTTTGCCACCCATGAAATGAGCGTTTTTTTCATTTTTTTGAAATATGACTTGAGCAAAAAAGGTATTAGCGCCAGTAAATTTACTATGAGTAACTGTTATATCATTTGCAATAGAGTTTTTTTGTTTTTGTGAAAGATTAATATTGGAATATTTTACTGTATAAGTTGGCATTAAGGTTATTTGTTATTTAAAACTCTACCGGCAATATTTTTTAATTTTTTGATTGTTTTTTTTGTTCTTAACTTTGGATCAGTTATTATGGCAACATCCAAACAATTGTTTGCAGGATCCTTTTTTACTGAATAGTTTTTAAATGTTTTTATTATTTCTTTGATCATATTTTGTGCATTAGACGCATTTTTCATTAGAGTTTGAACTACCATGCTAACATCGACCTCATCATGATCAGGATGCCAGCAATCGTAATCTGTCACCATTGCAACAGTGCAATATCTAATTTCAGCTTCTCTAGCCAATTTAGCTTCAGGCATATTAGTCATGCCGATAACATCAGCTCCCCAAGATCTATATAAATTTGATTCGGCTAAAGTCGAAAATTGAGGCCCTTCCATAACTATGTATGTTCCTCCAAGTTGGTGACTAATATTTAATTTTTTTAGTACAGCCTCACAACACTTTGCAAGTCCAGAACTTGTTGGTTTGGCCATTGAAACATGGGCTACTATTTCTTCATTGAAAAACGTTTTTACTCTTGCAAAGGTCCTATCAATAAATTGGTCTACAATTAAAAATTTTCCTGGATCTAAGTTTTCTTTTAATGATCCAACAGCAGATACCGAGATGATATCTGTTACTCCTAACTGTTTCATTGCATCAATATTTGCCCTAAAATTTATATTTGATGGATTGATTTTATGACCTCTTGAGTGTCTAGGAATAAAACAAATTTCTTCTCCTCCAATACTAGCCAATAAAATTTCGTCTGAAGGTTTGCCCCATGGAGTTTTTATTTTTTTCCACTTTGTTTTTTCAAAGCCCTCCATTTTATAAAGGCCACTACCCCCAATTATCCCAAGCTTTCTTTTTTTCATTATTTAACTATTAATGGTTTTTTGCTAGAACTTGAAGCTAAATTATGGATTTAAAAAAACACATAAGATCGATACCTGACTACCCTAAAAAAGGTATTTTATTCAGAGATATAACAACTTTAATTAAAAATACTGACGCCTTTAGATATACAAATGATAAAATTATAGAAATTTCACAAAAAATCAATTTCGACAAAGTAGCTGCGATTGAATCAAGAGGATTTGTTTTTGCATCAACTGTGTCTTATAAATTAAAAAAACCATTTATTCTATTAAGAAAAAAAAATAAACTTCCATCTGAAACTCATTCTGTTGATTTCGAACTAGAATATGGAAAAGCGACAATAGAAGTTCATAAAGACTCGATTATAAAAAATGAAAAAATTTTAATAATTGACGATCTCATTGCTACTGGAGGAACTGCAGAGGCAGCTGCAAAGCTAGTAGAAATTTCTGGTGGAAAGGTAGCTGGGTTTATATTTGTTATTAATCTTTTTGATTTGCCAGGAGAAAAACTTCTAAAAAATAAAGGATATTTTGTTGAGAGTTTGATAGAATTCCCAGGACACTAAATTTCCTTATTTTTCCAAGTTGATGGGGTAAGCTCATTATTAATTTCAATGTTGATATTGTAATCAAAAGGTCTAACGCCTCTTTTTTTTATGTACTCAAACGTTTTTTGAATGCCATCTCTTAAATTAACTTTAGTATTATAGTTTAAAAGCTTTCTAGCTTTATCAGCTGAACAAGTGGCATGCTTTACCTCTTGAGGTCGGTCTTTTTTATAAATCGGGTTTAAGTTAACACCAGTAATATTTGAACAAATTTCAGAAATTTTATTTATTGTAACGAATTCCTCATCAGGTCCAATATTAATTGTTTCTTTATTAAGATTTTTTTGATCCAACATTGGTAAAAGACAACTTAAACAATCATCTATGTATGAGAAACATCTTGTTTGTTCTCCGTCTCCATAAATAATTGGGGCTTTTCCTTGTAACATTCGATTAATCATAATTGAAACTACATTTCGAAACGGGTCATCATATTTCTGTTTTGGGCCAATGATGTTGTGTGGTATAGCTATTATCCATTCTACTCCATTAAGCTCACATAAATTTTTTAAAACTTCTTCAGAAGCAACTTTAGAAATAGCGTACGGATCCACAGGTTTTGGTTTCATTGATTCAACAAATGGAGCTTTTTGATCACCGTATCTGGCCATTGAGGAACAAAATATTATACGTTCGACTTTCTCGTTTACAGCAGCAGAAAAAATTGAAACTGAAGCTAAATAATTATTTTTAGTAATTTCATAAGGAGAGAATACTGATAATCCTTCGTGAGCTGTTGCTGCACAGTGATATACAACATTTATACCTTTCATTATTGATTGGACTTTTTTAAAATCGCAGCAATCAAAATTGTGAAATCTTATTTTTTTTGGCACATTGTCCTCATATCCACCTATCATATTATCAATACCAATTACTTCATGACCAAGGTTAACCAGTTTTTCCGCTAAATGAGAACCCAAAAAACCTGCTACGCCGGTAACTAAAACTTTTTTGGTTTTTAAGGACATGGGGTTTTTATATATAAAATATTTTTTTTATCAATTATTTATTATTTTTGGTCTATACCACGATTTTTTTCCAATCATCGAATTAAGTAAACCTGAGAAACGTTGAAAATAAATTTTTCTTTTTTTAGAATTCAATAAAAATGTAAAATAAATTATTTTAAATATTGAAGAAAAAAGTTTTTTTCCTACTTTTATCAATGCATTTAAATATCCATAATGTTTTTTATTAAAGTAAAAAGTTGACCACATCCAATGCCAATTTCTAGATAGCTCCATCTCAAAATTTATTTCTTCATTATGAGAGCTACCACCTAAATGGGTTACTTTGATGTTTTTATCTAAATAAATTTTTCTATTTTTTTCTCTTAGTCTTTTGCATAAATCAATTTCCTCTAAATAAATAAAAAAATTACCGTCAAAAAAACCAACCTCTTGGAATTGTTTTAAATTTAAAAACATTGCAAAACCTTTAATGCTATTTACTTCATATATCTCATTATCATTTTTGTCATTATTTACATCGCTATATTCATCTTGTTTTGCCGGACCAATTATTGAAAAATCTTTAATTTTTTCAGCAGACTTAAAAAAATTATTGATTGCATTTTTTTCAAGAAGTGCGTCAGGATTAATAATTAAAGCATACTTGCTTTTTACTTTTGAAAGACCGAAATTATTACCTTTTGCGTAACCAAGGTTTTCTCCAGTTAAAAAACATTCTACATTTTTATATTTTTTCTCTAAAGTTTCTTTGAATTTATTATTATCTGAATTTTCTACAATGATTATTTTGTATTCTACACCAATAGAATCTATGCATTGATTTATTTTATCTTCGCTTTTAAAAGTATTAATAACTACTGTGATTTTATTGTTATCCATTTTAATTAAAATTATTGATTTAAATAACTAACTATCTTATTACATTATATAATAAAAATGTCTCTTAAACTAAATTTTAAATGACAAATATAATTGTTACTGGCGGAAATGGATTTATTGGTAGTAACTTAGTTAATTTTTTAGTCAAAAAAAAATATAACGTTATCAATATTGATAATAATAAATACTCAAAAGGTTCATATTTGCTTAAAAACTTAAAAGTTAAAAATTACAAATTCATAAATTTAGATATAAATGATAAAAAAATTTATAAGATTTTAATCAAATTTAGACCAGATGTTATTTTTAATCTTGCTGCAGAAACTCACGTTGATAGATCTATAGACTCTCCCAAAGATTTTGTATATTCGAATATTCTGGGAACATTTAATATCCTAGAACAAATAAGAAAATTTAAAAAAAAATATAAAAAAAAAATTAAGCTTATTCATGTTTCTACCGATGAAGTTTACGGCGACTTAGAGAAAAATAAAAAATCAAGTGAATTGAGTCCTTACAAACCAAGTTCACCTTATTCAGCCAGTAAAGCAAGTGCTGATCACTTAATTAATGCATATGCTCGAACTTACAAAATTGATGTGATGATATCCAATTGCTGCAATAATTTTGGACCAGGACAATTTCCAGAAAAATTAATTCCAACATTGATATTTAATATTTTAAATAATAAATCTCTGCCAATTTATGGAACAGGTAAAAATTCAAGGGAATGGATATATGTAGAAGATCATTGTAATGGTTTATTTCAAATTTACAAAAAAGGTAAAATTGGTGAAAGTTACAACATAGGATCAGGAATTAATTTAAATAATCTTAATTTAACCAAATTTTTATTAAAAATTATTAGAAATAAAAAAATTTTGATTGGAAAAAAAGTAAAAATTAAATTTGTGAAAGATAGACCTGGGCATGATTTTAGATATTCTCTTAATTGTAAAAAAATTAGAACAAAACTAAAATGGCGTCCCTCTACAAATCTTTCGTCCGGTTTAGAAAAAACATTTAGTTGGTACTTAAAAAATTATGAATTCTTTAATTTTTTTTCTAAAAGAAAATTTTTTAAAAGGTTAGGTTTGACAATATGATCAAAAAGGGAATAATTTTAGCTGGCGGACATGGGACACGGATGAGCCCTTTGACAAAAGCAGTTAATAAACAGTTATTACCCATTTATGATAAACCTCTAATTTATTATCCGATTTCCGTTTTGATGTTAGCTGGAATTAAGAATATTCTATTAATTGTAAATAAAGGTCAATTAAATCAATTTAGAAAAATACTTGATAACGGAAAACGTTTTGGCGTTAATATTAGTTATATAGAACAACCCAAACCAAGAGGATTGCCTGATGCGTTTATATTAGGTAAAAAATTTATTGATAAAGACAAGGTTGCTTTAATATTGGGAGATAATTTTTTTTATGGGCAAAGTTTAACAAATAAACTTAAAAATTGCACTAGGCTAAATTCAGGTTGCAAGGTTTTATTACACTCTGTAAGTAACCCAGAACTTTATGGTGTAGCTTTTATGAGTAAAAAAAATAAAATTATTTCAATTAAAGAAAAGCCAAGAAAATCTAAATCAAATTTAGCGATTACTGGTCTATATTTTTTCGATAATAAGGTTGTTGAATATAGTAAATCTCTAAAGCCTTCTAAAAGAAATGAATTAGAAATTGTAGACTTGTTAAATAGATATAGAAAAAAAAATAAGCTTACTGCTGAATTTCTTGGTAGAGGTGGTGCTTGGCTTGATACTGGGTCAATAGATGATTTTTACAACACCTCATCTTTTGTTTCAGCCCTGGAAAATAGACAAGGACTTAAAATTGCTTGCTTAGAGGAAATAGCTTTGAAAAATAAATGGTTAGAAAAAAAAGATATGAAAAAAGCTATAAGTTTTTACGGTAATTGTATTTACTCAGATTATCTTAAGAAATTAATTTAAAAATGATCAAAAAAATTATAGTTACTGGGGGTGATGGAAGGTTTGCAGGTCAACTTAAAAAAATAGTTTCTAAATATCGTTTTATACTCAGAAATAAAAAACAATTAGACATATTATCTACAAAATCAATTAAGAAAAATTTTGAACAGCTTAAACCTGATTGTGTTATTCATTTAGCTGGATTATCTAGACCAATGTCAATACATGAAAAAGATATAAACAAAAGTATTGATTTAAATATAATTGGAACCGCTAACTTAGTAAAAATTTGTAACAAAAAAAAAATTAAAATAATCTTTTTTTCAACAAGTTATTTATATCCTGGTAAAAAAGGAAATTATAGAGAGACTGATCCTTTGCTACCTTGGAATAATTATGGCTGGTCTAAATTGGGCGCTGAGTCTGCAGTTCAAATGTATAAAAACTCTCTGATAATAAGAGCTTGTATGACTGAAAAACCTTTCACGCACAAATCAGCTTTTTCAAACGTAAAAACTAATTTTATTTTTCATGATGATTTTGCAAAAATCTTTATTAAAGTTATTCCATTAAGAGGAGTGATAAACATAGGTGGAAAATCACAAAGTATTTATAAGTTTGCAAAAAAAAATAATTATTCCGTAAAAAAAATTAGATCTACAGGCCAATTACCACCTAAAATTTTCATGAGTCTTAAAAAATTAAATAAATATTTAAATAGATGAAAATTATTAAAACTAAGATAAAAGATTTATATATTATAAAACAAAATAAATATACGGATAACAGAGGTAATCTAAGAGTAACTTTTAATAACCGAGTCCTTAAAAATAAAAACTTTGTGTATGAATACTGTACAACTTCAAAAGCAAAAGCATTAAGAGGTTTCCATTTTCAATATAAATATCAGCAGGCTAAGTACATATGTGTTGTAAAAGGTAAAATTTTAGATTGTGTTATTGATTTAAGAAAAAATTCTAAAACTTTCGGAAAAACATTTAAAATTTTATTATCAGATAAAAACTGCTTAGGATTATATGTTCCTGAGGGATTTGCTCATGGATATTATAGTTATGAAAAATTAAATATAATTTATTACAAATTAACTAATTATTACAAACCTAAATTTGAGAGCGGAATTAACTTACTAGATAATCAATTAAAAATAAAATGGCCAAGTAAAAGTTTAAATATCTCGAAAAAAGATAGAAAATTAATTTCTTTAAAAGAATTTAAACAAAGCTATAAATATTTATAGCTAGATATATCTTTTACAATAATTGGCTTTTCAATAATTCGATGATTTTTTTGAAACCAATATGATAAAAAACGTTCAGCTAAAAAACCGTAAATTCTTTGGAGACCGTACCCTTTTAATTTATCAAATGGAAAAATGTCCTCGCATTTCTCTAACCATGGAAAGATTTCATTGTAGTAATCGTTTAATATTTTAGTTTTACAGATAAACATATTGTGTGGGTAAAAAGAAGTTTCTATATTCATATAATTTGCAAAGTCTTGTCTATTTTTTATATCAAGTGTTTCTATGGCTTTATCCAAATTTCCTTTACCATGAAATAAATCAAAGTGAAATTTTAAATTCCTCTTTCTTTTATTAAAAAGAATATTTGGATTAAGAAAAAAATCAAATAAATGATTTTTTAATATCTTAGATAGTTTATAATTTTGAACTGAAAATTTTGTTCCTAATATACAATCAAAATTTTCAGGTAAAAAATTAATTTCATTAATTAATAAATTTTTTAAATTTTCAAAATTTATATTTCTTTCATCGATTTTTTTCTTAACAAAAAATTTTCTATATTGACAAAAACCAACCCAAGGGGTCTTTATTTCATTCATATAATTTTTCCATAGCCAATAATGAAAGGTGTATTCGCCATAATAAGGATTTTTTTGAGATATATTTTTACCCTGTTTATCTGATAAACAATCATAAGAAAATTTTTTATTGCCAAGACCAACCGGTATAAGAGATAGTTTTTTAATTAAATTTTCGTGATCTGGGTCAAGAGTGAGACAAAAAATTGAAACATTTTTCATAATTTTGAAATTTGGTAGCGAGGGGCGGATTCGAACCGCCGACCCCAGGCTTATGAGTCCTGTGCTCTAACCAACTGAGCTACCTCGCCAAAATTAATATATTTTATATATAGTATAAATAAATAAACAACAATTTTAATTAAGATTTTCGACTGCGAAACAGTATTTAGAAAATCTTATTTTTTGAAAGGGAAAAAGCCTAATTAAGTCGTCTAAATTTTTATCTATTGAGGTTTTCAATTCAACGATAGATTTATTATCATAGTAAATTATTGCATTAGTAAAATTTTTATATGAAATCTTTTTATCAATTGAAATTCTAACATCTTTAATTTTTGCATACTCCCTCTCATAACTTACAAAAAAATTTGGTAAACATGTCCCATAAGTGCTATCAAGAATTCCGTTTTTTTTAAAATAATCAAATTCTTCTTTATTAATTTTTTTTCTTTTTTTAAATCTTCCTTCAACTGACGATGTTTTGATTTCTAGATAAAAATTTTTATCGTCTGAGTTTGGATAATTTCTTATTCTGATTTTTTTTCTAGGTACTGAACCTTCAACTGAATCCTTATACATTTCAAGTTTAAGATTATCAAAGTATAAACTATTTATTAATCTTTTTTGAAATAACTGCTTTGCAGAATTTTTTAATAAAAATTCCCTAAATTGAAGTAAGTTTTCAGGTTTAAAAAATAATTTTTCCTCTATTCTAAAACTCATAATATTTACTATAAATTTTTATTTTCATTTACTAAAGAATAATTATCAAAACTTACTTTTTCATTTTTGAAATCACAATCCATTTTGTTAAAATTTATTATTCCGCCCTCAAATTCTTGTTTTTTTTTGTAAGCAGATAAACAAGTATTAACAAGGTTAAAAGTAATTCTTTTTGTAGTTACTATTGAACTATCTTTAGATGCAATACCTATCATAGAATTGTTTGCATTGATGTTTTCTAAAATTAATTCTGACTTTTCTCCAACTGACAGAGCTTTATCACCACAATTTTCTAGATTTAAATTTTTTATTACGTAATTTCCGTAAGAAAAATCTGCGCAATCATTTTTGGCGAAATTAACATTTATGTTTTTAATTTTCAAATTTGAAAAATCTATATCCAAAGCATCACTATAAGATGCATTGATTGTTACATCTTCTATTTCTCCGGATATATTTATAAAATTGATTGAGTCCTCGCACGATGAATTAGATGCACTAAGCGAAATATTTTCAACTTCAAGATTTATAAGCGATAAACAACCTGTTAAACCGCTTTCATTAATTGGAAACCCCTTTAGATTGGTATTTTCTTTTTCTAAAGGTTGTTCAAAGCCTTCGAAATTAATAATCGTATCTTTAATTGTTCCATTAATAAAAAAAACTTTGGCACCTGAAATATTTTGTCTAATATTAATGATATTTTCATTTTCGTTAGTAAAAACACTTATACCATTTTCATAAAAAATAGAACTTTCTTTAAATTTTTTAAATTTATAATTATTAGAAAAATTTTTAAAATTAAAATCATTACCCAAATATTGAAATGAGGAGTTGTTTTTTGTTAATTCACCCTCTAGTAGATTAGAAAGCTCGATTGTTGAAAAATCTATGTCTAAACACTTTTCAAGATAAATTTCACATTTTTGAAAATTGTTTATATTAAAGTTATTTTTTATTAAATATGTTTCTGGGTGATTTGCTTTTAAATTTTTATGGTAGTTTGCCAAGATATTATCAAGCTCTTTAGTTTGGTTATGTTTTATGAGCTTATTTGATGGGTATTTGAGATAATTTTTTTCTAATTTTTTTAAATTTACTAAAATTTTTTGTATTTTTTTTTCCAATTTATCTTTTGAATAATTGAGGCCTGAAAGTTGCAAATTATTTAATACTCTGGAATGATTAATTTTTTTAATTTTATTATTTAAATTACTAAATGAATTAAAAAATTTTTCACTTATTGGATATCTAAATACACCATCTGGAATTTCAGCATCAATATTAGCGTTAGAGTCGTAATTAACTGGCTCAAAATAATTTTCTATTGAATTCCAGTAAAATTTTCTATTATTTGCGGCTAAACCATGTGTACTATTAGTTGATTGCATGAAAAGGTTATATTCATCTAGTTTCGAAATTTTATGTTTATTGTAATTTCCTAACAAAGTATTATCTAGGTCATAATCGAAATAATTAAAATTATTTAGTTCATCTTGAAATCTATTTGAAAAATAAAGGTAAACTATATTTAAATTAGCGACTGCGTTTAAAGACATCTTTTTATGTCCTTCGCTTTTTTCTAAAATATTAGTATTTATTTGTTTTGATAGCATGTATTTGGAACTTTGGTTCATTAAAGGTACTACCCCCATGTCCCATCCACTCAGATGATTATCCTCTATTTTACTGACCGCCTTGAAAAAAAATCTTTCGTCTGCTTCTAGAATTGGCCCTTCTCTTCTCTTATTATACTCTAGCATTTCTTTGGCGGCCTTTTCTTGAAATAACATTGTGCTTGTAATTTTATTTACTCTTGCCTGCATTTTTATTGTTCTAGGTGCTAAAAAATTTAAATTTCTTAAAATCTCAGTTATCAAAATTTCATCTTCTAAAATCCCCCTAGTTTTAGGTCTTAGTAATTTAAATTTTGTTATCCCTCGTATGTTTCCTTCAATCAAATGAACATCTAAGCTTTGGGTGATTGAATTTTCAAATTGTCCAATATGATCTTTCTCATCTCCACTGTGCCTTACACGTGCTTTAAATATACATTTACTTTCATCTTGATAAGTAACTGTAACTGTGGAATTAAATCTTCTCTTATATTTATCTGGAACATATCTGTATCTGTTGGTAAGGATTCTTACACCATTTACAGTCCATTTTTTGTATTCATGAACATCTATTTCAATTAATTTAATTCTTAAATTATCTATATCTTTTACATAACTATTTGTGATTTTGAAAGCACAGCCTTTTAAATCAGATATTGATTTATTTTGTGCGGCGAATGATTGATTAAAAATTAATATAAAAAAAAATATAGATAAATATTTTTTCATATTTTAATTATAAATAATATTTACTTTTTCAATTTGATTGTTTTTTTCAAGTTTATCTTTGAATGACTGAAGATCTTTTTTACTCTCAAAATTCAATCTATAAATTATTTTGTTCTCAGCATAATCACTAAATGAACTAATCAAAAATTCATTAGTTTCTATTATATCTATTTTACTCTTCGCTGTTATTTCAAGAGTATTGGTACTTACGCCTTCATTGAAAGACATGTTATAAAAAGACTTTCCATATTTTTTTGATAGAGTTTGAAAAAATTTAACCAATAAAATAATTAATACTGTAACTAAGATTAATTGAATAGCCCATTTTGTTCTAACACTGGTAGCTATACCCACAGTAATAAGTGCGAAGTACATAATCAACTCCAATGGACTTTTTACTGGGTGTCTAAATCTAACTATCGATAAAGCGCCTATCATACCTAAAGATAAGGCAATATTATTTGCTATAGTATTAGTAATCACATAAGTAATTAAAGGCAAAATTAAAAAAGTTACCGTTTGAGCATGTGACTTTGCCCACAACTGACCTGTATAGATTAATGCCATCCTAAATAAAAAACCTGAACCTATAAGTAGTGCTAGTAATTTTATTTCATCCATTTTAATACTTTACTTATAATCAATTTCTATTTTTTTTTCTAATAAATTAATTGGAACAGAAATTAAACCTTGCTGGTCGTTATTTGAATATTCAGTGGATTTTATTGAGATTTCTCTATAATCAAGGTTTAAGTTTTTTGCTAAATTTTCAATAACTGAACCAGCTGACTCTGGTTTTAATTCCAATACTAAAGTCTCTGACTGGGAAAATGTTAAATTTGCAAATCCGGCTCCATGTAAACCAACAATTTTTTTTGCGTTATAAAACAAGTTAACTTGGTCTTCAAAGGTATAATCGCTTAAAGTAACAATTGAAAATCCTTTCTGAATCAAAAATTTTTTTACTTCATCCTCATTTAAAATTCTTCTAAGGTGTCTATGATTAGATTTTGAATCTTTACGGTCTATATAAAATTTTTCGGGAAATTTTTTTAATATTTTTTTTCCAACAAATTTTTCTCTTAAAAATTTCAAAATCCATTGAGGCATGTTTTGAATTTCTATTGAAGGATCATTTTTTATCACATATGGGTGATCTACAGCTATAATTTGATCAGCAGAAATATGCCTAAATTCTTTACTAGATATAACTTTATTATGTGGAATGTTCAATAAATCAACAGATGCTTTTTGAAATTTTTCACTTATATCTGGAAATAAAAAAAAATCAATTTTATCTAAATTAATTTTTTCTTCTAAAATCTTTAATCTAGGTAAAACATCAAACAACCAATGCCAATAATTTGAATTCCCTGCACCGCCCGTTAAAAGTGATAAAACTGTTCCTCTAAAATTTTTTTTTACACGGGACGTTCCTTTCTCAAAAACAATATTATCTTTTACATTTGAATTTTTTACATCTTTAAGTTTAATTGATCGATATTGATATGATGGACCCTTGATAATTTTTTTACCTATTATAAATGCTGTGTCGTTTACTGTATCGGTGTATAATCTAGTTTTTTTCATTTTATATATATTGTAAGAGTACTTTTGATCTAAAAGCTGATTAAGAATTTCGATAGACTCATGATTTTTTGAGTCTATTACTCCATTTATTCTTCCATAAAAGATTGAGCCAATAAAATAGCCAAAACTTTTAAATAAAGTCTGTAATTTCTTTTTTATAGAATTAGTCAAAATTTTATTATAGTTATAATCTAACACTTATATTTAATTATGTTAAAATAATGAAAAAAATTGCTCTTATTACAGGTATTACTGGTCAAGATGGATCGTATCTAGCGGAATTTTTATTAAAAAAAGGTTACTCTGTTCATGGTATGGTCAGAAGGGTTGCCTCTGAGGATAAATTGCATCGTTTTTGGAGATTAAAAAATTTTATCGACAAATTAAATATTCATGCTGGGTCATTAGAGAGCTACGCTAGTATTATTAATATTATAACCAAAATAAAACCTCACGAAATTTATCACCTAGGAGCGCAGAGTTATATTGACTATGCATTTAAAGATGAATTCTCGACAATTAATACTAATATAAATGGTACTCATTTTTTATTATCCGCAATAAAAGAATTTTCACCAAAAACAAAATTTTATTTTGCTGGATCATCAGAGATGTTTGGAAAAGTTAGGGAAATACCTCAAACAGAAAAAACTCCTTTTTATCCTAGATCTGTTTATGGTATTTCTAAAGTTGCTGGGTTTGATTTAACAAGAAACTATCGCGAGGCTTATAATTTATTTTGTTGTAGTGGAATTTTATTTAATCATGAGTCACCTCGTAGAGGTTTCGAGTTTGTTACTAGAAAAATTACTCATTCAGTTGCAAGAATAAAATTTGGACTTCAAAAAGATCTTAAACTTGGAAATTTAGAGGCTAAAAGAGATTGGGGTCATGCAAAAGATTACGTTGAGGCAATGTGGTTAATGTTAAATAAAAAAAAACCAAATGATTTTGTAATCAGTACTGGAAAACATTATACCGTAAGAGATTTTGCAAAATATGCTTTTTCATTGGTCGACTTAGACTACAAAAAATACGTAAAAATAGAAAAAAAATTATATCGCCCTTCCGAAGTTGAGAGTCTTTTAGGAAATTGTATAAAAGCAAAAAAAGAGCTTAATTGGAAACCAAAATATGATTTCAAGAAACTTGTTGAGGATATGGTAAGAGCTGATTTGGAATTTGTAGAAAAAGAAGGTTATTAAACTTTTTGTTGTGAGAGATCTTTTTAAAAAATTTTTTAAAAATAAAGAAGATAATAAAGAAGAAAAATATAAAAATATTATTTTACCTAAAATTAAAGCGTTTCAAGAAGTCATTTCAAATAAAGACACGATCTCTTTTTTGCATTATGGACACTTAGGTGACATTATAAATAGTTTGGCTTTGGTAAAAGAGATTTCAAAAACAAAAAAATGTAACTTTTATGTTCAGAAAAATAAAAAAATACCTATTGATGTGAAAAAAAAAGATCATCCTTTAGGTGAAGTATACTTAACAGAAGAAATAATTAATAAATTAATACCTTTATTAAAAAAACAAAATTATTTAAATGAGGTAAAAATATTTAATAAGGAGATTATTGATGTAGATTTAAATTTTTTTAGAGAGCTTCCTTACAATTTTAATATGGACTCTGTGAGGTGGTATTATCACTTACTAGGAGTTCATACTGATGCATCGAAAAACTGGATTAGTGTCGATAGCTCAGACAAATTTAAAAACTATATTATAATTTTGAGAAGTTTAAGACGTCAAAACAAATTTATTAATTATTCATTTTTGAGTAAATATAAAAATGTTGTTTTTATTGGTTTAAAAAATGAATACGAAGATTTAAAAAAAAGTATTACTAATTTAGAATATTACGATAGTAAAGATTTTCTTGAATTGGCCTCAATAATTAAAAATGCAAAAATATTTATTGGAAACTTATCATTTGGGTATGCTTTAGCTGAAGCTATCAAAGTACCCAGATTATTAGAGTCAGGTCCTAACTTTCCTCTAATTTATCCAAGTGGTTCTAAAGCATATGATTTTTATTTCCAGTTACATTTTGAAAAACACGTTGAAAATTTATACTCAGCTTAAACAATCTCTAAATTTGGTAAAGGAAAAATAAATTTTGTTCCTTTTCTTCTGATTTTACTCTCCCTAATTAAAATTTCCCTTTTAAAATGCCACGGTAAAACTAAATAATAATCTGGTTTGTGAAAACGTGAAAGTGCCTCAGATATTATATTTATTTTTGTACCAGGTGTATACAATCCATATTTATTTTTATTTCTTTCAGCAACAAAATCAATTATTTTGTTATTAAGCTTAAAATATTGTAATAAAACATTCCCTTTAGTTGAAGCCCCATAACAATGAATTTTCTTACCTGACTTCTTATATTTTTTTAATAACTTCACCAATCTATATCTTGTTTCATTAATATTTTTTATAAATTTTTGAAAAGTTTTAACTTTTGTTAATTCAAGATTATTCTCTAAATTGATAGTCTTATTAATTATTTTTTGGTCAGGAACGTATTTTGAATTTTCGTGGCATACATAATATTGCTTACTAGAACCATTAATCGAGTTTTGTTTTATATCAAATACTCTCAAGCCATTTTTTTTACATAAATTTATTATTACTTCACTACTGAAGTATTCAAGGTGTTCGTGACAAATTGTATCGAACATTTTTTTTTGAATAATTGAAGCTAAGTCTGCAAATTCCAGTAAGAAAACTCCATCTTTAGAAAGTATTTTTTTAACATCTTTTAAAAATTTATTTGGATCTTGGGTGTCATAAAAAACTGAAAGAGCAGTTATAATTTTAAACTTTTTTTTTGTTTTAGCATTAACTTTTTTGAATGAAAAGAAATCAGAGATCTTATAATTAATCTTTCTATAATTATCTTTGTATTTATCAAGTATTGGGTCAATTCCAAAAGTAACAATATCTTTTTTATAAAAGTTTAGTAAAGATCCATCATTACTAGCTATATCTAATACAAAGTCTTTTTTTTGTAATTTAGTTTTTTTTGATAAAAAATTTACTACACCTTTTACATGATCAAGCATAGTAGAGTTAATTCCCGTACGGTAACCATAGTCCGGTCCATAAAGATATTTTAAATCAAAATTGTGTCCAAGTTGAACTAATCCACAGTTTTTACAAATGACTAATGAAATAGGTTTTTTATTTATTTTTTGATTTAATAAAGGAAATTTACCTGTGAAGCACATGCTTCCTAATGAAAACAATTTTTTAAGTTTGCTTTTCTTACAACCTCTACATTTGTTTATTTTCATTGATTTCTTATATCAATGCTTTCTACTGTATTGAAATAAAAAATAAATTGATTAACTATTGAAAAATTGGAATTTTAAGGATTAAAGCGTCAAAATAATTGCAAATACCGTCACAGCTGAAACAGCTGCCACACTTAGAGCTAAGTTTCTATTTCTCTCTAGTTTCTTTTCCTCATTTATTCTAGACAATAAATCAGTCAACTTAACTTTAGTTTGAGTTCTCATTTCTTGAACTTCTTCATGACTATTAAACTTATACTCTGCGCTCATAGATTTATTAAAGCATATATTGAATTTAGATAAATAAACTGTTTGATCAAATTGGTCTGTCACAAGTGATTCGACCCAAAATGATTGAGAATTTACTACGATTTTTGATGATGTGAAATTCCGTTTCGCATTTTATCTATTATTTCGTCAATATCTTTGTTTTCACATACAAATGGTGGCGCGATAATTAGAGCATCTCCGGTAGGTTTAATATTTACTCCAGCATCATAACATTTTTTGTATACATTAAATCCAGCTTTACCAGGTTTATCTCTCATTGAAATATCTATACCACCTAAAAGTCCATAATTTCTAATACTATCGACACAGCTTAGATCTTTCAAAGAATGCAATCCATCTTCAAAATATTTAGATATTTTTTTGACTCTGTTAAAAATATCTTCTTTTTCAAATATTTTTTGAACTGCTATCGCTGCTGATACAGCAACAGGTATTCCAGAATAAGTGTAGCCATGAAATAACTCAACCGCTCCCTCTGGAGAAGCATCCATAACTGATTGATAAATTTTTTCTCTAACTGCCACTACTCCCATAGGGACAATTCCATTTGTTGTAGCTTTAGCCATTGTTATCATATCTGGAGTTACTCCAAATTCTTGTGCAGCAAAAGCGGAACCCGTTCTACCCCAACCAGTTACTACTTCATCAAAAATTAAAAGTATACTGTACTTATCACAAATTTTTCTTAACTTTTGTAAATAATTTTTTGGTGGAATTAGAGTTCCCGTAGATCCTGCGATAGGTTCAACAATACATGCAGCTATATTTTCTCCCCCTAATTTTTTTGCAATAACCTCTAAATCATCTGCCAGCTCAGATCCTGTATCTGGCTGACCCTTTACAAACTTGTGTTCTGGTAAAAAAGTATGTCTCATATGTTCGACGCCTGGCATTAAAATATTTTTAAATTCTTTTGAATTATTTGGTATACCGCCTACAGTCAAGGCTCCGATGTTCATGCCATGATAACCTCTTTCTCTGCCAACAAACTTAAATCTATTAGTTTGACCGATTGATCTAAAGTAAGCTACTGCAATTTTAATCGCTGTCTCTACTGCAGTAGATCCACAAATTGTATAAAAAATTCTATTTAAATCCTCTGGAGTCTTTTGAGCTATCATCGTTGCCAATTCGAAAGATCCACCATAACCTTGCTGAAAAGGCATGGTGTAATCTAAATTTTCTAATTGATCTTTTATTGCTTCGATAATCTCTTTGCGCCCATGGCCAAGTGGGTTGCAATACAAGCCAGAACTACCATCAATTAAAGTTTTTCCGTCATGAGTATGAAGATGAATACCCTCTGCTTTTACTATGATACGAGGGTTTTTCTTAAAATCTTTATTAGATGAAAATGGCATCCAATGTTCATTTAAAGAATTAGGTATTTTAGTTTGAAAAGATGTACTCACTATTAAATTATAGCAAAGTAATTTTTTGAATGCTATCTAAATATTATGAAAAGATTAAAAAACTGGGATAATAAAACCTGGTTATCATCTAAATCGTATATCTCTCAATTTAATAGATTTCTCGAAAGAAAAATTAATTTAAATAAAAATTCAAAAATATTGGACATTGGATGTGGAAGAGCAAATATTATTAGCACCCTTCAAAAGAAATATAAATTTAGAAATAAACCCATAGGGATTGATATTGTTGCAAATAAGGATGTTAAAAAGAATATTATATTTAAGAAAATTGGTGCCTTAAAATATTTAAAGAAAAAAGAAAAATATGATCTAATTTTAATCAAACAAACTATTCATTTTTTTTCAAAATCAGATTTAAATCGTCTTCTAAATCTTGCAAAAAAAAGTTTAAATATTAGAGGTAAAATATTAATTTTTTCACTAAAGACAAAAAACAATAAAATACCCTGCTTTAAAAAGATGAGACAAAAACTCGATATAAGTCTTAAGAGAGATGAAAAATTATTTAAGATAATAAAAAAAAATTTGAAAAAAACAAAAGAATCTTATTTCAATTTTAAAGTGAACATCTCAAAAAAAAAATATGTAAAGATGGTAAAATTAAGATACATTTCATGTTTACTTGATTTAAAAGAGAAAGACATGAATATAGGTCTTAATGAAATTAAATTAAAATATAGTAAAACGATCAGATTTATAGATACTTTGAAATGTATTTCATTTAGTAAATAAATGACTGCAGTAACTAGAGCCTGACCATACCTTTTTATACCCTTGGTTTATTAAAAATTTATAAATATCGTTATTTTTAATTTCTATTTCCCTTTGCTCTGAATTTAGATCCCTATAGCCTAATATTTCAACACAAATTAATGAGGGGTCGTATATTTCAAAATTTAACGTATTTAAGACTTTCATCTCGGCTCCCTCTATATCAATGTTTAAAAAATCAATCTTTTTATTCTTATATTTAGAGTTATCTAAAATATTTTGGATTGTTTGACATTTTACTTTTTTCTCCTGAAAATTTCCCTGAAAATTCTCTTTTGCAATTTTTTTATCAGTTGTATTAAGTTGGCTAAAATCTTTTTGATAAAAAAAAGAAATTTCCCCTTCCATGTCAGAAATCGCAATCTGTAAATTCAAATCATTTGGTCTTAGATAATTAAATAAATCAATAGAAAATTCATTAACATCAATGTTTATTCCTTCCCATCCTTTTTTAAATAAAAGATGAGTATTATTTCTCTGTATTGGATGATGAGCCCCAATATCAATATATAATCCTTGGTTTTCCTTTTTATTAAATAATCCAATAGCTAAGTCTTCACCATCCATTGCATAAGATTTTTTTTTGAAAAAATATTTATTTTTTACATAAATATTTTGTAAAATATGAATTTTTTTAAAAAAACTATCAAACATAGGTTTTCTTAACCTATGTTTGATAAAAATAAATACTTTATTTTCCTGGTTCTTTGTATGATGAAGCCATTTTCTGAGCAGTCTTAGCTATTTCATTAAGGTTTACATCTTCTAAAATCGTAAAATCTGAAACAGCTCCACTAGAAACAGCAACCATTGCGGCTGCAGCAGCTTGTTCAAAAGTTCCCTCAATCACTGCCATAAAATCATATTTTCCTCTTAGGCCTGAGTATTGAGTTACTTTAGCTCCTACAGAAGCTGCAAGTGCAGATGTAGCAGCTTTTCTGTCTGTAGACGGATTGCTTACAAATCCTCCAAGACCTTTAGCTGTGTAACACCCTAATGTATAAAATTTTGCCATTGTTACCTCCTTTTTTTCTTATTGACCTGGAGCCTTATAAGACATTTTCGAAGCTTTTGTTGTAGCCTTACCAAAATCTATAGCTTCAAGTGCGGATAAGTTTTTCACAGCTCCAGTCGACTCCACCACTAATTTAACGGCAGCAAAATCATCAAAACTTGGAAGATCTGCAACTACACAAAAATCGTATGATCCTCTTACGATATCCATAGTGTGCAACTTTCCACCCACACCTTGAACAAGTTTTTCAACTACAGCTTTTCTGTCACTATTTGGGTCTTTTAAAAAACCTTGAAAAGCTTTCTCGGTATAGTTTCCCATAATGTACATCTTTGCCATATTATTTCTCCTTTCCTATTTCTCGATTACAACTGTACCAGAATGAGGATCGGTTACTCCTAAGTCTGATGACAGTTCTTCTAAAGTGTGCCGAAGTGAGTCCAAAAATTCAATCATTTTTGGTCTTGCTTTAGCAATGTCATCTTCAGAATTCCATTCACCAATCATAAAAAATTCGTTAGGCTTAGTCTCAACATACTTTGCTGAAATCTGCCCATCGAACTTTGGCATCTCATCTATTTTTTTTAAATATTCTTCTCTGTTAGATGATTTCACTTTGCACCTAACAATATTCATAAACTTTGTCATAAATCTCCTTAAACGTAAATTTTATCAGCTAAACCGTAACAAAGAATAGCACTGATAATAACAAGAACAATTGGAGCATATATTCCATCGTTTCTAGTTTTTTTAGTCAGACCTGTTTTATCAATTTTCAATGTATAAAAATTTGTAAATAAAATTGAAACATTCATTATAAAAACTAAGTTAAAGAAGGCCCAAGTAGCCTCTACACCACCAGATCTAATAAAAGCAATATAAATTGCCATCAAAACAGTAGCGATCATAAATGAGCCCGCAAATCTTGTGATTAAAGTAGCAGTTTTGTCAACTCCTCTACCCTTTAGAAATTTTTTAGTATCAAAGACTAACTGGTAAGCATAGCTTCCAACTATAATAAAATGTGCTAAGTAAATTATTAAATAAAATGCGTTTCCAAATTTATCGATCATAAATATCCTATGCGTTATAGTCCATGACCTGATCCGTGCACTCAACAAATTTATGAGGAGTGAAAAAATCGTTCATTTGACCTAGTTGATTAATAATTGCTTGCTCATCTTTTCCCTTCCACCAGCAAAACATTTCCATTGTATCGCCCGGTGTATTCCAAGTCATTTGACAAGCAGCATTGTCACTTTTCATACTTTTAACAATATCTTCCATTTTCATAGAAGCTACTGTTTCTGTAAATTTAGCTTTCATTTCAGCAGATTTGAAAGTGTGTGTTACCATGTAGTTTTTCATTTTTCTCCTTTATAGATTTATTTTAGATAGTTCATATAACTGAGCACTTTCTACACACTCAGCATAAATTGCTTTAGCTGTGGAATTATTTCCAGTTACAAACTCTTTCATTCCTGCTTCGTTATGAACATTAACTTTAAATATCATTCCACTTTTATCTGGTATCATTGCCCCAACCGTTTTTTCTGGGTAGGCAACGCTTTTTCTAACGCTCATGCCTTCATCTGATTGCATCCAACCCATAAAGGTTTCTAATTTACCTTCTTTAAATTTAAGATGTACTAACATTTCTTTTTCCATTTTTTCTCCTTTTTATTTAAACTCCTTTTATTATAATTCCATTAGCTACTGAGTTTGCTAATCGAATAGGTTTTACTGGCTTATATTCCTCAGAGTCATACCACTTTAAAGCTTTTTCATAGGTTGGAAATTTAATCACTACTGTTCTGGGATATTTCCATTCACCATCAATGACTGTGTACTCCCCCGCACGAACAAGATATTCCCCTCCAAATTTTTGAACCGTAGGTAATACCTTGCCTACATATTCTTTGTAAGCTTCAGGATTTTTTACGTCTATGTTAGCTATAACGTATCCACTCATTTTTAGCCTGCATAAATCGTTCTAGATAATTTTTCGATTTTTTTTTCTGAACCTTTAATTTGCTTATAAATAAATTTATTACACTCACCATTTTTAGCTTTGTCAAAAGGCTTTCCATAAACTTTGTCTACATAGGCATTCATACCTTTATTCATCTCATCATCCTTAACACCTTCGGAGGAAAGGTATTCTCTTATAACTTTTACTGAAGCCAAAGCTAATTCCATATTTTTAACTTCAATAGTATCAGCTGGTAAAACAGCTGTCGCACTGTAGTGACCTAAACACTCAATTGTTTTTTCTTTTTGAGCTTTTGTTATATGTCCCGCAGCTATTGCTGAGCCCATAAATAATAGAGTTACAATTAAAATAAATTTAAATTTCATAACTAAATCTTAATTAAAATGAGAATAGTTTAACTATGTTAAAATTTAATTACAGGTATGCAAATTGTCTACAACTTGAAGATGATTTACTTCCAATTAGGCTTTGTTTTATTAAGAAAACTTTTTATTCCAATTTTTTTATTTTCACTATCTAGCAATTTATAAAACTCTTGTCGCTCTTTTATTAAAGATTTTTTTAAATTTTCATCTGAATTAACTAAATTTTTAATTACTTGAAGTGACTTTTTTGGCTTCGACGAGATTGTATTTAAAAAGTTTAAAGAAAATTCTTTAAAATTTTCCTTGGGAATAACCTGTGAAACAATTCCATACTTCATTGCAGTCTCAGCATCAATAATTTCTCCTGACATTGCCAAATATTTTATATTTTGATTTGAGGTAAATTTTTTTGTTTTTTGTGTTCCTCCAATACCTGGAATTAATCCTAAATTGATTTCAGGTAAACCAAATTTTGCCTCTGAACTTGCGATAATCAAATCGCTTGAAAGTGCAAGCTCAAAGCCACCGCCTAAAGCATAACCCTCAACGAATGAAATAATTGGGATATTGATTTTTTGTAAATCATCTACTTTGGAAAAAAGTTTTTGTTTTTTTGCTTTTTTAGAGTCTAGTTTTTCAAGTTCTTTAATATCAGCGCCAGGTGAAAAAAACTTTGGACCTCCAACTATACCGATGCATTTAATTTCTTTTAATTTGTTCAAATTTTTGGTCGCATCCCCAATTTCATTAAGGGTTTTTTGATCCAAACTATTATTTTTATTGTTAGCAATTTCAATTATTGCGTAATTTTCTCGCTTTTCTACTTTAATATTTTTATAGTTCATCCATTAATAGAATATAAAGTTCACAATGACAGAGCAACTAATTATATTGATAGAAATCATCCTTATAGATCTAGTCTTAGCTGGCGACAACGCAATTATAATTGGAATGGTTGCTTCGAAGTTTGATACCTCAAATAGAAAAAGAATTATTTTCTGGGGTATTGGTGGGGCTGTAGTTTTAAGAATTTTTTTTACTTTTATTACGGCTTATTTATTGCAAATCTCAGGTTTAAGGTTAATTGGTGGAATATTACTTCTTTACATTTGTTACAAACTTTACAGAGACATAATTAAAAACGAAATTGAGAAAAAAAATATTCAAGTCGATAACGCTAATTTTAAAAAAGCTATTTTTACAGTAATTCTAGCTGATGTGACGATGAGTTTAGATAATGTTTTAGGTGTGGCAGGAGCAGCTAAAGATCATTATTTTCTGTTAGCTTTTGGTTTAGGTTTATCAATTTTACTAATGGCTTTTGCAGCTAATTTTACTGCAAAACTTATTAAAAAATATTCATGGATTAGTTGGGTAGGTCTTATTGCAATTTTAATTGTAGCATTAGATTTAATTCAAACAGATATAAAGATTCTTTTTTTTTAATGACAAAAAAAATTATACTAATCAATTTGACGATTGTTTTTATTTTAATCCTATCTCTAGAGTTAATATTTAATTTCTTTAAATTATCTGGTCTTATGGGTATTCAAAGAGGATTAATTTATAGTAAGAATGATACATTTTTTTTATCACCTAATAGCGATGGTATCGTTTTTGATGAAAAAGTATTTACTGATAAATATGGCTTTAGGGTGCCTAATGAAAATTATGATTATTCAAGTAACGAAAATATTTTTATTTTAGGTGATAGTGTTGCTTTTGGAAATGGAATAAGTGAGGATAAAACTTTTGTTGGTTTGTTGAGAAACTCAATAATAAATAAAAACTTTTTAAATAGCTCTGTTCCTGGATATCAAATTTCACATCAAGTGAAAAATATTGAAATTATAAAAAATTTTTCCAATGTAGAAAAGATTTTATATTTTTTTACACTTAATGACGTTTATGGTTCATCAAACTTAATAGGATTTAAAAATGATGACAAAATAAACGAAGGGTCGTTCTCACTTAAAGACTTTAAAATTTTAAATAGATTAAATAAGTATCTACGCAATAAATCTTATTTGTATATGTACATAAAAGGTATAAGTACTGATCCATCAAAAAGATGGTTTGGTAATTTAAATAATTATTATCAAAATTTTGATATTTCAAATATTAAAAAACAAATCTATCAACTAGATGCCTTTTCAAAAAAAATAAATTCGGATTTTATTGTAATAATTTTACCATATGAATACCAAACTAGAGACTGTGAGAAAAATGATTTAACGCCTCAAAAAAAAGTTTCAAAAGTTCTCAAGGAATTGGATATCAACTTTATAGATCTAACATCAAGTTTTTGTGGTATTAAGAATCCTAAAAAATATTTTTACAAATTTGATCCAATGCACTTGTCAAAAAATGGTCATATGTTAGTTTTTAAAAAATTATCAAATGAAATTATTTTTTAATTTAATTCTTTTTTGTTTTTTTCTTAATTGCAAATTAATTGCAGCAGAATTTAAAGGAAGTTTTATTCAAGGGTCATTTATCTTAGGAAAAACTGAACCTAATTCTAAAGTCACAATTGATAATAAAAATATTAGAGTTTCCAAAGACGGTTTTTTTGCTTTTGGTTTAGATAGAGACAGAAAAACAGATGTTATAATTAAGATTAAAAAAGATGGAAAATCAAAAATAATTACTAAAAAAGTTTTTAAAAGAGATTATAAAATTCAGAGAATAGATGGTTTACCTCCAAAACAAGTGACACCGCCGCCTGAAGTTTATGAAAGAATTAAAAAAGATAATAAGCTAATTGGTAAAGCACGAGCGATCGACTCAAAATTTGACTTCTTTAAAGAGAAGTTTATTTATCCAATAGATAAATATATTATAACCGGGGTTTATGGAAGCCAGAGAATTTTAAACGGAAAACCAAGAAGACCACATTATGGAATTGATTTTCACGCACCCGAAGGAACTCCAGTTAAAGCTATGATGGATGGTAAAGTAACATTAGCTGAAAATGATATGTATTTTACGGGAGGAACATTAATTTTTGATCATGGGCATGGAATAAGTACACTCTTCATGCATCTAAAGGATATTAAAGTGAAAGTAGGTCAAAAAGTAAAACAAGGTCAAATTATAGGAACCTTAGGTCAAAGTGGTAGAGCCACTGGTCCACATCTAGATATCAGATTAAACTGGTTTGAAATAAAGCTTGATCCTGTAACAATTTTAAACCTAAAATAATTTTTAAATTTAATCTAGTTCAAATTTATTTTTATAATCTTTTAATAGGGATTTATCTTGTTCATCCTTAAATAAGATAAAGTTTTCAATTACGAGAATATCTAAATTTGTTCCCATAAAACAATTAAAAGCATCCTCGATTGAGCAAACTATTGGTTCACCTCTAACATTGAAAGAAGTATTCACTAGCACTGGACAATTTGTAATTTTTTTAAATTCTTTTATTAGCTCAAAAAATTTTGGATTTGTTTCTTTGTGAACTGTCTGCACTCTTGCGGAATAATCTATATGAGTTATAGCCGGAATTATAGATCTTTTGACGTTAAGTTTATCTATCCCAAATAATTTTTTATCTTTTTCTGACATTAAAATTTGTTTATTTTTTTTGACCTCTGAAACTAAAAGCATGTATGGACTATCATAATTAAACTCAAACCATTCATTTAAGTCTTCTCTTAAAATTGATGGTGCAAAGGGCCTGAAGCTTTCTCTAAATTTTATCTTTATATTCAATTCTTTTTGCATTTTTTCTGACCTTGGATCTGCAAGAATAGATCTGCAGCCTAAGGCTCTTGGTCCAAATTCCATCCTACCTTGAAACCAACCGACTGTTTTATTTTTCGATAATTCTTTGGCTATAATTGAGGGAACTTCATTTGTCCCCTTTTTTTCATAGATTGCATTAAGGCTTTTTAATTTTTTTTCAATTTCTCCTAATTCAAATTTTGGACCTAAATAGGATCCTTTCATACAATCTTTGAATTTTTCTCTTGGTTTATCAAGTTCACGGTACCAATAAGCTAAAGCGGCGCCTAATGATCCTCCAGCATCTCCTGAAGCTGGTTGTATCCAAATATTCTCAAACAAATTTTGTTTTAGTATTTTTCCGTTCGCCACACAATTTAAAGCTACTCCTCCGGCTAAACATAAGTTTTTTATTTTATGTTCTTTTGCAAGATTTTTAGTAAGTCTTAAAATTATCTCCTCAGTGACTGCTTGTATTGACGATGCTATGTCCATATGAAAGTCATTTAATAAATCTTTTTGGGGATCCCTAACTGGATGACCAAAAAGATTTGAGAATTTTTTATTTGTCATAGTCAAACCAGTAGCATAATTAAAATAATCCATGTTTAGTTTGAAAGATCCGTCTTCTTTTAGATCCATTAAATTATCAATAATAAGATTTTTGTATTTTGGTTTTCCATAAGGTGCTAATCCCATTACTTTATACTCGCCGCTATTTACTTTAAACCCCGTGTAATATGTGAATGCAGAATAAAGAAGGCCGAGAGAATGAGGAAAATATATTTCTTTAAGTATCTCTAGTTTGTTATTTCTCCCAATTGCTACTGTAGTAGTTGCCCATTCTCCAACACCATCCAATGTAAGCACGATAGCTTCTTGAAAAGGTGATGGATAAAAAGCACTAGCTGCATGACTGTAATGGTGTTCAGAAAATTTAATTTTATTAATATCTATAAATTTTTTATCGTGAAGTTTTAACTTTTCAAAAATAAATTTTTTTTGAAATAATTTTTCTCTTAACCATAATGGCATTGATAAACTAAAAGATTTAAAGCCTAATGGAGCAAAAGCCATATAGGTTTCTAAAAGTCTCTCAAATTTTAAAAAGGGTTTTTCAAAAAAAACTACATGATCAATTTCACTTAATTTCTTTTTTCCCTCTGCCAAAACATATTCTACAGCTTTATAAGGATACCTAGCATCATGTTTAACTCTTGAAAATCTCTCTTCCTGGGCAGCTGCAATTATTTCTCCATTTGTAATTAGTGAAGCTGCGCTGTCATGATAAAAAGCTGATATACCTAAAATTGAAGTCACTTAAAAAATTGTATAAATAAATGGTGCAACTGCAGAGCCTTGGCTTAATACTATCAAAATACCAAATAAAGCTAATACTATTAAAATTGGTAATAACCAATATTTTTTTCTGTTTAATAAAAATTCCCAAAATTCTTTTAAAAATTCAATCATTTAAAATTGTTTATCCATACTTCCAATTTTTTTTTTTCTAGTAGTCCAGTAAGATTTTTGATTTTTTGAAAATTTTATATCTAATAAGTCCTTTCCAAAAATTCTTACTAATAAACTTATAGGGGTTAAAAAAATGAAATATACCAATGCCATTATTATTGGAGCTATTATTCTCCCTAGAAATTCTCCGAATTTTATCCAAACATTATTCAAGGGGGTTAGTATTTTCGAATTTAAAATACCTAGAATTAGAAAAATAAATGAAATAATTATTAAATAATAATTTGGAGGTAAATTATTTTTTATAGGCCATAACCCTAAAACGATAAAGACAATAAAAAAGAGTAAGCCAAAACTTCTATTTGATGATTTATTGTGCATAATTTTTATAATGTATTATATTTGTGTTGTTCTTATCATTTAAATCGCTTTTATGTAAAGTATAATCAGATAGGATAATCTGATAATACATGGAATATTTAGAAACTATAAATTTAAGTTTACCGCATTTTATTTTTTTTTGTGGAGTAGTTTTTTTAGCTTCATTTGTAAGGGGATTCAGCGGTTTTGGTTTTTCTGCTTCAAGTGTTTCATTACTATCTTTTATTTTACCTCCAAAGGAAATTGTTCCCATAATTTTATTGCTTGAGATAATTGCAAGTTTTTCGATGGTTCCTAGTATTTGGAAAAAAATTAACTGGAAATTTGTAACTTTTTTACTAATGGGTGTTTTAGTTGGAACTCCTCTGGGGGTTCATCTTTTAAAAGTGCTTGAGCCAGAGATAACACACTTAATGATATCAATAACCGTACTTTTTTTTGCTGTAATGTTGTTAAAAGGATATAAAAACAAAAATTTAAATCATAATGTTTCTAAATTTTTTGTAGGAATAATTGCTGGGACAGTTAATGGTATTGGAACTTTAGCTGGTTTACCAATAGCACTTTATTTTTTAATAATTGCCGCTGAACCAGCCGTTATAAGAGCATCGCTCGCAGCATTGTTTTTTTTCACCGATGTTTATGCATTAATCTTATCTTATTTGAATAATATACTAGATCCAGCTGCAGTATTCAGAACGGTTCCCTTAATGTTGATTGTGCCTATCGGTGTGTCATTCGGAACAAAGCTCTTTAAAGGTAGTTCAAAAGAAAATTATAGAAAATATGTATTATACTTTTTAATAATTGTCTCTATTTTTGGATTAATAAGATCATTAATTTAATTTTTTTTAATCAAAAACAAATATTTATATTTACTAAATAGTCTTCTTAAACCTGCTCCAATAATACCAAGAAATATCGCTAATAAAATAGCAAAAGAACCATATAGAAGAGGGTTATTATAAGAAAGTTTAAATATAAATTTAGAAAAAAGATTTAGTGTTTCAATATTTGTAATAATTGTTTCTTTTACTTCTTTATCACCATTATAAAAAAAAGTATCGTAAGCTATAGCTACTGCTACTGTGCATAATAACATTGCAAACAACGTTTTAAGATGGTGACTCTCTAAATACTGCCCAACTTTTTGACCAACTTGAACTCCAGCAATAGATCCTACAATCAATATTATAACAAGTACCAAGTCAATTGATCCGTAATTAAAAGCATGTAAGATAGTTACTAATGCACTTATAAAAACTGTTACAAACAAAGAAGTACCTGGAATTAATTTAATCGGCATTCCAATTAAATAAATCATTGCTGGAACCATTAAAAATGCTCCGCCTACACCAATTAGCGCCGCAACAAATCCGACTATTATACCAAGAATTACAGGTGTAAAAATACTTTCATATAATCTAGATTTTTGAAATCTTAATTTAAATGGAAGACCATGTATCCAATAATGAGTATGTAGTTTTTTTTTTAATATAATTTTTTTTCTAGCTCTATCAATTTCATTTACTCCCTCTATAAGCATTAATGTTCCAATTATTGCAAGAAGGTACATATAGGAAAGAGAGATAATTAAACTAAGTTTACCTATTTCTTTAAAAAAAGTGAAAGTAATTATGCCAATTATCGTTCCTGGAATACCTCCAGCAATTATCATTAGACCCATTTTATAATCTAGAGTATTTTTAAACCAGTGAGTCATGGATCCAGAAACTGAGGTCGCTAAAATATTATTTATTTCATTAGGGACAGCGTAGACCGGTGGTATACCTAAAAAAATTAAAAAAGGTGTCATTAAAAAACCTCCACCAACTCCAAACAATCCAGATAAGACACCCACGGCAAAACTGATGAATAATATGAAAATTACATCTATATGTACTTGCACAATTGGAAGATAGATTTCCATTAATTTATTGGTATTCTTCTTAAGTTAAATTGTCAACTTAGACTTTTACAAAATTAAAAATTCTTAATTTAATTATCGAATTAAATTTGAGTATATAGTGATAAAACTAGTTTATGTTTTCTTTAATGATTTCTGCTATTTTTGAATAGCCTCTGGCGTTATAGTGCCCTATGTAACCTAGAGGAAAATACTTTTTAATATCTTCAGAATTATCGAAATATTCAGTCAGGTCAATTATTTTTATTTTTTTATCGACTAATTTTTTTATTATTTCCTCTTTTAATTTAATAGTGGCATCTTCACTTGTGTATTTAGTAAAATATCGGGACCACGTGGGCACATAAACAAAAAAATAATTGCCATTCCATTTTTTTGTTTCATAGTTCATTTTTTCAATTATAGAGTAAAACAAATTTAGGTCATAAGTTTGTTTTTGTTGTCTAAGTATTGAAAATCTAATGATATTTTTTAGATTATTAATTTCAATAATGTCTTTAAAATGAGATTTAAAATTTTCTATAGAACTTTTCTGATCTATTTGACTCGCATCTAAATTTTTAATATTTTTAATTTTATTTTCACTTTCTTTTTTTGCTATTTCTAAAAATAACTCAATTTCATCATATCGGTTAATATAATTTTCTTTAAAATTGGGTTTCAAATATTTTATTAAATTTTCCTCTTTTTTTTCAAAATTTAAGTCATCTAGATCATTGCCCTCGAAATATAAATAAAATGTATTTTTCGGATTAAGATGTTCCCCAAATTCTTTTAGTATTGCTAATGATATTAACGGTCCGGTACCAGTTACCCCGAAATTTACTGTAGCAATATTTTCTCTATTTAAATTTCCAGCTATGTCCTCATCGTTGAAAACACAAAGGCCTTCGGCGTACGAATCTCCTAATAAAATCGAGTTTATTTTTTTTTCATATATTTTATTAGAATTTTTAAAACCGTATTTATCATTGTTATACAAATTATATGTTAAATCTTCTGCACAAGAAATTGATAGTTTATTAATTGGACCTCTGAATGGGATTAAAGTATTATTTTTTTTGGCATCTTTGAATACTTCAAATGTGCTAAATGGTTTAGCATATAAAAATTTGGGATCTAAATTTTTATTTTTTTTTTTTTGAGCTAGGTAAAATTGATCGGGTGATCTTAGGTCTATTTTAAGATTATTTTGTTTTGCGATTTTAATTCTTTCCTCATGAATTTTAATCATACTTTTCTGTTCATTTGGAATAGAGAGAAAAAGTAAAATTTCTAATGAGTAAATTATTAAAACAAAATATAAAAAAAATATTTTTAGCAACCTCATAGAGGTATACAATATCTTAGCTTATGAGAAAGGAAAGATAATCCTTAAGCAGCTAATTTTAAATTATGCTTTGAAATCATTCCGCTTAGAAAATTCCAAAGAAATTGAGCAGTCTTAAGAGATGCTTTTTCTGCTTTTTTTTGTTCCTCTTTTGAAAGATTATCTAATAACTTTTCGCACTCCGCTCTATGGATAACATCTGCCGACTTATGAGTTTCAAAAAATTCAAGACCCTGCTTTGAATTAACACCATAATATTTTTTTAATCCTTGAATTTTTGTCTCTGCTATTTCAGGAATTTGTCTTTCGTAGGTGTATAAAGAAGCAAGTCCCTCTGCATAGGATTTCCTAGCTTGCACAAAAAAATTGTCGATCATTTCTTTCGTGAAGCTATATGGTTTAACTTTTTCAATTTCAGTTTCACTTGCACCTACAGACATTGCAAAATTTTTCCAAAGTTTTGGGTGATCCCCATCTTTTGTTTCCTCATCTTGTAAGTTTTCCAAAAGAATTCTTCTTTTTTCTAAATCATCACAAATAGAGTGGGTTGCACTTATATATCTTGGAAAAGCTTTTACGTGTTGATAATATTGTTCTGCGTAATCTTTTATAATCTCTCTAGTTAATTTACCTTCGTTCCAATAAATCTGGTAAAATGGATGTTTAAGTAAATGAAATTTATCTAATTTTTCCCCTAATTTTTTTGAAAACATATTTGCTCCTTTTTTGATCCAGAATATTGAAAAAAAGGAAATATTAAAATATCAAAAAAGAATTATCCACATGATGCAGTTAAAGATGAATAAATGTTCACGTTTTGATTCACTTTTGATTCACTTTGAGACTCAAAATACAACCTTAAGGTGTTATCCACAGAGTCTAATTTGGCAATGATCGTTTGATGTAAATTCTATCTTCCCATTTTGTGAATGGAAATTTGATTATTTTTTTTAGTTCAAAATTGTTTTTTATCAAAAATTTGTGAACATCATCGCTACTATAATTAAGATATATATCATTATTATGAAACTCTATCAAAATAACTTTAATTAAAGCAATTTTGCTATTAAGTCCTTTCAATACATTTAATTCATGTCCTTCAGTATCAATTTTAATCAAATCAACAGATTTGATTTTTTCTTTTTTAAAAGAGTCAAATAATCTCACGGATTTTACGTTAAAGGTATTTGTAACCATTTCTTGAATAATTCCACCAAATAATCTTGCTTTTATTTTTAAGTAAAAATTATTTTTATTAATTTTAGTTAATCCAGAGGTCAAATCATGTTTATTTTCATAAAATTTTTGAATAGTGTTTTTATTAGAGACTGCCTGATTAAAAATAAAAACTTTTTTATTTTTTTTATATTTTTTTTTTAAATATTTGTATATTTTTTTTTGTGGTTCAAACATCAAAGCTTTTTTTATACTAAAATGTTTCATCAATAAATCAGAGTACAGCCCTTTATACGCTCCAACATCAATTAAAGTATTGATCTTAAAATCACAATTTTTAAGGTAATTTAATATTCTTTTTTGATGAATAAATTTATCGATTAAATTAAAAAATATGATTGCTAATATTTTAACGATCTTCATATTTATTTTTTATTTGAAAGAAAAATCAACTTTTTTTTAGACACTGACTTTTACAGAGTTAATTGGCCTTTCGTCTATAGGCAAATGCAATGCTGTAGCAATAAAAGATAAAACTATTGCTAAGTACCATGCGTAATCAAAACTTCCAAATTTATCGTAAAAATAACCACCTAAATATGCACCTAAAAAGGATCCTAATTGATGATTTAAAAAAACTATTCCAAATAAAAGAGACAAATTTTTTGTACCAAATATTTGCGCAACTATACCGTTCGTTGCAGGCACTGTTGCAAGCCATAATAATCCAAAAGCAGTTCCAAATAAAATCGCTGAAATATCAGTAGCAGGTAAGAAAATAAATAATATTAAAGTAATTCCTCTTAAAAAATATAAAGCGCTTAAAAGAATTTTTTTACTGTACTTATCACTTAAATAACCCATAACAAGTGTACCAATTATGTTAAAAAAACCAATTAGTGCCAATATAGCCATTCCAGTCCAATCAGACAGGCCTTTGTCCTGAACATATCTTGGGACATGAGTAGCAATTAAAGTTATTTGAAAACCACAAACAAAAAAACCTAAAATTAATAATCTAAATCCTTTATGTGCTAAAGACTCTTTTAAAACTTCTTTTAAACTACGATTGTCTAAATTAGTTTGAACATTTTCAAGTTTATTTTTAGGAAGTCTTACAAAAAATCCTGGAATACACATTAAAAATAAAATTATTGAAAATAAAATAAAAGAAATTTGCCAGGTAGAAACATTTTTAAAAATATTAGCCAATATTGGGAAAATAAACATACCTAAACCACCGCATGCAGTTACAATTCCTGCAGCCTTACTTCTATTTTCATTTGGAAAATGTTTCGATATCATTGGGGTGAGTATTGTTCCTGCGGCTCCAGCTAGACCTAAGCCAACAAATAATCCAAGATTAATTTGCAACCACATACCAGAGATATAATTATTTCCCATCAATAACATAGATATAGAATAAAAAATCAAAGCAGGGACTATAACGACGTAGCCACCTAATCTGTCAGAAATTCTACCAAATATTGGAGTAAAAATTCCCCAAAATATTGCGTGAACTGCTATCGCCAAACCAAATTCTGTATTTGTTGCACCTCCTGAAACTTCAAATTCACTTGAGTATAATCCAAAAGTTTGTCTAACACCCATAGTTACGCAAACTACAAAACAAGCGGATAACAAAGCGTACTGAGCTGTTTTATTTGGAAAAAAATTATTCATCTAATAAACTATAAATCTTTTTTAAATTACTTCTTAAGCTATATGTAATCTAGAGTCCAATTTGATATTACTTGATACCTTTTGATTTTCTAAGCTCTAACCATTCAGATACTGACTCGGTTTTTTTTCTAACATTGCCAATTTCTTCAATATTGTAGGTTTTTTGTGCTAATAAAACGTGATGATTTCTTAAATGAGGAATACAATAAGCTAAATATTTTGCTGCTAAAAATAACCCATGTTTAAGACCCCATTTTATATTGTGGCTAACTATTTTAGTTTTTGATGAATTAAATTTATATTCAGACTGCTGCCTATCAAAGTATTCATGTTTAATAATTTTAAAACCACTGTATTCCAATAGATAAGCTAATTCTTCTTTGCTATATTCTCTGTTGTGAGGTCTCCAGTCACCTTGGTAAACTTTTGATGAGAGTAGAAATGGCACATTTGGACTTCTGCCTTTTCTAAGCATATCTTGTATATAAAGAAAATTTGTAATGTTATCAGTTGTAATTATCAAATACCCATTTTTTTTTAAAGATTTATTTATTTGGTCAAGGCAAAAGCTTGGTTCAACTAAATGTTCAATAGTATCAAGAAGATAAGCGAGATCATAATTTTTTATACCCCAATCTCTAACTTCTTTAGCAGATGGAAAAGATGGGTCTATCTCGCTGTTAATACATTTAACGTTAAAGTCTTTAACGCCTTCTATAAATTTATCATCATAGCTTAAGCCTATACAGGCATACTCTGATAATTTATCTTTAAATAAATCGTTGCTAAGTTTAATCATATTTCCTGGGTAAGAACCTACATCTAAAATTTTAGTTTCAGATTTAAATTTAGACATAAAGTCTAAAATATACAAAAACACTTTATAAAATCTTTTATAACTTATGAGAAAACTATGTTTGCTCTTAAACCTTGGCCTATCGTCAAAATTATTTAATTCCCATTTGAATGGAGCATAATTTAGAACAAATTTTTCAAAATATTTTTTTTTGTCGTTTATCATCTTGATTATTTTATGTATTTTAATGCTTGTCTTAAGTCATAAATTAAATCTTTAGGATCTTCTAGTCCGATGTGTAATCTAACAATATGCTCATCCTTTTTAAACCTAAAAAAATTTCTTCCCTCAATATAATCGTTTTTCTTTTTTACTCTTAATTCCTGTAAAATAGCCAAGCTTTCAAATCCACCCCAGCTATACCCTATTCCAAATAATTTTAATGAATTTACGAATTTTATTACAGAGTTTTTACTTTTACTTTTAATTACAACTGAGAATAATCCAGTTGCACCTTTATAATATTTTTTCCAAAGTTTATAATTTTTACTTGATGGTTTATGCGGAAAAAGAATTTCTTTAATTTTTTTTTGTTTTTTTAAAAAATTAATTACAGTTTTAGTATTTTCGTAGTGTTGATTTAATCTGATGTCTAAAGTTCTTAGTCCTCTTATAATTAAGTATGCTTCATCAGCTGACATTCTGTAACCAGATAATTTGTAAAAAAACATAACTTTTTTAAAAACTCTTTTATTTACTGCTAAAGATCCACCCATTGCATCTGAGTGACCTGAAAAATATTTGGTAGCTGATGAAAAAGACATATCAAATCCAAGTTTTAAAGGCTTAAGGTATAGTGGAGTTCCCCAGGTATTATCTAAAAAGGTATAAATCTTTTTCCTTTTTGCTAAATTAACAATTTTTGAGAGATCTTGAAATTCAAAAGTATTACTACCGGGATTTTCAACTAGTATCATTTTTGTTTTTTTTGTAATTTTTCTTTTTAAATCATCAAATGAGTCAGGGTCATAAAAAATTGCTGAAACTTTAAATTCTTTAAGTAATTTTTCTGATATTTCTTTTGTTGGACCATAAACATTATCGGAAACTAAAATTTCATCACCTGGCCTGCATAAACTCATTATGGCTAATGCAACCCCACCGAAGCCAGTGCCTGTCAAAAAAATATGATAAGCTTTTTCTAACTCTTTAAGTATATTTTCTAATTCAATAGTCGTTGAACTACCATATCTTCCATAACTATAATGACTTACTTTTTGGTGTTTTTTAATTTTTTTTTCGTGATTATAAAGTTCCTGCATTGTATTAAAAAGAATAGTAGATGCTCTTATCACAGGAGGATTTGCGGACCTATTCGATATATCTTTTGTAGGGTGTTTTAAAAATGTCGTTATAGACTTTTTCATAAAATAAGTATAATTGGTCTTTATATATCAATTAACTAATTAAGATATAAAAAAGGAGGCAAAAATATGGGGTATCCCAAAAAGCACCGTGGAAGAAGAAAAATTGGCTCAAAAAAAAGAAGAGCGAGAAAAAGAAATAAAAAGAAATAATCATTTACAAAATTTATGAAAGAAATTACTCAAATTAGAAAATTGAGTTTATGGATTTTTTTTATTCCATTAATCGCAATTAATTTATGCCTTTTAATTTCTCAAAACTATTGGCTTCTGGAAAATACATTTTTTACAGTTGATATGATAGGACGCTCAAATTTTTCAATTCCGTATTTAGATGGAAGCTTATCTATAAGCAGAGCATCTAGAACTTTTCCTCAATATCTTATTTTTAAACCGTCAATGTTTTTGACAGCTCTTTTACTTTATTTTTATTGGAGAAATAATAATAATTTAGTTAATAATTTTAATTCATCCAATATGATCTATAAATTTAAAATTTTCGGAATTTTGTCAGCTATATTTCTAGCTATTCATTCAATTTTTCTAGGTATAAAATTTGACATTCAAATTTATAAATTATTCAGAAGAGTAGTTTTAGTTTTGTTTATTATCTTTGAGCTCATTGCACAAGGATATTTGGTTTTTCATCTATATAAATTGAAAAATAAAATTGAAAAATTTATTAGTAAAAAAGTATTATTTTTAAAATTTTTATTAGTTACTTTATTAGTAATAGTCGCTATTTTGAGTTTACCCACTCTAATAACCAAAGGTAATACACACTTCAAACACATGTTAGAATGGAATTATTTTGTTGGAGTTATTCTATTTTATTTGTTATCTAGGTTTTTTTGGAGGAGAACCACATAAATTTCTAGGCTTTCGCCCAGAAATTTAGTAGTTTTGGCTCGTCGTTTTAGGCGCTACCGCCAAGCCATCCCGGTGAACTATTCTAGCGCTACTAGGTTCACCTTTCTGCCCTTTAGGCTTGAACCTCTCGGTTTTTCCCTAAATGGCCAGTTAAGAGTTGCCTCTTAATTAAGAATATTAAATCACAAGCGATCGATATTTGTAATCACTTAATGCGTGTCTTGTAGCTGTATGTTAACTACGTGGATAACTTATTGTTAAAAGTCTTATCTATCCAGCCACCCCCTAGTACTTTATCCCCAAAAGAGTCTTTTGAATAAAAAACACATGCTTGTCCCGGTGAAATCCCAGTCTCTTTATCTAAGATTTCGACTTGAGCATAGTCTTTAACAAGTTTTATTTTTGCTTTTAAAAGTCTACCTGTTGACCTAACTTTAATATTAATAATTTCGTTAAAGTCATCTTTGTTTGCCAAAATATTTAATTCTCTAAGTTGGATTTGTTTGATTTCTAAATTTTCTTTATTTCCGACAATAACTTTGTTCTCATTGGCATTAATATTTATTACGTAAAGAGGTTTTTCACTTGAAATTTTAATTCCTTTTCTTTGACCTATCGTGTAATTAATTATTCCCTGATGTTCACCGATTTTATCTCCATTGAGATCAACTATGTCTCCTTTTTGAAATGACTCGGGTCTATATTTTTTTATAACTGAACTATAATCACCATTTGGTACAAAACAGATATCTTGACTATCCGGTTTATCAGCAACATTTAAGTTTAGTTTTTTTGCTATGGATCTTGTCTCAAATTTATCAATTTCGCCCAAAGGAAATCTCAAATAATCAAGCTGTTCTTGTGTTGTGCTAAACAGAAAATAGCTTTGATCTCTATTTATATCTTTAGCTCTATACATACTCGCCTGACCATTGTTTTGAATTCTTGATACATAGTGACCTGTAATTAATGCATCTGCTTTAAAATCTTTAGCATATTTAAATAAATCTCTAAATTTTACAGTCTGATTACACTGAACGCATGGGATAGGGGTTTCTCCAGCTGCATAACTATCAATAAAAGAATCTATAACTTCTGATTTAAATTTTTTTTGATAATACAAAATTTCATGGTTAATATTTATCTTTTCTGAGACTCTTTTAGCATCCATTATATCTTGTCCCGCACAGCACTGTCTTCCCTCTTTAGATTGTTTTGTGTCATCATAAAGTTTTAAAGTTATACCTTTAACATCATAACCCTCCTCTTTCATTAGAGCGGCTACAACAGACGAGTCTACGCCTCCAGACATTGCAACAACTACTTTTGTTTCTTTCTTTGATTTATTAATTCCTAGTGAATTCATTATTAAAGTGTATAATATATTTATTATTTATTTTCCATAATGCTTATTGATTTCGAACCAGGTGATTATGTTAAAAACCCTGCTAATAGTGAATGGGGTATAGGTCAAGTGCAATCTATTATAGGTAATAAAGTAACAGTTAATTTTGAAAATTACGGAAAAAGAGTAATTAACATCGAAAACGTAAAATTAGAAAGAGTAGAAAGTGAATAAGGCTGAGTTAAAAAAAATAGCGGAAGGACTCATAGATGTTTTTATAGAGGCAGGAGAGGATACAATAAAACTTTACAACGATGGTTTAAAAATTGAGATCAAGGAGGATGGTTCTCCTGTAAGCAATGGAGATTTAAAAGTGAATGACGTTATTTCAAAAAAAATTTCTAGTTTAACACCTAATATACCAATTATTTCTGAAGAAACAGTTAATCTAAAAGAAAAAAATAAATCGAAAATTTTTTGGTTGATTGATCCTATTGATGGGACAAAAGAATATATAGCTGGAAAAGATGAATATACATTAAATGCAGCTTTAGTAATAAATACTGTACCTGTTCTTGGACTTGTGGGTGCTCCGAAAAAGAAACGGCTTTTTTTCTCGTACTCTCCTGGAGAAAGTTATTTGATCGAAGAGAATGTTACAAAAAGGATTTCTTGTAAAAAACAACAGCCAAAAGGAAAAGTTGTAGCTCTATCTAGTGTCATCAAACCTTCAGATATAATCTTAAACAAATTAAAACAATTTAATGTTACATCAATTGTAAAAATGGCTAGCTCATATAAATTTTGTGTAATAGCAACAGGTGAGTACGATATTTACGCAGCTAGAGAAAGAGCAAATGAATGGGATTACGCTGCGGGACATGCTATAGCTCAAAATGCTGGTGCAATAATCAAAACATTAGATGAAAAGCCTTTTTTGTATGGTAAAGAAGATTATAGAAATCCTAGTTTATTGATTAAACGTTCTGAAAATTTAAATGATTAAAACAATTTTAATTATAATACTTTCTGTAACCTTTTTTGGTGTATTATTTTTTATTCTGGTAAGAAATGCATTAAAAAGAAAGCTTGATATTTTAGTCGAAGAAGAAAAAAATAAAAAATCAGATAAGCTTGATTAATTTATTAAATTCTTGGGTATCCAAATCTAAAACTCTTTTTGATAAATCAAAACTGAATCCTCCCCTAGCTAATATTCCCATGTCTTTTTTATAAAATATTTCACGATTACTCTCTGGTCTTAAAGGTCCTATTCTTCTTCTCTTGCAAAGCTTTAAAGCAGATACAAAATCAGGTTCTATTTCGTTTTCTTTAATTTTATCAATACTTTGCTTTACATATTTATCTTCTATTCCTTTGCTTCTTAATGACTGATTTATCTTATTAAGGGAGTAACCTCTTTTTAAAAACATCCTAGCCTTTGAGTCAGAGTACATCTCATCATTTAAAATCTTATTCTTTTCTAAATTTAAAATTATTTCATCTATAATTTCTGAAACTTCTTTTTTAGATCTACTTCCTTTTATTTTTAATAAGTATTTCTTTAATAAATATACTTTTAACTGCTGTTTTGATGGATTATATTTTTCTAAATAAGAGTAAGCTAGATCTTTTAGATTTGTAGTCAGGTCATCAAAATCACTTTTATTTAATGTGGGATTCATTTATTTAATATACTATATTATTTTTAATGATAAATAATCTTTTAGATTTAATAAATTCAGAAACTATTTATTTAGCCGCAAACTGGGGAGTAATTCCATTTTGGTTGCTATTAATTATTTTTCCTAACCATGGTATTACAAATTTCTTTGCACAATCAATTATTGCCCCTATTCTTTTAGCTACAGCTTACGGCTATTTATCATACAATCTTTACTTAGATAATAATATTTTAAGCGGATTTGAATTATATAACGGATTAGATGGACTATATTCAATGTTTTCAAACGAAATTTTGCTCTTAATTTTTTGGCTCCATTTTCTTGCAATTAGCTTATTCGCAGGAGCGTGGATAGTTAGGGATGCAAGAAAATATTTTATCCCAAAAATTGTTATAATACCTTCATTAGTAATTACTTATTTTTCTGGGCCTATTGGATTAGTCATTTATTGGTTTTTTAGAATTTTCTTTGCCAAAAAAATTAGTTTCAATGATTAAGCCTTTTGATTTTTATTTCGATTTTGTAAGTCCATATTCTTTTCTCGCACATAAGGAAATTAGAAAAATTGAAAACAAAGCATCAATAAAAATTAGATATAAACCAATTCTTTTAGGTGGTTTACATAATTTGCATGGAATTAAGGCTCCAGCTTTTATACCGGCAAAAGCTAAACATATGATTAGAGACTGTAAATTGATAGCTGAAAAAAATAACGTAAAATTTAAATTTAACTCTTATTTTCCAATTAGAAGTTTGAATTTAATGAGGGGTGTATTTGTGGCAGAAGAAGATAATTTTAAAAGCTATTATATTGATAATATATTTAACTCTGTTTGGCAGGACGGTTTAAATATGAATGACGAAAATATAATTCAAAAGGTTTTAAAAAACTTAAATGTTAATCCGAAAACTTTTGTTTTAAGAGCTACCTCCTCTTTAATTAAAGATAGTTTAAAAAAAAAGACAAGTGAGGCATATGAAAAAGGAGTTTTTGGAGCTCCAACTTTTGTCTCTAATAATAAAATTTTCTGGGGTCAGGATAGAATTGAATTTGTTTTAAAAGAGGCCAGTAAATAATTATTTTTTATCTTTTTGAACTACTTTTAGTCCAGCATTTTTTAAAGCATCAAATCCACCCTTAGCATTTGCAACATTTCTAAAACCCATATCAACTAGTGCTTTAGTAGCAAGTGCAGATCTAAAACCCATTGCACAGAAAAAAACCATTTTTTTAGTATCTTTAATTTTATTCTCTTGATAATAGCTGCTATTAGGATCTAACCAGAATTCTAGCATCCCTCTTGGGATGTGTTTTGCATTTTCAATTGTACCATCTCTCCAAAGTTCTCTGATATCCCTGACATCAATTAAAGTTATCTCATTTTTTTCAAAAAGACTCTTTATTTCCGATGGACCAAGTGTTTCGATGATTTCATTGGCTTCTTCAACCAATTTTTGTGAAGATTTAATACTCATAGATCAAATATTTAAACTATTATATATATTTTACTAGTATGAAAAATATCAAAAATACAAAAAAAACTAGATTTTTAAAAAAAGTCTTTATTAAGATTTGTAGGAAATTAGGTTTTGAAATTATTGATCAAAATACATTTGAAATTGTTACTTCTGGAAAGAGAATTAATGATGACTTAAGTTTAATCGGACAAAACTCTATAAATCTTCCACTGGGTAAAATAAAAATTACAAGACAAGTAAAGGCTTTAGATATTATCATTAGAACTTGTACGAGTGTAAATATGCTGACTCAATCTAAGTCTAGGTTATTTGAGAAAGAAAAAATTGAATATACTACAAGAACTATAAGGTCTATTTTAAATTCGACTTACCATAATCCACAATTAAAAAAGATAAAAATAAACTTCAAAATAATTGACCACAATTCATCAAAAGATGATTTAGAAAAAATTGATAAAATCTTTAAAAATTTTCAAACTAAATATGAACTTATCAATTTAGATCTTTCGAAATTTAAGAATAATATTGAAAAATTAAATGAGCGAGGAGAACCAGTTACAGAAAGTCAAATGTCTAATATGGCTAATATCAATCAATCTTTATTAGAAGCTAAAAATTGTGAAGATTTAATTTATTTTGTTGAAGATGATTATCTTCATCAAAAAGACTCGATTGGTGAAATGATATTAACTTACGAGAGAATTTCTTCTCAAATAAATAATGAAATAATAATATGTCCCTCTGATTATCCATATTTATATACTAAAGCAAATTTAACACAGAATTTTTTAGGTCTGAATTATCATTGGAGGAAGGTTAATGAAACATTGTGTACTTTCTTGACTAGCAAGAAAATTATAGAAAAATATTGGGAGAAGTATCTAAGCATGTGCACAAAAGAACATGCTCCTTTTGAAAAACCACTTCATCAAATTTATAATAAAGAATTGTGTATTTCTCCAATACCTTCACTTGCCATTCATTTTACAAATATAAATTCTATATTTGGTTTATCACCAAATGTTGATTGGGAAAAGATTTGGAAAGAAAATGAGAATTAAAAAAACATCAAATTACTTATATTCTTCAATAGATTTGTTAATACAACTTTAACGATTGTTTAATAAAATTTTTTAGAAAAATAAATTTTTAACTTAGACGGATTTAAATTAAAAATATCACTATTTTAAAAAATTTAAAAATTAATTAAAAATCTTAAAAAAACGAAAATATTTGTATTAAAGTACTAATTTTTAAAACTGGAATACAACCTAAAAAAATACCCATCAAAATTATTTAAGCCTAATTGAAAAAGGCCCGAAGGGGGTCTCCGGGCCTTAATATTTCTCCAACTAACGAGGGAGGAGATAAGCTAAATTGTTTTAGTCTCTTATACCGTAAGCTATTACACCGACTTCTGCTTTGTCAGTTCCTAGTCTTTCAGCTTCTTTACTAATTCTTAATCCAATTGTGCTCTTAATAGCTTGGAAAACAATTAGTGAGACTACGAATACGAATACCACTACTGAGACGGTTCCTAGGAGTTGAGCCCCAAAAGAAACGTCACCATTTGTTAATGGCACTGCTAATGTACCCCATACTCCAGCTACTAAGTGTGCTGGAATGGCACCAACTACGTCATCAATTTTCATTTTGAACAATAATTTTACTGAGAAGTACATTAATACTCCTGCTATTGCTCCAATAAAGATTGCAGCTAACGGACTTGGTGTTAATGGCTCTGCCGTAATACCTACTAGACCGGCTATCGCACCGTTTAGCATCATTACTACGTCAGTTTTACCACCAATTACTCTAGAAACAGTTGCGGCAGCTAAAACACCACCACCTGCAGCTAAGTTCGTATTGATATAAATTGTTGCAACTGATGAAACGTCTTCTAACGTTCCTGAAGCTAATTGAGATCCACCATTAAATCCGAACCAACCTAACCAAAGTATAAATACTCCTAGAGTTGCTAACGGAATTGATGATGCAGCAAATGGTGTCATAGACTTGACTCCGCCGCTAGAACTAAATCTTCCAGTTCTTGCTCCAAGCACTATTGCACCTGCTAAAGCGGCAGCACCACCTGCAGCATGTACTAATGTTGAACCAGCAAAGTCTGAAAATCCAGCAACAGATAACCATCCGCCACCCCACTGCCAGCCCATTGAAATTGGATAAATAATTCCAGTTAAAATTGCGGCAAATAAGAAAAATGGCCAGATCTTAATTCTTTCAGCTAACGTACCAGATACGATCGACATTGTAGTTGCACAGAACACCATTTGGAAGAACCAATCAGAACCATCAGAATATCCTGTCTCTAATGCTGAATTATCACTCCATGGTGTGAATGAGCCAATATATCCGCCTTCTGGGATACCGTAAGCTAAATTGTAACCAACCAACCAGAACATTACTCCGGCGATTGAATATAAACCTATATTTTTTGCACAGATTGCTGATACAGATTTTGATGTTACCAATCCTGACTCTAACATTGCGAAACCTGCGGCCATCCACATGACCAAGAAACCTGACATTAAAAATAATAGGGTATTAAAAATGTATTGTACTTCTGCAGACACTGTAGTCTCAGCATAACCAAGACCTGCAAAGCCAAAATAAATGGCTGTACCTGCTAGAAAGTATCCTAAGTATTTTTTCATAATTACTCCCTTGTTGAGCAAGTTTTATAGGATTAATAAAATTGAAAAGGAATTGAATTAACTTAACTTGAGCTATGCAGTTTTTGCAAGTATTTAGCCCTTATTTGAGATTATCAAATAAGGGCTAAACTTAGAGTTTATCGGTTAAACATTTCTTTTAAGCTTTTAGCTGGTAAAAACTTAACTTTCTGAGATGCTGCAATTTGAATGGATTCCCCTGTTCTTGGGTTTCTTCCTACCCTAGCTTTCCTTTTTGCTACTTTATAAGTACCAAATCCAGCTATTTTCACAGTATCGTCATTCTTTAACGCATCTAAAATAATAGTCGTTATTGAATCAAAGGTTCTTTCAGCGTCAGCTTTGCTTTGACCCAGTGTGGACGATATTTTTGCTACTAATTGTTTTTTGTTCATTTATGCCCCTTAGTTATTTACTAATCTCTACAAAAATCCAATAAAATCAACATTTTTTTGGTGTTTCACGTAAATATCAACACTACATATTGTGTGATCAAAAAACACTGATTTTATTGACTTTTTTGAATAAAAAAATGGCTTAAAATAAGCCCAAATCTCTTAAATCATTAAATGTTGTGAAAAACATTAAAGAAAGTAGTAAAAAAAGACCGATTCGAAAAAATCCTTCCTGGGTCTTTTGAGTTAAAGGTCTGCCTAAAATCTTTTCAAAAGCATAAAACATCAAGTGTCCGCCATCTAACATAGGGATAGGTAATAAATTAATAAATCCCAAGCTGATAGATATGTAAGCCATAATGCTAAGAAACGCTACAAAGCCCAGTTTTGCAACTTGACCAGTGATTTTAGCTATTTTTATAGGGCCGCCAAGTTGAGTGGTGTCACCAGTGCCTTTAAACATTGAAATAATAAAATTCCAAGAAGCATCAATAACAAACCAAGTCTCTTTAAAAGCATAGAATAAAGCAGTTGCTGGGCCTAATCTTTCTCTATTAATTTCATCATTTAAAGGTGCTATTTTTATACCGATAATCTTTTTATTAGCTTTATTACCTAAAGAGTCCTCCCCTTTAATTATCTCAGGTTTTACAGAAAATGTAATTTTACTGTTATTTCTTAATATACCAATATCAATTACCTTTGATGAAGAGGAATTAATGAAAGCGGAAACTTCCATAATACTATTTACATCTTTGCCATTTATAGATTGAATAATATCTCCTGACTTAATGCCTGCCTCTTCAGCAGGACTTTCTATTTGAACCTCCTGTATTTGAGCAGGAGTAAAATCTTTTCCGGCAAACATGTAAATGAATGCAAAAATAAATATTGCTAATAAAAAATTTGCAAAAGGTCCAGCCGCTACTATCATAGATCTCTGATATAAAGGTTTGACTACAAATAATTTTTCTTGATCTTCTTTGCTATATTTTTTTAATAATTCTTCTTGCTCTGCTTGGCTAAAAACATTTCTATCGCCAAAGAATTTTACATATCCACCAAGAGGAATAGCGCAGAATTTCCATCGTGTTCCAGATTTGTCGTTAAAACCAAATATTTCTTTACCAAATCCTATAGAAAAATCTGTGACGCCTACTCCGTACTTCTTAGCATAGTAATAATGACCATATTCATGAACAAATACTACAACTGTAAGTAGTATTATAAAGGGTATTATAAATGAGATTAAAATTTCCATTCGTTTACTTTACTAAATAAAAAATTTCTAAAAGCTATAAGTCTCGCATTATTTTTCAATGATGCTGGATATACGAAATGAGTTTCCGTTGGCTTACCTGTTTCGTTTGGTAAAACTTTAGTGATGCCACTTATATTATGAGTAATATAATCTGGAAGTGCGGCTAAACCAACTCCACTTTGAACAGCTAATAACAGCCCGTAAACACTGTTTACTTTCATCACAGATTTTCTTTTTTTTCCATCTTTTGCACCTATTTTTAAAACCCAATCGGGATTGTAAACAGGAGATGGAGCTCCCTTACCATAAGTTATAAATTTATGTTTATCTAAATCTTTTAAGGTCTTTGGATACCCATTTTTCTCTAAATACTCATTTGACCCATAAATATGATAATTAAAATCCACAAATTTTTTTTGAATCAAATTTAATTGTTTTGGTCTTCTCATCCTAATTGCAACGTCAGCTTGACGAGTTGCTAAGTCGAGCTCTGCATCATTAAAAATTAGCTCTATTTCTATGTCAGGATGAAGATCCATGAATTCTTTTATTCGAGGAGTTAACCATGTAGTTCCAAAACTTACGACAGTAGTAACAACTAATTTTCCGTTTATCTTATCTTTTTGACCACTTAAATTCGACTCAACATCTTTAAGCTTTGAAATAATTTCATGAGCTGATTTAAAAAGATATTCGCCATTTTCAGTAAGAACTAATCCCCTCGCATGACGTTCGAATAATTGGACCTTTAAATCGGTCTCTAAACCTTGAATTTGGCGACTTATTGCTGATTGGCTTAAATTTAGAATAGTAGATGCTTTAGTGAAACTCGATGCTTCTGCAACGGTGTGAAAAATTTTTAATTTATCCCAATCCATTATTTAATAATTATAGTTTATTTATTTGGATTTACTATAGTTCTTCCAAATAACTCGCCTTTTAGAAGCTTTGGATAAACATCTAAAAGTTCAGTGAACGAAAGTTCTTTAGTAAATGATTGAACTTTAGAAAAATCAATCAATTTGGCTGCTTCGCCCCAGACAAACTCTCTTCGTTTTATTGAGGAACCAGACGAGTCGATGCCCCATAGTTTTACTCCTCTGATAACAAAAGGCATACAATTAGTATTTATCTTTATTCCTCCTGCATTTCCTGGAAGCGCCACAATACCACCTGGTTTGGTTTGAGCTAATATTTTTGTAAGAGAAGCACCTCCTACAGTATCAACGACTCCGTCCCAAACTCCTTTTTCAAGAAGCTTGCTTTCTCCCTCGAACTCTTTTCTGTCTATAATGTTTTTTGCACCTAAATCTTTTAGATAATCGTTTTTATCTTTTTTTCCTGTAACGGCGTGAACATCATATCCCATTTTAGATAAGATCATTATGGCGATACTTCCCACTCCTCCTGTAGCACCAGTTACCAAAACATCTTTTACTTTTTCACCTAACAATAATTCCTCTTTGGCTTTAACTGCAAAAGAACATAGAAGAGCCGTAAAACCTGCTGTGCCTAGCATCATAGACTTAAGGGTATCTAAACTTTTTGGTATTTTTATTAAAAAATTAGCGTCAACTTTTGCATACTGAGCGAAACCACCAAAGTAAGCCTCTCCAACTCTGAAACCAGTTAAAATTACTTTATCGTCTTTTTTAAATTTATCATCTTGACTTTCAACTACGGTGCCTGAAAAATCAATTCCTGGAACAAATGGAAATTTTCTTACTATTCTCCCACCGTCTTTTAAAATCATCGCATCTTTAAAATTCAAGCTAGAGTAATCTATTTTTACTAAAACGTTTCCATCTTTAAGATGACTTATATCGATTTCTTTAATTTCTCTTGTGAATTTTTCGTTTTGATTATCTATTACTACAGCTTTAAATTTTTCTGACATCTATTTTGCAATGTATCTTAAGTACCTATTTTGTATACTTAAATCTTCTCTAAAAGAACCTAAAAAATAGTTGGTTACTGTAGTGGCTTTTTCTTTTTTGATACCCCTCATTGTCATACATTGGTGCGCTGCATCAACAGTTACCGCAACACCTTTTGCGTCAAGTGCGTTCATTAAAGTTTTAGCAACTTGCATTGTAAGTCTCTCTTGGGTTTGTAGTCTTTTTGAAAAGACTTCTACTGTTCTAGCTAATTTACTTAACCCCACAACTTTTTTGTTTGGAATGTAAGCAACGTGAGCAACCCCAATAATTGGTGCCATATGATGTTCACAATGACTTTCAAGAGTAATATTTTTTTCAACAACCATATCGTCATAGCCCTCAACGTCACCAAAAGTTTTAGATAAGTCTGCTTCAGCGTCTTGATGGTACCCTTTAAAATACTCTTTAAAAGCTTTAATAACTCTTTTAGGTGTCTCAATTAAACCCTCTCTATTTGGATCTTCCCCGATCCATTTTAAGATTGTTTTAAAAGCCTCTTCAGCCTGCTTGTCAGAAACTTCTGACTTTTTTAAGGAATTTTTATCGATGTCTTTAACTAATTTCATTGCTCGAAGGTTTTATAGGACATCTTTGATTAATGCAAATTGCTATTTCGTCTTTTTTTCATTATTTTACGTTCATGTTTAAAAAAAGAGAAAATGTATATGAGGTAGAAGAGGGAAAATTTCTATCTCCTAAATTTGATAAAGATGGACTTATTCCAGTAACCACCTCTGACAGTGGCTCCGGTGAATTATTAATGCACGGTTACATGAATGAGGAAGCTTTAAAAAAAACAATTGAAACTAAAGAGGCTCATTATTGGAGTAGATCTAGAAAAAATATTTGGCACAAAGGAAAGACTAGTGGTTTTGTTCAAAAGGTCATTGATTTAAGAATAGATGATGATCAGGATGCATTGTGGATGTCAGTAGATATAGGAAACGGAGCAAGTTGCCATGTAGGATATAAATCATGCTTTTATAGATCAATACCTTTAGGAAAAATTAAAAATTCTGAAGAAATTGAATTAGAATTTAAAGAAAAAGAAAAAAAATTTGATCCCGAAAAAGTTTATAAAGGTCAGCCTAACCCGACAAAACTATAATTATGAAAGTAATAAGCCCTTTTGGTCCAAAAATAGCTAAATTAAAATTTTCAAATAAATTAATAAATAAAATCAATAATGAAGTTGACCAAATTTTGAATAAAAAAAGTTTATTAAAAAAACTGGATTATTCAAAAAAATTAGTCGGGCAGGTAAAACAAGAATTTCAATTACCGAAATCTTTTGTAAAAAAAAATTTAGAAAAAGTAATTTTTAATGAGGTAAAAAAATATGTTTTTAAAACTATTGGAAAAAATGTAAAGAAAATTTCAATTAAAAATTTTTGGATAGTGAGACAATTTAATAATGAATATAACCCAATACATTACCATGATGGACATATATCTGGTGTGGGTTACTTAAAAATTCCAAAATTTGTTCCAAAGGGCCATAAAAAATCAAAAATTGATGGCACAATAGATTTTATAAATGGAAACAAGATGTTTTTAAGTGATAGTATTTACAATCATCAGCCCAAAGAAGGTGATGTAATTCTTTTTCCACATTATTTGATGCATACAGCATATCCATTTAAATCAAGTGGAGAGAGAAGATCCTTTTCATTTAATCTAGAAATAGATAAAAAAATTGCTAATGTTTTTTCAAGATGAGTAATGAAATTCAAAAAAATGTTTTCGGTGAGCCTTTAGAACCATGTTCTAATGACCCTTTAACAGGTTGGTTTAGAGATGGATGTTGTAATACAGATAAAAATGATAGAGGGGTTCATACAGTTTGTGCAAAAGTGACAGATAAATTTTTACTTTGGTCAAAAAAGGTAGGTAATGATTTGATCACACCTCATCCTGAATTTGGATTTCCAGGTTTGAAAGAGGGTGACTGCTGGTGTGTATGTGCAACTTGGTACGCTAGAGCTATCGAAGAAGACGCAGCCTGTTCAGTTTATTTGAAAAAGACAAATATTAAAACCTTAGAACTTATACCAATTGAAAAATTAAAAAAGTTTGCAGTAGATTTATCTTAGTAAACTTTTGAGCCCTTAGTTTTAATAATTAATTCAAGTTCACTATATTCTTTACAATTACAACTCTTTAGAACTTCTAATCTTTCGTTAGCTTTATCAATTCTATTAGTTTGCACATAAAGTTCACCTAAATATTCATTAATACCATTATGATTTGGTTTTAAACTTAAACCTTCTAAATAAAACTTTTCGGCTTTTTCAAAGTTTCCAGTTTTTCTTGTTGTGAATCCCATGTAGTTAAGAATATCAGGATTTTGTTTATCTGATTTATATGCTTTTTCTAATTTATCAAAAGCTTGTGAATACAGTTTTTTAGCTTTGTCAGTCTTATCTTTTTTTTCTAATTTTCCAGCTCTCTTAACAAGTTTAACTGCATCTTTGTATAAAGATTCTTCGTTTGAGGATGAGTCGCTACTGCTATCGCTTCCCGCAGCCATTAAACTTGTGCTTAACAACAGAGTAAGAATTATTACAAATAGATTTTTCATGAACATTATTTAGTTGTTTTTTTAAAAATTGTCATGCGACAGATGATCTTCCTCCGTCAACACCTAATATTTGGCCTGTTATCCAAGAACTTTCATCTGTTAAGAGAAACTTTGCGACAGAAGCTGAGTCTCCACCCTCACCTATTCTTTTCATTGGGTGCATTTTGGCAATACCCTCTACAACTTTTTCATTTTTAAGTAAAAAATTTGAAATTTTAGAGTTTGTCAAACTAGGTGCTATACAATTAACTCTGACATTTGGAGCGAACTCAGCTGCTAAAGCTAGAGTCAAACCTTCTATGGCACCTTTTGCTGATGAAACTATTGCATGGTTTGGAAAGCCTTGTTTTACAGCTACCGTTGAAAATAAAACAATCGAGCCTTTATTTTTTTTTAAATTATCTGCTAAGGTTTTAATTACTTCAGTTGCAGAAATAAGATTTAAATTGAATGATTGCATGAAGTCACTTTTTTTTGTTAACTTTAATGGTTTTAAATCAATTGATCCTACACAAAAAGCTAATCCATTTATTGGCTCATCTTTTAAATCATTCAGTATTTTCTCTGAAAAATTCTCCTCTAAAACATCGCAAACAGTAAATGTAGAACTTAAATTTTTTGCTAACTCCGATAGACTGGTATCATCTCTTCCGACTAAGTGCACCTGTTCTCCACTGTCAACTAATTTTTTTGCTAAAGAAGAACCAATTGATCCAGTTGCTCCTAAAATTACTTTTTTCATAAATAAAAATAACATTATTAAAGGTTATTTACATGCAAATAATGACGCGTGTAATATCTAAATAAAATATGTATTTTGTTGTTTATGAAGCTTTTTATAATTTTAGGAAATCAACTTTTTAACCCAAAATATCTCTCTGATTATAAAGACCATACTTTTTTTATGGCAGAAGATTATGGTTTATGCACCTTTGAAAAACATCACAAACTAAAAATAATTTTATTTTTATCTTCAATGAGATCATTTAGAGATGAGCTTAAAACAAAAAATTTTAATTTAATATATAAAGATGTAAATAAAGATTTTAAATTATCCTACGAAAAAAAATTAGAAAAAATTATAAAAGAAAAAAAGATAAGAGAAATTACCTTTTTTGAAATCGAGGATAAATTTTTTTGAAAAAAGAATATTAAATTTAGGAAAAAAAAATTCACTTAAGATTAACCAAGTTAGATCTCCAATGTTTTTAATGGAGAGGCAGGAATTTAAAGATTACCTTTCTAAAAATAAGCGGCCTTTCATGGCAAATTTTTATAAAATTGTAAGAACAAAAATGAATTTATTGATGAATAAAAACGGAACTCCAAAAGGAAATAAATGGAGTTTCGATGATGAAAATAGAAAAAAACTTCCGAATACTATTAAGGTCCCTGTAATTTCTAAAGTAAAAGAAACAAAGGAAACTACTACACTTAAAAAATTTATAAATTCTAATTTTAAAGATCATCCAGGAAATGCTGATAAATTTTGGTTTCCAACGACACGAAAAGACGCAAGTAAGTGGCTTGATGAGTTTTTGAAAGAGAGAATAAAGCTTTTTGGGGATTATGAGGATGCAGTAACAGATAAATCAAATACTGTTTTTCATAGCGCGTTAAGTCCACTTATAAACTTAGGATTAATAGCACCAGAGGAGATAATAGAGAAGTTAAGAAAGATTGAAAACAAAATACCTATGAATTCCTTGGAAGGTTATATAAGACAGATTATAGGTTGGAGAGAGTTTATGAGAGGAATTTACCAAAACTATGATCAACGATTAGATAACACTAATTTTTTTAATCATAAAAGAAAAATGAAAAAATCCTGGTACGACGGAAATACTGGTTTAGATCCGTTAGATCATGCAATCAATAATGCTAAAAACTACGGCTGGTCGCATCATATTGAAAGGCTAATGATATTGGCAAATATAATGAATCTTTGTGAGATAAACCCTAAACAAGTTTACAAATGGTTTATGGAAATGTTTGTGGACTCATCAGACTGGGTAATGGCACCGAATGTTTATGGGATGGGATTATTTAGTGACGGCGGAATATTTGCAACTAAACCTTATATTTGCGGTTCAAGTTATTTTTTAAAGATGATGCATTTTAAAAAAGGTCCATGGTGTGATGTAATGGACGGATTGTATTGGAAATTTATAGATAGACATAAGAAATTCTTCTTAAAAAATCCTCGTCTTGCAATGATGGTTAGAGTTTCTGAGAAAATGAATAAAGAGAGAAAAACAAGAATATTCAAAGCTGCCAATAATTTTATAAAAGAAAATACTAATGGTTAAAGTTTTTTTTAATAATTCATGTAATATTTGTAGAGCTGAAATCAATCATTACAAAAAACATAGTGATAACAGTGTAGAGTGGATAGATGTAACTAATAATAAAGAAGCTCAGAAAATTACCTCTAAATCTTATAAAGAACTTTTAAGAAGAATGCATGTTATAAAAGATGGCAAAGTAATTGATGGAGCAGAATCTTTTTTAATAATTTGGAAAAACGTTCCTAAATATAATTTTTTATATAAAATATTTAGGATTAAACCTTTGTTTTTCATATTAAATATTTTCTATGAAATTGCAGCTTATTTTTTATTTATCAAAAACAAACATCTCCTTAAGTGATAAAAAAAACTGATCTTCCTAAAAAAAACTGTCCAGTTTGTAATAAATCTTTTACCTGGAGAAAAAAATGGAGATTAAATTGGCCGATGGTTAAATATTGCTCTAAAAAGTGCTCAAAATTAAGTAAATAAACAAAACTAAATCCTCTTCAAGTCAGATATGCAAAAAATAAAGTAATAGTAAGACATAAAATTAGTATTCTAAAATAATGAGCAATTACGAACAATTTAGATCAGTTATGAAAGATGCTGGTTTTGCTCTATCGAGTAAACCAGTAACTAAAAAAATTTTAGAAAATGCTATTAAATTTTCAAAAAGTAAGGAAAAAACAATATTAGCAAAGCAACATGAAATATCGAAAAAAATTTATTTTCTTTTAGATGGAAATGTAAAATTTAATAAATACTTTGAAAAAAATTCTCTTACGTTTGCAAAGATCAATAAAAGAAATTCACCATTAGGTATATCTGGATTAAATCCTCCAGGTAGATTTATGGCTGAAATATTGATTGATGAAAATACTGAATATTATTCTTTTGATTTAAGTTACCTAGATGAAATTGAAAGTGTTGACCCAAACTTTGTTGCAACTTTTTTATCTTATATATTATTTTTTTCAACCAATCTTTTATGGTCGACTAGAAATCTTGACACTGCTTTTAAACAAAATAATTATCAAATATCTAAGGGATCAAATTCTGGAATTAACGAAAGTAATTATGAAAAAATAAAAGATACAATTTTTTTTTCTTCTATAGTTGAGGAGGATGTTAAAAAATTACTGAATTTAGGTGAGATAAAGTTATACTCTACAGATGAAATCATAACACTAGAAGGTAATGATAGCAGTGGATTAAATATATTGCTATCTGGAAAAGTTGAAGGTTCATTTAATAGCAAAATAGATAATTCAATTAAGAAAAAATATAGATCGATAGCAAGACCAGGAGTAGCGTTTTCGTTATCTTGTGGCAAAAGATTAATTAAATTTCCATATTCAATTAAGGTAACTAGAGATACAAGAATATTACATCTATCCAATGAGGTTATTAATAATTTAATATTAGAAAATCCTGTTCTAGCCATCAAGCTTCTCAAAAGACAAATTTGGCAATTAGGAAGATATCAGCAAAGCGCAACGGGGCTGGCAAGATACGCTGCTAAAAACGAAATAGAACTCTTGAAATTTTTAATACAAGATAATTTTTCTAAACTTCCTGTAAATTCAAAAATATATAGTGTGCCACACTTATTAGAAAATCGATACTCTCATGAATTAGCTTTTGATATCATTTACAATTTAATGGTAACTGGTAATGAAATTGAAAAGTCTATTGCAAACTTGATGTCAGATGCACTTAAAAGTTTTGAAAAGCAGCAAAGATTTTTTAAAGAATTAAACATAATTTATAATCGTGTAGAACAATTAAAAGAAATTAAAAGTAAAGACTCATTAGATAAATTAACACTTTCTAATTTTATTAAAGCATTTGATCATGTGCCTTACGTTATAAAGGGAATGGAAAATCTTCCAAGTAAAGCTAATAATATTTTTTTTTACAACCATCTCGCAGCTAATGATGAAAATAAGTTGCCTAATGGGCATTCCTTTTCAATAGATAGTCATTTTGTAAGTGCAAAAATTTTATATTCAAAATACGGTGACGGAGGAAAAAGAATAGTTCGTGCAAGTAGGAATACAGAATATTGGAGGCATAATTTTTATGAAAATTTAGATTATATATTCGTTCATACTAAAGAGTCAGATTTACTAAATGAGACTCATGAGGAAAAAAAAGATAGAAAAGATAAATTTTTTAGAGATGCGCAAGATATAATTAATAAAGGCCAGCCTTTGGTAATTGCTCCTGAGGGAACATCTGAAACAGAAGATAACTTTACTGAAACATCTCCTGGCCCCTTCAAACCTGGTGCATTTGCTTTGGCAAGTCGGTTGAAACCTGAACCTTATTTAGTTCCTATAGCTCTAGCAAACTTTGACAAACCAGTTTCTTCGACTGTTTATTCAGCAATTATTAAGCAACCTATTAAAATTTCAAATTTTGTAAAAGACAATACTAATATGGAGGAAATTAAGTCTTTTTTACTTGATTATAGAAGAACTTTTAAAAGTTATGTTGAAGAGGCGATCGAACTATCTAATAAAGTAAAGCATGATACTCATGATTTAACAAATTTAAGTACTAATTATAATCTTGTAAGTCCAATCGAAGAAGAATTTGAATTAGATGTTAGAGAACTTGAATTGAACGCTATAAACAGCTCTATTAATCAGAAAGAAATAATATTATTTGGAAGTTCTACTTTTCGTATGTGGAAAAATTATGAACAAGATCTTGGTGGAAAAAATATGTTAAATCTTGCTTTTGGGGGTTCGACTTTATCCTCATGTAGAACATATTTTGAGAGAATTTTTTCAAACTATAGTCCAAAAATACTTTTATTTTACGCAGGCGATAACGATATCGGAAGAGGTTTAAATTCTGATCAAATTAATCAAGAATTTTTATTATTTGCGACTCAAGCTGCAGAAAAATTAAAGAATACAAAATGTTTTTTTATTTCAATAAAACCAAGTCCTTTTAGAAAAAAATTTTTAAAAGAGATTACTAGTACAAATAATAAAATAAAAAAAACAATAAATCATCTAGAAAAATGGAAATTCATTGATATCTGTAACCCAATGTTAAAAGCTGGATATGAAAAGTTTTATGATCAAGATCAATTACATATGAATGACTTAGGATATAGTTTGTTAAGCAAGTCTCTGAGAGACGAAATCGCAAAGATAAATTAACTCAAATAAATTTAGCTAAAATTTTTGGGATATTATTTTTAAAATTAAAATATCCTTTATTAGAAAATTGCCAAGAAAACCTATCTTCCTCGTTCAAAACAAAGTTTAACTCTAAATCTTGCTTTTTTCTTATAGTATTTAAATAAGAAAAATTTTCTCCGATGCTCGGGTGGAAGACATCAAAAGATTTAATTTCATGTGTTAGAGTTTTAAATTTTACTTCATCTATGATTTGTAAATCTTCAAATCTTTTTTTTTGGTCATTAATTATTTTTGACTTATAATCTAGTATTTTTTGCTCGAGCTTTAACTTTCGAGCCTCATTACTTAATAAAACTAAATAAATATTTTTATATTTTTTTAAATATTTATTTTCTAAATTTAATTCGTTTTCAAAAACAATTAAATTTTCATTTGATTTATCTTCTTTTTTAAAATTAAGTGCATTTAATTTATACTCTCTATTATCTGTTAAAGGAGAAGCATTTTCGTTTAATTTAATATTCTTATATTTATTATTAGTGAACTTACTAATATTCCAAGACTGAGCAACATAGTGTTTACCCTTAGTTTGCAAACCTGCGACCCATCTCCAACTTAAAGTATTAGAGGCAGCGTCGCCATCATATAAATATTTCATAAAAAACTCTGCACCTTTCTGCCATGGTAAATTTAAAGTAAATATCCAAATGCTAGCAAACCACATTCTTGTATGATTATGTAAATAATTATTTTCTTTAAGCTCTTTCACCCAATCATTAAAACATTCAATTTCAGTTTCAGCATTTACAGCTTTTTTATAATTATCATCCTCCTTTAGCCCTTTCAAATCTTCAATAAAATCTGACCAAACTTGAGGTCTAAGTTCCAGCCACCCTTTCCAATAAACTCTCCAAAAAATTTCTTGGATATATTTTTCAACTTTTTGATAAGGAAACTTTGTTAAAACAGTTTTGGCAACTTCATATTCAGTGATTAATCTGTGAGAGATATAAGGTGATAAGCAAGATACATTTGATTTATCTTTTGGCCCTAAATCAAAATTTCTTCTAAAACTATAATTTACTAACTCACTATTTATAAAAGTATCAAGCCGTTTTAAGGCTCCGTCTCTTGAAATTTCGAATTTCATTAGTCCTCGTCATCCCTCCACTCATCAATAAAAAGTTTCCAACACGCAAAAGATACACAAACTATTCCGACGCAAAAACCAAGAAGTACACCATTATGCTTGCCTAAATATATTGATCCATAATGAGTGCTAAGTATTGGTGGCACCACTAATATTGCGCCAATAATTAAGTATCGAATAGCAAAAGGTGGTCTTTTCAAATTGAATTTCCTTGATCAAGTGGCATTGAAACTGCTGTAGTAAACCAACAATTTGTGCAATTTTCCTCATTACCTTTACTTACATGCCATTCATAAAAAAATTGTTGTTTCTCATCGCTTAAAACTTTTACTCCATAAACAAATTTATTTTCAGTATTTGTAATTAATTCTATCTTGTGTGAAAAATGGTTTAACAATATTCTATAATGTACATCGTAAAGCATAATTCTAAATCTGGGATATGGGCCAGTCATTTTTTTATTATCAGGATGAGCGAAAATCCATGTTTGTTTAATGCCGTTATCTTTATCGTCATTATTTTTTAAAGCATCTAATTGTATTTTGATAACATCATAAGCAGATAAATTTTCAGCTGGTTTTATCATTTCTGCATTTGTTGAACTAACGAAACCCACAAAAAAAATTGCTAAAATTATTTTTTTCAATTCCATATTTCTCTCAAAGTATCTTCTCTTTTACACGCCTTTTTATACATTAGATAACGAATAAAATTTTTTTCATAATAATCTTGGTGATAATCTTCTGCTTGGTAAAATTCTTCAAATTTCCATACTAAAGTGACAATTTTTTTATCAAATTTCTTTTCTAAATTTTTAAAGGATTTATCAATAAATTCTTTTTCTAGTTGATTTTGATAAAAAATTACTGATCTGTAGCTCTTGCCTTTGTCGCAAAATTGACCTTCTGAGTCGAAGGGATCTATATTTCTCCAAAAAATATTAAGTAATTTTTCATAGTTTACTCTATTTGGATCATAAGTTATTTCTAAAGCCTCTACGTGGCCAGTGTCTTTATAAATAACATCATGGTAAGTAGGATCTTTTAAATGCCCACCTGAATAACCTGAAACTGTTGATAAAACACCCTCAACCCCATCAAAGGACTCCTCCATGCACCAAAAACATCCTCCAGCAAAGTACACTTTTTTAAAATTTTTTGATTGAGCAGAAGTACTTATTAAAAAAATTAAAATTATAAAAAAATATTTTTTCACAATTTAATGATATATTATTCTTAATGAAAAACGATGATCATATTGTCATAGACGGTAACAAAGATACTACAGATAATGTTTGTGAAGAATGCAGAAAAGAAGACGAAAGTGTAAATCAAAACTTAATTATGCACAGCTACAAAATTTGTAACAGTTGCTACCTTTCAAAAAGAATTTTTCCTCTTTAGAAACCTTTAAATAAAACAATTATTAAGAATAAAAAGAATGCTTGCACTAGCCAAGAAACTATTACAACTCCAAATGCTTTCCAAAGGCTATCGTAGTCTAATGCAGATTTAACTGCAACAACCATACAAGCGAGCATCCAGAACGCTGAACCAACAAATGTTACTGTCATTAACTCTGGTGTGACTCCAAAGACTCTGATTAATCCAGGTGCACTTGAAAACCCAATCGTTCTTAAAAGTTCACCGTGATCACTTTTAGTTTTAATATCCCCAAAGAGTTTTACGCCAACAAAATAAATTATATAAGCCCAAACATACCAGCTTAAAAGAGAGAGTGCAGGAGCAATTAGAAAATTCGAAGCTCCCAAATGTAAAGATCCAACACCGGCAGCAAGACTTGATAACACAACTACAATACCTGCTTGAAGAGTCGCTTTTTTATCTTTTTCAACTTCTTCGTAAAGATCTATATCTATTTTGATAGCTCTAAAAACTCTATTTATAAATAAATTAATCATTTTTTTGTAAAAGGTTTTAGTAATCTTAGAATCTTGTTATGTAAAGCTTTATTACATGAAGCAATAATATTACCTCCTATTTCTGCAGGTTCATTTTTCCAATTAGTTACTATTGCGCCTGAGTTTTTGATGATGGGTATTAAAGGTAAAATATCATAAGGCTTTAAGTTAGCTTCTATCACAGCATCTACTGTTCCCTCGGCTAATAAACAATAATTTAAAGCATCAAATCCAGCTAACCTAAATGACCAACCAAATTTCTTTATAACTTTTCTTTGCCTTTCATAGCTTAAGGTTCCATGAAAGTTTCCGATAATTTTAACTGTTTTTAAATTGCTATTATTAGAAGATTTAAGAATTTTTTTTTTATTATTTTTGAAAATATAGGATTTTTTTTGATCATTTATATAAAATTTATTTAATTCTGGAAAATTTGCTAAACCAACTTTTGATTTTTCGTTAAAAGTAAGGCCTATTAAGTTAGACCAAGTCGGTGCTCCGATAACAAAAGCTCTTGTTCCATCTATCGGGTCGATTGACCATTGAAAATGATTATCCGACTTTTTATCATCAAACTCTTCTCCGATAATAGAGTCATTAGGAAATTTTTTTAGAATTAATGATCTTATATATTTTTCAAAAGATTTATCAAAATTAGTTACTGGATCAAAATCTTTCTTATTTTTTGATTTATTATTTACTTTAATTCCAGATTTTGATTTTTTTTTGTAAAATGAATTTAATTTTGCCGGTAAAGATCTTAAAAAATTAAAGGTTTTTTTGTAGTTCATGTGTGTATATAGCTTAATTTAGTTTAAAACAAAAATACTAAAATTTAACATTAAAGCGTAACCGCTCCATAAAAAGTAAGGAACCATCAGAGAAAAACTAATCTTATCTTTCAGATAATAAATTTTCATTAAGAGAACTATAAATATGAGAATTAAAACTAAATCTAGTAATGCTAGTCCTATTTGATGAAAACCAAAAAAAATAACGCTCCAAATCATATTAAAAAAGAGGTGTAAAAAATATAAATTTAAAATTTTATTATCATAGTAGTTTATCCAAATACGCCAAATTGCTACTGACATTAAGATATACAAAACTGTCCATACAGGCCCAAACACCCAGCTCGGAGGATTGAAACTTGGAAGAATTATCTGAGAATACCAAGGTTCTTTAAAAGTCGCAGTAGTAAATCCACCAATTCCAGATGCTAAAAATGTTATTAAAAGAATGAATGTTAGAGATAAATATTTATTCTTAGTCATAATTTAAGGTATAACTAATTTATGTCTGAAAATCAGAAAAAAATATGGATTACAGGTGCAAGTAGTGGAATTGGAAAGGCAGTAGCCGAAAAATTTGCTAACGAGGGATGGAAAGTTGCTGTATCTGCAAGAAGAAAAGAACTTTTGGATGAGTTAGCTAAACACAACAACATAAGTTCATTTCCCCTGGATGTAACCAACCGGTCCCAAATAAATAATGTTTTTAAAGATATTTTAAATGCTTTAGGTGACGTTGACATTTGTTTATTTTCAAGTGGAACTTATGAGCCAAAGGACGAGCAAAGTATAGATCCAGATAAGATTAAAAATGTAATTAATGTTAATTTTTTAGGGGTTATTGATTGCGTAAAAGTTGTTGAAGATTATTTTAAAAATAAGAAATCTGGACACGTTTCGATAGTTTCTTCAATAGCAGGTTATAGAGGTCTGCCAAATTCAAGTGGTTATGGTCCTTCAAAAGCTGCCCTAACTAATTTTAGTGAAAGTATTTACTTTGATTTTAAAAAATTTGGAGTGAGGGTCTCAGTTGTATCACCAGGTTTCATCAAAACTCCTTTGACAGATAAAAATGAGTTTACTATGCCATTTTTAAAAACTCCTGAATATGCTGCAGATAAAATTTATAATGGTTTAGTGAAAGGAAATGCTTTTGAAATTCATTTCCCAAAAGGATTAACTTTAACTTTAAAATTTTTAAGAATTTTGCCTTATAGACTTTACTTATTTTTAGTAGACAAATTAGTTAAACGTTAAGCTTGAGACAAAAAGTCTTTAATTATTGAATGAAAATTTTGTATTATTATTTATGAAAAAAAAAATTTATAAAACCCTAATCGCAGGAGGATTTTACTTTTTTTTAATAAAAGGTTTAGTATGGCTTGCTTTAATCGTTGCAGCTGCCTTAGGAATTGGTAATTTTTTTTAATATGTACATAGCAATGAATAGATTTAAAATAGTTCTTGGAAAAGAAAAAGCTTTTGAAGATGTGTGGAAAAATAGAGAAACGCATTTAGAAAATGTGCCGGGGTTTAAAAAGTTTAATTTAGTTAAAGGAGAAAAAAAAGAGGATCATACACTTTATGCATCACACAGTATTTGGCATTCAAAAGAAGATTTTATAAATTGGACTAAATCTGAAGCTTTTAGACTTGCGCATAAAAATGCTGGCCAACACCAAAATTTATATTTAGGTCATCCTAATTTTGAGGGGTTTGAAAAGGTAATTTAAAATGGAAAATGAGGAATTTGACAAAGAATTTAGAGTTTTAAATTTATCAATTGAAAAGCTATCGCTTTATTATGGAATTTTTTTAATTATTTGGGGAATAATAGTAAGTTTTGTTAGTGGAAGTGCTTCTGCAACTTCTTATATTCCGTCTTTTTTAGGTTTTCCTTTATTTGTTTTTTCATATTTAGCTATAAAGTTTCCATTAAAGAAAAAATTATTTATGCATATTGTTGTAATTTTTGGTCTAATTATTTTTCTTGGCGGATTAGACTTTATTAGAACTTTAATAAGTGGATATGCATTTGAAAATTTTTGGGCAGATACATCCAAGATAATGATGTTGCTGACTGGGCTATACTTCTCAATTCAATGTATAAGATCGTTTATCTTCGCAAGAAAAAATAGAGATTAAAATATTCAATTGTTATAAGTTTGACTCAACAAACTCCCAATTAATTAATTTATCAAAAAAGTTTTCTAAATAAGCTGGCCTTTTATTTTTGTAATCTAGGTAGTATGAGTGCTCCCACACATCACAACCTAATATAGGTTTCATATTATGAATTATTGGGTTTTCAGCATTTGGTGATTTGGTTACTACAAGCTTATCTTCTTTCAAAGATAACCAACACCATCCAGATCCAAACTGAGTAACTCCAGCATTAATGAATTCCTCCCTAAATTTTTCAAAACCTCCAAAATCTTCTTTAATCTTATTTTCAAGTTTAGATGGAACATTTCCTCCGCCATTAGGTTTCATGCACTTCCAAAAAAGATTATGATTCCAGTGTTGACTTGCGTTGTTAAAAATACCTGCCTTTTTTTCAGTAGATGATTTTTTAATTATTTCTTCCAGAGACAATTTTTCATAATCAGAACCTTTTATAAAATTATTAAGATTTGTAATATATGTTTGGTGGTGCTTACCATGATGTAAATCCAAAGTTTGCTCTGACATTATCGGAGAAAGAGCTGAATTAGCGTAATCTAATTTAGGAAGTTCAAACATTTTAATCTTTTACAAACATAACAGTTAATTCAGCGACTTTAATTCCAAATTTAGTCATTGTCGCTCTATTTATTGCCACACGTTCATCTTGCATGAAAATCCAATCGTCAAAAGTAATTTTAACATTTTTGCTTTTAACTGGCACAAGCAATACATACTCAAATTTAAAAGCTGGGCCATATGAATATCCTTTGGCTGTGCCTACTACATCAGAAGCAGTTCCTTCATAATTATTTTCATCAATTTTTTTTATGGTCCATTGACGAGTTTGTCGTTCCCCGTCGTTCCAATCAAAAACTTCGTCTAAAATTAATTGTGAACCATCCCATTTTCCGTTTAAATCAGCTTTAAATTGTCTCGTAACTTTTCCAGATCTATTTTGTAATACTCCCCAAGCTTTGACATTACCTGACAAATAATTTTCGATGACTAGTCTTGGTTTTTGATCTTTAAAATCTGTCGGTTTCATTTTATTTGCACATCCTGTTGTTAAAATTAGTAAAAATATTACTATAAATTTTTTCATGACGAATATCTATTAGACATAGAGAATTGAATCAAGTTAATGTTTTTAGACTTAAAACCGCCTTCACAATAAGATAAGTAAAATTCCCACATACGTTTGAAATATTCATCAAAACCTAGTGGGCTTATTTTTTCCCAAGCACCTAAAAAATTTTTTCTCCAAGTTGCTAAAGTTCTGGCATAATCTTCGGAATAGGTATTAATTTTTTCAAGTTTTAGGTCGTTTTTTTTAATTAGATTTTCCATAAATTCAATTGAGGGTAAAAACCCACCTGGAAATATGTATTTTTGAATAAAATCCTCATTTGCTCTATATCTTTCAAATAGGTCATCTTTTATAACGATGCCTTGAATTGCAGCAGTTCCCCCGTAATTAAGAACATTTTTAATTGTGCCAAAATATTTGTCCATATATTTTTCACCAACAGCTTCTATCATTTCTATTGAAGCTACGTGATCATATTTTTCCTTGAGATCTCTGTAATCTAAAAACTTAACATTAACTTTATTGTTTAGTCCTGAGTTGAAAATCTTCTTTTTGGTAAACTCATATTGATTTTTAGAAATTGTGATACAGTCTACACTCACATCATAATTTTTAGCTAAGAATTCAGCAAATCCGCCCCAACCACATCCTATCTCTAAAACCTTGTTTCCATCTTTTATATTCATTAAATTTATAAGCTCTTGAAATTTATTTCTTTGAGCAATTTCTAAATCATCTTTCTCATTTTTATAGACTGCACTGGAATAAGTAAGAGATTTATCAAGCCACGACGAAAAAAATTCATTCCCTAAATCATAATGTTTTGAAATATATTTTTTACTTTTAGATTTTGTATTTGACGCAAACATTTTTTTTAGAAAATTTTTGATTTTTTGTAATTTTAAACTTCCTGAAAAAGAGTAGATTGTATTGATATTTCTCGCTGTAAGTTCAATTAAATTTGTTAAATTTGAGGAATAAAAATCTTTTTTCATGTGAGCTTCTCCTAAAGCTGAGCTTCCACCCATAATTACATTTAGGTAAAAATTGGGTTTATTAATTTTGATATCTGAAGATAATTCGCTCTCTAAGTCACCAAAATGAAAAACTTTTCCATCATAATTTATAAGCTTAAGATTTCCTTGTGAGATTTTTTTTAATTTGTTTAAGACAAATCTTTCTGAAATTTTTATTAAACTCATTAATATTCCTCGTAACTTAAATTATTTTTTAATTTAATATTTCTTTTCCTGTATATTGCCCCTTTTTTCCATAAAAGTAATGCTTCAAAATGTATCGAACCAATAATTTTAATAGTCATTAAGGGATACTTAAAAAAGTTAAACATGAGTTGCTTTGAGCTGAATTCTTTTCTCTCTCCAGTTTGAGTAGCTGTTAAAACTGTTCCTATCGAGTCTGTTTGTTTTATAAAGACTGAGAGTTTATCATTAGGGTTAAGTAATTTAAAATTATAGTAAGTTTCCATATCCATAAAGGGTGAAACATAAAACTTTTTTTTACATTTTTGAGCTATTTCTTCATTATCTTTAATTTTAAAAATATATGTGTGCTGCTCATTAAAAGTATTTTTTACTTCATAAAAAATTGCCTTCAATTTATTATCCTTGTAGCAGTAAAAAATACTTAAAGGGTTGAACACATAGCCAAAAATTCTTGGATAACAAAGTATTTTAACTTTATTTATTTCACCTTTTATATTGAACTTACTAATGTTTTTAAGAACCCACTCTTTTAAATCACTTCCATCACGTTCTCCATGATCTTTATCGTAAAAGCTAAAAATGTTAAATTTATTATGAGAGAAGATATTAATTGAACTGTCTAATTGATTGATTTCATCTAAATCAATTAAAAATGAAAAAGTTTTATATTTTAAAAAATGTCTTACAGGTTTAAATCTTGTATGAGTTACTTCGCCGTTGTAAATGCAGGAATTCATCAAATTTTAAAGTTATTTATCAAATCTATAGATGATTTTAATCCATCTTCATGAAATCCGTAACCAAAATAACTTCCACAAAACCAAGTTCTTTTTTTTCCTTGTATTAATCTTAGATCTTTTTGAAGTGCTGTATTCTTTGAATTCAAATATGGGTGGGTAAAATCAACTTTTTTTATAACAGAATTTTCGTTAATTTTACAAATAGGGTTTAAAGTTAAAAAATAATCTTTAGATGTATCTAAATTTTGTAGTTTATTTAACCAATAAGTAATGCATGTCTTTTCTCCATCTGAAACAGAATTCCAACTAGACCAGGCCCTTTTTTTGTGAGGCATTAATCTCTCATCAGTATGTAAATAAGCCTCATTCTTCACGTAATTAAATTTTTCTAATATATTTTTTTCTTGTTTCGTTGGTTTTTCTATCATTCTTAAACTTTGGTCTGCATGGGAAGCTAGAACTACTTGATCATAGTCAACATATTCATTGCCAATAATTACCCTGATATTGTCATCGCTTCTAATTAACTTATCCACTTTATAATTTTTAAAAATTTCTCCACTAATTTTATTTGTTACTTTTTTTACATAAGCTCTACTTCTATTTGAAACTGTGTACCATTGCGGTCTATTTTTAAATTTAAATAAACCATGATTAGTAAAAAAATTTAAAAAAAATTTTAATGGCATTTCCTTTGCTTTATTGAATGGCATTGACCAGATAGCAGCAACCATGGGGATTAAGTGATAATCGATGAAGTATTTTGATAACTTTTTTTTGTTAAGAAAATTTCCTAGAGTCTCTTCTTTAATTTCACTTTCAAGTAATTTTGGAGCAGTTTTATAAAATGAAATTATCTCTCTAATCATATATAAAAATTTTAAATTGAGAAGATTTAATTTATTAGCAAAAATACCTCCTAAACCACTTCCGCTATATTCAACATTACTATTCTTAATTGATACAGAAAATGACATGTCGCTTTTTTCATAAGGAACTTTTAATTCATTAAAAAAATTTACTAAATTTGGATAAGTAGCCTCATTAAAAACAATAAAGCCTAGATCTACTGGAACAATCTTATCATCTTCTTTTATCTCGTAGGTAAAAGAATGACCTCCAAAGTGATCTTCTTTTTCGTATAGATCAACTTTATATTTTTTTGAGAGAAAATATGCGGAAGATAATCCTGAGATACCTGAGCCGATAACAGCAATTTTCATTAAAAGAGGTTAAGCAGCTTCATCTTTATATTCATCCATTGAAGGACATGAACATACTAAATTTCTATCTCCAAAAACGTTATCTACTCTAGCAACTGGTGCCCAATATTTATTGTTTTTTACATACTCAGTGGGAAAAGCCGCTTCCTCTCTTGAGTAAGCATGCTTCCACTCGCTGGAAGCTAATTCGACATAAGTATGAGGTGCGTTTTTCAGTGGATTATCAATTTTGTCAAATTTTGATGACTCCACTAAATTAATTTCTTTTTTAATTTTAATAAGTGCATTACAAAATTTATCAATCTCCTCCAAATTTTCACTTTCAGTCGGCTCAATCATAATTGTACCAGCTACAGGCCATGACATTGTTGGAGCATGATAGCCAAAGTCAATCAGTCTTTTTGCTAAATCCTCCTCAGAGATTCCTGAACTTGCTTTTATTGGTCGGATATCAATTATACATTCATGTGCAACATTTCCATTTTTGCCAGTATAAAGAACTTTGTAATCTTTGGATAATTTTTTTGAAATGTAATTTGCATTTAAAATTGAAACTTGTGAGGCTTTTTTCAATCCCTCAGCACCCATCATCTTTATATACATCCAGGATATTGGAAGTATGCTTGAACTACCCCAAGGTGCAGCTGATACAGCTCCCATTCCATTCTTAGGGCCTGCCTCTTTAATTATTTCATGTGTCGGTAAAAAATCAGCTAGATGCTTAGCGCAAGCGATTGGGCCCATTCCTGGTCCGCCTCCACCGTGCGGTATGCAAAATGTTTTATGTAAATTAATATGACAAACATCTGGTCCAAATTTCCCTGGTTTTGCAACACCTACAAGTGCGTTTAGATTTGCTCCATCCATATAAACTTGTCCGCCATGCTTATGAATTACTTCACAAATATCAATAATTTTTTCTTCAAATACTCCATGAGTAGAAGGATAAGTAACCATTAAAGCAGCTAAGTCTTTTGAGTGTTTTTCAGCTTTATTTTTAAGGTCGTCTATATCCACATTTCCATCTTCGTCACAATTGACTACAACCACTTTCATTCCACACATTTGGGCACTTGCTGGATTAGTTCCATGAGCTGAGTCCGGAATTAGACAAACGTTACGATTTTCTTGTTTATTATTTTTATGGAATTTTCTTATAGTCATTAGACCTGCATACTCTCCTTGAGCCCCAGAGTTAGGCTGTAAAGAAACTGCGTCATATCCAGTAATTTCTTTCAGATCGTTTATTAGATCATTAAAAAGAATCTTATAACCCTCCATTTGATTTGTAGGAACAAAAGGATGTGGAAGTGAAAACTCTTTCCAAGTAATAGGAATTAATTCTGCTGTTGCATTGAGCTTCATTGTACAAGATCCTAAAGCAATCATTGATCTATTAAGTGCAATATCACAATCTTCTAGTTTCTTTAGATATCTTAACATCTCAGTTTCAGAATGGTATTTGTTAAAAACTGGATGAGTTAAGTATTTTGAAGTTCTTGAAAGATTTTTTGGAAGATTATCTAGTTCAACCTTAACGTCTTGTTTAATTACTTTAGTTATTCCAAATATTTTTAACAATAAGTTTACATCATCAAGTTTTTTTGCTTCATCAAACGCAACAGATAAATGATCTTTATCAACTTTTCTAAGGTTAATATTCTCTTTTAGTGCAGCCTCAAAAATAGGATTTGTTTTTTCGTTGGTTTTAATCGTAACGGTATCGAAGAAATGATCTGATAGAATTTTATAACCGCTTGATTTAATATTATCAGCAAATATTTTTGCTAATTTAGAAGTTCTATTCGCAATTTTAAGTATTCCTTTAGGTCCATGATAAATTGCAAAAGCAGCAGAAATGATAGCCAATAAAGCTTGAGCAGTACAAATATTGCTTGTTGCTTTATCTCTTCGAATGTGTTGCTCCCTAGTTTGTAAAGAAAGCCTGTAAGCTTTTTTTCCGTGTCTATCTTTTGAAACACCTATTATTCTTCCTGGCATTGATCTTTTAAATTCCTCTCTTGTAGCAAAAAATGCAGCATGAGGCCCGCCGTAACCCATTGGGATACCAAATCTTTGAGCACTACCGACAGCAATGTCAGCTCCAAGTTCAGCTGGGGTTTTTAACCTAGCTAAAGCCAATAAGTCACAAACCAAAATAGCTTTTCCGTTTTTTTTGTGAATTTGGCTGATGCTCTCACTAGGATCGTTTATCTCACCTAAAGTTCCCGGATAAGATAAAACTCCGCAAATTATATCTTCATTAATTTTTGGAAGTTCTTTTTTTTCATCACCAATGATCAATTCTAAACCAAAAGGATTTGTTCTAGTCTTTATGAGATCAATTGTCTGAGGATTACAATTGCTTGAAATAAATATTTTTTTTGAATTAGTCTTATCTAATCTCTGGCTTAATCCTACTGCCTCTGCTGTTGCTGTTGCTTCATCTAATAAAGAAGCATTAGCTATATCCATGCCCGTTAAGTCAATTATTGATTGTTGAAAATTTAAAAGCATTTCGAGACGACCTTGCGCTACTTCAGGTTGGTAAGGTGTGTAAGATGTATACCATCCTGGATTTTCTAAAATATTTCTAAGAATTACATTAGGTGTAATAGAATTATAGTATCCCATTCCAATAAAATTTTTAAAGATTTTATTTTTTTTAGATATAGATTTTAATTTTTTTAAAGCATCGTTCTCTGATATTGACTGATCGATTTTAAGATCATCTTTTAATAAGATTTTTTCTGGTACAGTATTGCTCATTAGATCCTCTAATGATTTATACCCCACATATTGCAACATTTTGGACTGATCTTCTTCAGAAGGACCAATATGCCTTTTAATAAATTCTTTTGAATTATCGTCAATCATTTAGCTAGGGTTCTCCTTACAAAATTTATCATATTCGTCTTTTGACATTAGGGAGTCATACTCACCTTTATCTTTTATCTTTAACTTAAAAAACCAGCTGGCACCTTCAGGGTCAGTATTTACGCTTCCGGGATCGTCTGCAATGGCTTTATTTCCCTCAGTAATTTCTCCAGAAATAGGAGAATAAACATCACTCGCAGCTTTAGTAGACTCTACAACAGCTGCTTGACCTTCTTTTTCTAAAGCTTTACCTGCATCAGGAACCTCCACAAAAACAATGTCACCGAGCATTTCTGTTGCATGCTTAGTTATTCCTACTGTAGCAACGTCTCCATCTAGTGAAACCCATTCATGTTTTTTAGAAAATTTTTTTTCACTCATATTTGTTTCCCCTTATTTAACATAACTTTTTTTATAAAATGGAAGTTCAGAAATCTTACCCCCATATTTTTTTCCTCTTACTTCAAGCTGAATAGATGTACCTACTTCAGAAAATTCTGATTTAACATATCCCATTGCAACTGGAGCGTTCACACTCGGGCCAAAAGTACCGCTAGTAACGTATCCTATTTCATCATTATCTAACGAAAAGATTTTCGTATTTTCTCTAGCTATAACTTTTCCATCTGGCTTTATACCAACTCTAATTTTTTCACTTCCGTTTGCTAATAAATTTTTTATTTTTTCCCATCCATTAAAGCCGCCAATTTCTTTCCTTTTTTTTGCTATAGCCCATTTTAAATTAGCCTCTACTGGGTTTATTTTTTCATTTAAATCATGACCATATAAACACAGACCTGCCTCTAATCTTAATGTATCTCTAGCTCCTAAACCTATCGGTTTAACTTCATTTGAGATTAAGTAATCGATAAGCTTTTCAACTTTTGTGTTTGAAATTGAGATTTCAAAACCATCTTCACCCGTATATCCAGATCTTGTTACATATAGATTTTCACCTTCATACTCAAAATTGTTTCCTGTCATAAATTTTAAATTAGCAACGCCTGGAATTAACTTTTCTAAAATCTCTACAGATTTAGGTCCTTGTAACGCTATTAAAGATAAATCGTTGTTTAAAAGATGTTTATGATGTTTTTTTAAAAATTGAGAAATTTGTTTTATATCATTTTCCTTACAAGCTGCGTTTAAGATTATACAAAAACCTTTTTCTGTTCTCGTAATAATTAAATCATCAATTATTCCACCTTCATTATTAAGTAAAAAAGAATATTTTGAATGATTAATTTTCAAATTGTTTAAATCTGCTGGTATAATTTTCTCTAATGACTCTATTAATGTTTCATCCCCTTCTAAAAAAAATTGCCCCATATGTGAGACGTCAAAAAATCCAGCGTGTGTTCTTGTAGAAATATGTTCTTTAACAATACCATCTTTATATTGAATAGGCATTTCATAGCCTGCAAACGGAACAAACTTCGCTCCTAAATTTTTATGATAATTGTATAAAGCTGTTTTTTGTACTTCCATAATAACTCTTATTTAACCCCATCTGTCTATGTACCTGAGAGATTTAATCCTTCGGTGAGGCTTTCGCCTGCTTTCCAGAGTTATTACGGTAACGGTCCTTTTGCCTGAGAGTTTCCGGGGTGGTTGCTCCTTCGGCGCCTAAATGGTCTCTCCCGTTACTTAAAGGACTTTCCTCTAAATACAGTAAAAAGTCAAATGCAAATTATTCAAGTCTTGCTATGTTTTTTATCGAAACTCTTCAATATTATTGCCAAAATAATGACTGCGCCACCTATAAATACACTAATTGGAGGAATTTCATTTAAAAATAACCATACCCAAAGAGGTGCACATAAAGTTTCCATCAACATCAAAATTCCAACTGTTGCTGACTCAACTTTTCTTGATCCGATTGTTATACAAATAAAGCTAACTGCTAATTGTGGAACTCCAAGAAGAAAACCCATCCATAGATCATGTTTAGTGAATTCAAAGGACTCTGCTAGGAAAAAACCGTAAATCAAACTAAATATCCCAGAATAAAATATTGCTGGAACCATATCAACTTTGGTATTTTTTCTAATTATCATTACTAAAATCGCGAAATTTATTGGGATTGCTAACGCCACTATGTTTCCAAATAATGATCCGCCTGAAATAGAGTCTCCAACCATTATAATAATACCACTCATAGCAAGAAGGATTGATATTAAACCAATTAAAGAAACTTTTTCTTTTAGATAAAAATATCCAAATATTGCCAGAAACATAGTTTGTGTGCTTATAATAAAAACGACATTTGCTACTGATGTATTGCTCATTGCAACTACAAAAGCAACAAAGCTAAATGATAAAACAAAACCTCCCAATAAACCTGGAAAGCCAGACTCTTTAATAATATTAAAGGTATTTTTTTTATAAGTTACAAAAAGAAAAGCTATTAGAGCTAAAAGGAAAAAAAAAGATCTTAAAAATAATATTTGCCAGATACTTGCCTCTTCAAAAGATCTAATAATAAATCCTCCCCAGCTTAGACAAAAACCGCCAAATAAGAGAAGAATATAACCTGGTATTTTATATAAAAATTGCATTTAGAATTTTTTCAAAATATTTTTAAAATAATATTGTAAAGTCAAAGACCTAAATATCATAAATAATAAAAGAGATAACCAAATACCATGATTGTCTAGATATTTTGTTAAGAAGATCGATACTCCAATATAACTCAAAACAGATACTATCATTGCATTTCTAATTTCTTTTGTTTGTGATGCTCCGATAAATATTCCATCTAATTGATAACAAAAACATGCAATTGGTGGAATTATAATTACCCATAAGATATGTTGAAAAGAAATAAATCTTAAAATCTCAATATCAGTAATGATGTAAATTATTTCTTTGAAAAAAATTAAATAGATTATTGAGATAATGATAGCAGTGATAAAACTTACCTGAATAGAATTTCTTACAACTTCTAAAAAAGATTTTCGGTTTCTTCTCCCTACAGCAAAACCTACAATCCCTTCAGTCGAAAATGCATAAGCATCTAAGAAGAATGATGATAAAATTATAAATTGTATTAATATTGTATTAACTGCTAAATAATCTTCTCCAATTTTTGAACCAAGATAAGTAACCCAAAGAAAAGCAAATGTGAGAAATAAAGTTCTTATAAAAATATCCAAATTAATACTTAAAAGTTTGAGTAATTTAGATCTTACTAATAAATTTTCAAATTTAGGAATTACTTTGAATTTTTGAATGATATAATTATAGGTAAATATCGTAAAAATAATTAAGGTTATATAACTCGAAATTAATGTTCCTAAAGCTACACCAAAAACGTTTAAATCATATGTTAAAACTAGCAGGGAACTAAAAATAATATTCAAACTTGATAGTACAATTATTAAAAAACTTGAAATTTTAGTTTTTTGTATACCTAGATAAAAACCCACTAAAACATAAATAATTAATTCTGCAGGAATTGAAAAAATTCTTACATTTAAATAAGTTTTAATTAATACCTCTGTTTCATCAGAGGGAGAAAAAAAATAACTTATTGCAATTTTTAAAGCTGGGAAAAAAATAATTATTATAAATGCTGCAATTAGAGCAAGGGCTATATTTCTTAAAATCGTTTTTACTATCTCTCTATAATCACTTCTTCCATATGCCTGTGCAACTATTCCAACGGTGCCCATTCTTAAAAAACCAAAACTCCAAACAATCATTGTCATGACTGATGTAGATATACTTGTTGCAGCTAAATACTTGGTTTCACTTAGATTTCCCATCAAGCCTGTATCAACCATTCCTACTAATGGAATAGCCATGTTTGAAAAAAAAACCGGTATGGACAACAAAATTATTTGTTTTTTTGAAAATTTTGATGAGCTTTTGAACAGTTCCATTTTATTCTTTAATATATCTTAATAACCTTATATACATTGATTCTCGAATGTTAGAGCAAGTAATTATCTCAGTACAAATTATCCTGATAGATATAGTTATGGCCGCAGATAACGCGATCATAATAGGTTTAATCGCAGCAGGATTTGCAACAGAAAATAGAAGAAAGATTATAGCATGGGGTGTTGCTGCAGCATTCTTATTCAGGATTATTTTTGCCTCAGGAGCAAATTACTTATTTGAAATTGCATGGATTAAAATTCTAGGAGGGATTTTACTTTTATGGGTTATTAATAATTTAAGACAAGACTTTTTTGGAAAAAATAAAATTAAAACACCACAACTTAAATCAGCAGAAACTAAAAGTTTTAGTACAGGGGTTTATCAAGTTTTAATAGCTGACCTTACTTTAAGTTTTGATAATACTATCGCTGTTGTGGCAGCTTCCAAAGGTAATTTTCATTTAATGGTTATAGGGTTATTGTTATCTGTATTTTTAATAGCTACTCTTGCAAGTTATTTTGCTGACTATATGAAAAAACACCAATGGTTGGTATATGTAGGACTTTTAGTCATTTTGATAGTAGCTATACAATTAATTATTGGGGGGTTAGTGAGTTATGATGTTCTCTCAATAAACGAAAAATACAAATTTTTATTCTTATAATGTTGGACTTTTGTATTATAGGGTCAGGTGTATCTGGCTCTACAATTGCTCACCTTCTTTCAAAAAAGTATTCAGTACATATGCTGGATAAAGCAAGAGGTCCAGGTGGACGTGCATCGAATAAGAGATTTATACAAAATTTAAGTTTTGATCATGGGGTTCAATATATTTCTCCAAAATCAAAAGAATTTCTAAAATTTATTAAAACTCTTTGTAAAAAAAAAGAAGCAAAAATTTGGAATGGGAATCATTTAGATTTTACTTTTGAAAAAAAAGATATTTCTGAAAAATTTATTGGTATGAAAGGCAACAATTTTATTTCTAAATATTATACCAAAAAAATTAAAAAAAGTTTTCAATCTTCAGTCAAATCGATATTTAATAATAAATACTTTTGGGAAATAAAACTTGATAATGGTGAAAATATTCAAGCTCTATCGGTAATATTAACTTGTCCCTTTCCCCAATCAAAAAAAATTGCAGGCAAATATCTTGAAAAAAAAATGTTAAATTTAAATATAAATATGGAGCCTAACATTACTACCATGTTAGCTTTTAAAAATCAAAAAACTGTTTCAGTGAGTAGTATAAAATTTAATGATGATATCTTAACTTGGGCAGCTTATGAAAATAGTAAAAATAGATTTAACTCTTCAAAATCACTTTGGACGTTGCAATCCTCAATTGGTTGGGCAAGAAAAAACATAAATCATTATAAAAAAAGTAAAAAAGTGGAAAATACATTAATATCAAAATTTTTAAACTTTACAGGATATAAAAAAGACAAAATTATTTTTAAGAAAACACACGGGTGGAAATATTCTTATAATTTAAATGGTTCACCTTTAAAAAGTTATTGGAATAAAAAATTAAGGTTAGGATTGTGTGCTGATTGGTTTATCGGTCCTAAAGTTGAAAATGCTTGGTTAAGTGCTAATGACTTAGCAAAGAAAATCAAATAATTAAAAGATACCTTTACTAGTTTTGGATTTGTCTTCTACCGTAGTTTTAACTTCCACATTCAAACCCATCAATTCTTTTGATTTTAATTTTGGAAGATTTTGCACGCTCTTTAAAAATCTGTCCGACTCTTTTTTTGAAATAATTCCATCAGTTAAACTTTTAAATTTATTTATATATTCTTTACGCAAAAAAGGTCTTTTGCCAGCTGGGTGTGCATCCGCAACATTAATTTCCTCTGATATTGTAGACCCGTCTTTCATTTTTATAACTACTTTTCCACCAAAACATTTATTTTTAGGGTTAGGGTCATGATATTTTTTAGTCCATTTTGGATCCTCTTTAGTTGAAATTTTTTGCCAAAGTTTAACAGTACTTTTTCTTTGTGCTCTTTTAGGAGTGTAGGATTTGACATGGTGCCAAGAACCATCTTCAAGTGCTACTGCAAAAATATACATTATTGAATGATCTAGAGTTTCCCTACTTGCTTTTGGATCCATTTTTTGAGGATCGTTTGCTCCGGTGCCAATTACGTAATGAGTATGATGACTTGTTTCAATTACAATATTTTCAATTTCATCAAAATTAGAAATTTTTTTATTTAAGCTTCTAGCTAGATCAATCAAAGCTTGAGATTGATATTCTGCTGAATGCTCTTTAGTGTAAGTTTCAAGTATCGCTCGCTTAGGCTCATTTACATTTGGTAATGGAACTGTATATTCTTTATCTGGTCCAGATAAAACATAAGCTATAACGCTATCTTCTCCCTCATAAATCGGTGAGGGAGCACCCTCACCTCTCATACATCTATCGACTGCCTCCACCGCAAGTTTACCAGCATGCGCTGGTGCAAAAGCTTTCCAACTAGATATTTCTCCTTTTCGAGATTGTCTTGTTGAGACGGTTATATGTAATGCTTGTTGAACAGATTGATAAATCACATCTGTTTTTAAATTTAATAAACTCCCTAAACCAGCTGCAACACTTGGACCAAGATGGGCTATATGATCAATTTTATGCTCATGTAAGCAAATGCCTTTTACTAAGTTTACTTGCACCTCATAACCGGTGAGTATGCCTCTAATTAAATCTTTGCCATTACATCCCTTTTGTTGAGCAACTGCTAAGATCGCAGGAATATTATCGCCTGGATGACTGTAATCTGCTGCTAAAAAAGTATCATGATAATCTAATTCTCTCACAGCTGTTCCATTTGCCCACGCAGCCCACTCACAATCTACTTTAATTTTTGGATTTAAACCAAAAATTGTAGCACCTATTTTTCTAGAATGTGATAAAGCCATTGCTCTTGCTGAAGTTACTGGTGCTCTATTAAAAGAAGCAATAGCAACTGATGCATTATCAATAATTCTATTGATAACCATATCAACAGCATCTTTATCTAATTGTGCTTTATCTGATGCAATCTCTGCAATTTTCCAAGCTAATTGATCTTCTTTTTTTAAATTTGATTTTGAAGGATGAACTTTTACTTTTATATCTCTCATTTAATTAGCAAGCATATTTCTTAAAACATATTGTAAAATTCCTCCGTTTTTGTAATACTCAACTTCATTAGCAGTATCAATTCTACAAAGCATTGGGATTTTTTTACTAGTTCCGTCTTGGTATTTGATTTCACAAGTTACCTCTTGTCTTGGCTTTACACCTTTATCAATATCAAGAACTGAAACTAATTCTGCCCCTGTAATATTTAATTTTTTTCGATTGAAACCTTCCTTAAACTGTAAAGGCAATACTCCCATTCCAATTAAATTTGATCTATGAATTCTCTCAAAACTTTCTGCTAAAACAGCTTTAATTCCTAAAAGTTTAGTTCCTTTTGCTGCCCAGTCCCTAGACGAACCTGTTCCATATTCTTTACCAGCAATTACAACTAAATCATTTTTTCTTTTTTTATATTCCATTGCAGCCTCATAAACGCTCATTACTTTTCCATCTGGTTGCAACGTTGTAAATCCACCTTCAGTACCAGGAGCCATTTCATTTCTAATTTTAATATTTCCAAAAGTTCCTCTCATCATTACTTCATGATTTCCTCTCCTTGCCCCATAAGAGTTAAAATCTTTTTGTTGTATTTGATGCTTCATAAAATAATCACCAGTTGGGCTTTCTTTTTTAATACTCCCTGCTGGAGAAATATGATCAGTAGTTACTGTGTCAGCTAATAATAAAAGAATTCTTGCGTCATTAATTGGTTTAAAACCCTCTGGTTGGTCAGGTAAATTGTCAAAAAATGGTGGTCTTTTTACATAAGTAGAATTGGCTTCCCAGTTATAAATATCACTATCTGTTGTATTGATAGCTTGCCATTCTTTAGGTCCTTGTGAGACATTTGAATATCTTTTCTTAAACATATCTGCGTTTAAAGAACTTAACATTAAATCTTCAATTTCCTTATTACTTGGCCAAATGTCTTTTAAAAAAACATCGTTGCCATTTTTATCTTTGCCAAGGGCAGATTCATACATATTAAAATTCATATTACCTGCCAGAGCATAAGCAACTACAAGTGGGGGTGAAGCTAAGTAATTGGCTTTTACATCTGGATTAATTCTTCCCTCAAAGTTCCTATTTCCAGATAAAACTGAAACAGCGTAAAGATCATTTTTATTTATTGCATCTGATATATTTTGATTTAAAGGTCCAGAGTTACCAATACAAGTAGTACAACCATAACCAACTAAATTAAAACCAAGTTCATCTAAATATTTATTTAAACCTGCTTTTTCTAAATAGTCAGTTACAACTTGTGATCCTGGTGCAAGTGAAGTTTTTACCCAAGGTTTAACTTTTAGTCCTTTTTCATGTGCTTTCTTCGCTAAAAGACCTGCTCCAATCATTACGCTTGGATTTGAGGTATTTGTGCAAGATGTTATTGCCGCAATTACTATATCACCATCTTTTATATAAAAGTCAGTACCTTCAACTTTAACTTTAATAAGCGCATCTCTTTTTGTATTTTCTTTATAAACTTTTGCGAAAGCAGTTGAAGCCTCTGTAAGTAAAACTTTATCTTGGGGTCGTTTAGGTCCAGAGATGCTTGTTACTACACTGCTAACATCTAATGAAATAGTATCGGTAAAAACAACATCATTGCTTGCCCAAAGACCTTGTTCTTTTGAATATTTCTCGACTAAAGCTATTGTCTCTTGATCTCTTCCAGATAATTTTAAATATTTAAGAGTTTCATCATCAATTGGAAAAAAACCACATGTAGCTCCATATTCAGGAGCCATATTTGCAATTGTTGCTCTATCAGCTAAAGTTAAATTTTTTAAACCCTCTCCGTAAAACTCAACAAATTTTCCAACCACACCTTTTTTTCTAAGCATTTCAACAATGATTAAAACTAAGTCTGTTGCAGTTGTTCCTTCTTTCAATTTTCCTTTGAGCTCTACGCCGATGACTTCTGGAATTAACATTGAAATCGGCTGGCCTAACATTGCAGCCTCAGCTTCTATTCCTCCAACACCCCATCCTAAAACTGATAAACCATTCACCATTGTCGTATGACTATCAGTGCCAACTAAAGTATCTGGATAAGCAAATAAATCATTTCCGCTTTTTGACGACCAAACAACTTTAGACAAATATTCTAAATTAACTTGATGACAAATTCCTGTACCAGGTGGAACAACTCTAAAATTGTCAAATGCTTTTTGCCCCCATTTTAAAAAAGAGTATCGTTCACCATTTCTTGAAAATTCTCTCTCAACATTTTGATTAAATGATTTTCCTGATGCATACTCGTCGACCATCACAGAATGATCTATAACTAAATCAACAGTTGATAATGGATTAATTTTATCAGGATTTTTATTTTTATCTTTTACTGCATCTCTCATAGCTGCTAGGTCAGCAATTGCAGGAATTCCTGTATAATCTTGTAATAAAGTACGTGCAGGTCTGTAAGCTATTTCGGTATTAGATTTTTTATTTTTTAACCACTCTTTAATTGCTAAAATCTGTTCTTTATCGACAGTTAAGTCATCTTCGTATCTTAGTAAATTTTCTAATAAAACTTTAAGGGATTTTGGTAATTTTGAAATTCCTTCTAAACCATTCTTTTCAGCTTTTTTCAAATTGAATAATTTATAATCTTTACCTGATGATGAAATACTATCTAATGATTTAAAGGAATTTTTACTATTAACTTTCATGCGCTATACATAGAACAAAATTACACAAACGATAAGTAAAAAAGACATTGTGTAATTAAAATTCTTAATAAATTTATCACTTGTGGCGAATTTTCTCATGTATTTGCCCATTAAACACCAGGCTGTTTGGCTTCCAACAGCCATCAAAAACCAAACAAATGTTAAAACAATTGAATCTCTTAAGTAGTTATTTTGTGTATCAATAAATAAAGAAATTGAGGTGAGTCCAACTATAATGCTTTTAGGATTTACGAATTGAAACCAAAAAGTATTTAAAAAAGTTACTGGTTTTGGATCAATTTTTTTATCTTTTGTTTGCCCTGCAAAAGATAATTTGTATGCCATATATAACAAGTAAATTGATCCTAATATTTTAATTATAGTTTGAATAACTGCATACTTTTGAAAAATAGCTCCAGAAGTTAGTTGCAAAAGAATGATTAAAAGCGTCCATCCAATTATAACTCCTAGCATTGTAGGAATGGCTTTTCTAAATCCAAAATTAAAAGCAGTATAAGATGTCATAATATTATTTGGTCCAGGAGAAAACGCGGTTGCAATACCGAATAAAATTAATGGAAAAAGTTGCATTTTAATTTAATGAGGTGCTCTAAATCTACTATGACAAGCCGAACAATTACTCCACATAAGTTCTTTTTGAACTACTCGAACATCCTCTGCAGTATCTATTGCTTTAGCAAGTTTTATCATATCATCTGATGCTTTTTTCATTAGAGCATTAAATTCATCTTTATTTTCCCAAATACTTGGTAGTGCCTCTGTTTTAAAACCCTCTTTTGTATTTTCAGGAAAATAATCTAATAATTTTATATAATTATCTGAAATTTTTTTCATTAAAGGTTTAGCCTCCTCAATTCTTTTAGATTTCAGTAATATAGATATTTTTTTAGCGTTTTGATAGTTTTCACTAAACATTGCTTTTCTACCTTTAATAATTTCTTCCACAGTTTGAGCATTGGCAGAAAAAGCAAGGTTCAAAGAAAAAATAATAATAAGTATTTTTATTATTTTTATCTTTTGTATCATAGATTTATATTGTCATGAATACTGAAGATTTCCCATCTTTAAGTTGATAAATAACATAGGGCTCATCTTTATCACCCGGCATTCCTGGTGTACCAATTGGCATTCCAGGTAAAGCTATACCATCAATATCTGGTTGCTCTATTAATAATTTATTTACTGCTTCGAACGGGACATGTCCTTCAATAAAGTATTTACCCATAATAGTGGTATGACAAGACTGCATTTCTACCGGAATATTATATTTTTGTTTTATTGTATGAAGGCTTCTCATATCTGTTTGTTTTACTTTGAATTTTTCTTCTTCTAAAAATAAAACATACCCATAACAACATCCGCATGAAGGAGTCTTAAAAACTTCAACGATTTGTTTATTATCAATGTTAGCTAAAGCGTCTTTTTTATCTGTGACAAAATTAAAGATATAAAATACAGAGAATAATACTACTGTAAAAACAATTAATTTAGATATGTAGTTTTTAAAAAACATGTTTAATTATAATTAGTAATGAAAATACTTAACAGTCAAAGTGAATATGGGATATTGGCCAAATTGTTCCACTGGTTTACTTTTTTTGTTTTAATAGCCCAGGTTCCTTTTGGATTTTATTTAGTAGGTCTTGAATTTTCTGAAGAAAGAATTGAGCTTGAAAATATCCATATCTTAGTAGGTATATCTGTTTTCTATCTTACTTTGTTTAGACTAATCTGGAAATTTTTTAACCCTAGCCCAACTGAAAGCAAAAGTTTTTTCAGAGGGCAAGTCTTCATTGGAAAGGCAAATCATTTCTTACTCTATTTATGTATTTTTTCTATAACTATTTCTGGAATTCTTAAAAAACTTTATATGGGAGAAAAGCTTAATTTCATATTTTTTAAATACGGATTTGAGAAAGATAATTTTGTTTTAGCTGATGCTTATTACCAAGTTCACATTTACGCCAATTATTTGTTATTAGCACTTGTAAGTCTTCATATACTTGCAGTAATTGTTCATCATTTTGTTTTTAAGGATAAAATCTTAAACAAAATTTCTTAGTGGCAAGCTTCGTTAAATTTTTTGAGTCTCCAATAATTATATGGCCAAGGCGTAACAAAACCAACAGCTAACATTATAGGCACAACCCACCAAGTTAAAATAGCTCCACCAGTTAAAAGATAGTCAGTTGCGTTCATAGCAATTTCCATACTCACCATTGAAATTAAGCTCATGCCAATAGCTGTTTTAAAAGCTAACTTAAGTGAAAAATTCTGTCTTAATAAAATTATAGTTTCTAAAATAATACTTGTAATAATGCCATTAATAATAGCCAAAACCATTATAGCTAATACTGGAAAAGGAATTTTTGTTAATTGAAAAAAAAAGATAGTTCCAAAATCACCTATCGAACATCCAAGTAAGCACCAAAATGTATTTTTAGCACTTCTGTACCAAGTGTGTTTACAGCTCCAATTGAATGTTTCAGAACTCATGATAAAAAATTTACAAAATACTTATGGATGAAAAAACCTAAAGTTAGCAGGATTATTCCTGATCCATAGATCAACCAAAAATTCATATTAAATTGTTTTGCCAAGAAAAAAGGAAGAAAAAATAAATAGCTTACTGGTATAGCGACTAAAATACTTTTTGTGTACAAAATTGTTTTTTCAACACTATTGTGTTCGAAGTAAACAAAGGCAATTGCAATTAATGAAGCTATAGGTAAGGCAATTATAAATCCTGCCATTCTAGGGTTTTGCCCTGCAAGCCAAGATGAAAAGGCTATAATTAATCCAGCAAGTAAAGCTTTAAGTGCAAATATCATTTAAGCAATACTTAAACCATTATCAGTTTTCTGAGATGGGTGCACTAGGACAACTTTCCCATCTTTTTCAATAGCTCCAAGGACTAAAACTTCTGAAATGACCCCAGCTATATTTTTTGTCGGAAAATTACAAACTCCGATAACTTGTTTGCCAACTAAATTTTCTGGGGTGTAATAGTGAGTGATCTGAGCTGAGGATTGCTTAATGCCTATTTCTTTTCCAAAATCAACTTTAACTACTAATGAAGGTTTTCTTGCTTTTTCATTTACTTTTACTTCTAAGACGGTACCAACTTTAATTTGTACTTTTTTAAAATCATCATAAGTTATTTCCATAAATTCCTTTCTATAAATAAAAAAGGGGGCCTAAGCCCCCTTTTAAATTAATTAAGCAATTGAATTACAGTTCTTTGTAATTACCTTTGCTCCACTCATAAAATACATAACCTGGTAGGCTCACGTCACCTTTTTTATCAAAGCTTAGTGAACCAATTACAGTATCGAACTTACCTTTTGTCATTACTTTAAGAACCTTAGCAGGGTCGTTTGATCCAGCTTGGTTAGCAGCTTGTTCAAATACTTGTAAAGCAGCGTATGAGTAAAGAACATAACCTTCTGGCTCAATACCAGCAGCTTTAAATTCTTTTACAACATCTGCAGCTGCAGGATTATTTCTTGGATCTGGAGAGAAAGTCATTAAAGTACCTTCACCTGCATCACCTGTAATATCCCAATACTCAGCTGTAACTAAAGCGTCACCACTGATTAATTTAGTTTTCATACCTTGGTCTCTCATTTGTCTTACGATCAAACCACCTTCTGTGTGGTAACCACCAAGATACACTGCATCGATGTTATTAGATTTTAATTTCGAAACTAAAGCAGAGTAATCTTTCTCACCTGCTGTGTAAGCTTCGTACATAGCTTCTTTAAGGCCAGCTTTCTTCATATTTTTTCTCGTAGCATCTGCTAAACCTTTTCCGTAAGCAGTTTTGTCATGAAGTATAGCTACTTTTTTACCTTTGTAATTATCAGCTAAGAATTTACCAGCAACTTCACCTTGCTGATCATCTCGACCACAAACTCTAAAAGTATATTTACCACCTTTATCCGTTAACGCTGGATTTGTTGAAGCTGGTGAAACTTGTATAATTCCTTCTTCGTTGTAAACCGCAGAAGCTGGAATTGAAGAACCGGAGCAGAAGTGACCTGCAACATAAGCTACACCTTGACCAGCAAATTTGTTGGCTACAGCAACAGCTTGTTTAGGATCGCAAGCATCATCTCCAATTTCTAATTTGACTTTCTCACCATTAATTCCACCTTTTTTATTAACGTGCTTTAACCACATTTCAGCTCCAGCTTTTAGCTGAGAACCAAATGAAGCGTACTGACCAGACATAGGTCCAGCAGAAGCAACAACAACGTCAGCTTTAGCTGATACTGTTGCAAGCATTAATGTTCCGGCAATTAATGAAAGAAGTTTATTAAACATTCTAAACATATTATTTCCCTTTGTTATTAATTAATTAATTATTGATATTGAACACCTTAAATATGAACTTGTAAATATGAAAAAAAATTAATTTTTTGTACCACCCTCGAGGTAAGCTGCTTGAATATCTTTGTTTTTGAGTAGGTCTTGTCCAGAACCCATAATGGTAACTTTGCCATTTACTAAAACATACGCACGATCTGCTAACTCTAGTGCTTTTTTTGCATTTTGCTCTACTAGAAAAATAGTAACATTTTTTTCTTTATTAATATTTTTTATAGAGGTAAATATTTGATTAACTAATTTTGGAGCAATCCCTAAAGAGGGCTCATCCAAAAGTAAAACTTTTGGTTTGCTCATTAGCGCTCTACCTATTGCCAACATTTGTTGCTCTCCGCCAGATAATGTTCCCCCTCTTTGTGTTTTTCTATTGCTTAAAACTGGAAATAAGTCATAAACTTCTTTTATATCTGTCTCATAATTCTTGCCTTGTTCATTTGTATAAGCGCCTAATCTCAAGTTTTCTTCAACAGTCAGTCTAGAAAATATTCTTCTTCCTTCAGGAACTTGGCATATCCCCAAATCCACTATTTTGTGGGGTGCTTTATTTTCAATTCTATCACCATTAAAAGTTATATTACCATTTCTGGCTTTGTTTACTCCGCTTATAGTCATTAATAAAGTAGACTTGCCGGCACCATTAGAACCAATTAAAGAAACTATTTCTCCGTCATTTACATCTATATCAACTCCTCTGAGAGCTTGAATTTTTCCGTAAAAAGTTTCTACATTCGAAATTTTAAGCATTATTCATCTACTCCTAAATAAGCTTCTATTACTTCTTTACTATTTTTTGTTTGATCTGCAGTTCCTTCAAATATTTTTTTTCCGTAATTTAATACAACAACATGGTCAGATATTCCCATGACAACACTCATATCATGTTCGATTAATAAAATTCCTGTTTTTTTTTCAATTTTTATAAATTTTAAGAGTTTATTAAGTTCAGCAGACTCTTTTGGATTTAGTCCTGCAGCTGGTTCGTCTAAGCATAAAAGCTTTGGTTCAATGCACATAGCTCTTACAATTTCTAATTTTCTTTGATCTCCATATGGAAGATCTCCTGCATTATCATCAGCTCTATGAGTTAATCCTATAATGTCTAACCAATACTTAGCTTTTTCGACTGCTTGTTGTTCTCTATCTCTATATGATTTTAAATTTAATAGACCATAAAGAGAGTATCCTGAAGCAATCATTAACTCATTGTGTTGAGCAACTAAAAGATTTTCTAAAACGGACATTGCTGGAAACAATCTTATATTTTGAAAAGTTCTAGCTACTTTTGCAACATGAGCTATCTTAAAATCAGTGTACTTTCTTAAGGAAACTTTACTGTCAGCCTGATGTAAATACATCTGGCCAGTTGTTGGTTTATAAAAACCTGTTAAACAATTAAAGACTGTAGTTTTTCCAGCTCCATTTGGACCAATAATAGAAGTGATTTGATTGTTTTTTGCATCAAAACTTAAATCGTCTATTGCTACTAGACCGCCAAATTTCATTGTCAATTTTTCAACTGATAATAAATTACTCACTTTTTGTCTCCATGCATTAGAATAGTTGGTTTTCTATTAGCTAGAATTCCTTTAGGTTTGAAGACCATGATAAGCACCATGGCTCCTCCAAATGCGATCATTCGATATTGTTCTAGATCTCTAAAAATTTCTGTTATACCAATTAAAAAAATTGAAGCGAGCACTACACCAGTTTGAGAGCCCATCCCTCCAAGGACAACAATTGCAACTATGATCGCTGACTCGATAAATGTAAAACTTTCTGGACTTATAAAAGCTTGCCTTGTAGCAAAAAAAGATCCAGCAAACCCACCGAACATAGCGCCAATAGCAAAAGCTGTAAGTTTAGTATTAGTAGGATTAACTCCTAAAGACTTACATGCAATTTCGTCTTCTCGTAGAGCCTCCCAAGCCCTTCCAACAGGTAACTTTCTGATCTTCAATGTAAAGTAATTGGTGATTAGAGCTAATACTAAAATTAAATAATATAAAAAAATTATTCTATGCATTGTAGAATACTCTAATCCGAAAAAAGTATGGAAGCTCATCTCGCCCTCATCTGGTGATCTTTTAAATGGTAATCCAAAAAATGATGGCCTTGGAATACCTGTAATTCCATCTGGGCCATTTGTTACTTCATACCAATTAATTAAAATTATTCTTATTATTTCGCCAAATCCTAATGTAACAATAGCAAGATAATCTCCTCTTAATCTTAAAACTGGAAATCCTAACAAAATCCCAAAGAAAGCAGCGAACAAGCCTGCTAATGGTAAACATATCCAAAACGACCAACCAAAAGTCGTTGCAATAAGTGCATAAGAATAAGCTCCAACAGCATAAAAGGCTACATAACCTAAATCAAGAAGACCTGCTAAACCGACTACAATATTTAAACCCCATCCTAACATGATGTAAGTCAAAATCATTATTGCTACATCCATAAAGTACCTGTCAGTGAATGGTAGAAATGGAAATACTACTGCAAACAAAATTCCTGTAATTGCAAAATGTTTAGCTTTACCCTCGGTAATACTTGAAAACTTTGATGACAGTGTTGAAAAAATTTTAAATTCTGTTCTTCTTGCAGAATTTATATTGATTAAAAATCTTCCTAAAATACATAATCCAACTAGTAAAAAAACTACTCCCCATTGTGGAGTTATGAATAGCCCTTCACCTTTTGATGCAGTTCTAAGTCCAACTATAGGTCCAAATAAAGCTAAAGCTATCAAGCCAGTAAACAAACTATCTTTAAATGATTTAATTATATCTTGTTTTTCCATTAAACTTTCTCGATATCTGGCTTTCCAAGAAATCCAGTTGGAAAGAAAATTAAAACTACAATTAAAACACTGAAAGCTGCAACATCTTTATATTCAAGAGAAACATATCCAGCCCAGAAAGTTTCTATAAGTCCGATTAACAAGCCGCCTAACATAGCTCCAGGCAACGATCCTATTCCACCTAAAACTGCTGCAGTAAAAGCTTTTATGCCAGCTAAAAATCCTATGTAAAAATCAATTACGCCGTAATAAAGTACAAACATCATTCCTGCTACTGATGCTAAAGAAGATCCGATTATAAATGTAATTGAAATTGTTCTATCAACATTAATTCCAAGTAAAGCGGTCATTGTTCTATCTTGTTCGCAGGCTCTTTGTGCTCTTCCTAAATCAGTTTTAGTGATTAAATATGTAAAAATTCCCATTAAAATAATTGTTAATACAACTATAAAAATTTGGAGATAACTAACCGTAACAATAAATTCCGAATTCTTAAAAAACTCTAATCCTCCTGAAAATAACGGCTGCATTGGTTTTACTCTTGCACCTTGAGAAACTTGGACATAATTTTGTAATACAATCGACATACCTAAAGCAGATATAAGCGGAGCTAATCTAAAAGATCCTCTTAAGGGCTTGTAGGCTAGTTTTTCAACTGTCCATCCATAGCAAGCTGTGAAAAGCATGGCTATTAGTAAAACTAAAAGTAAGATAATTGGTAATGCCACCCCGGTTAAACCGAAGATAATAAATGATATTAAAGCTACAAAAGCTCCAATCATAAAGATATCGCCGTGAGCAAAGTTAATCATTCCAATAATTCCATAGACCATGGTGTAACCAATTGCGATAAGTCCGTAAATTGAACCTAAAGTAATCCCGTTAACTAATTGTTGTATAAAATATTCCATGATTTACTTACTCACTCTATTATTTACATTATCAAGAGCTTTACTGAACTTAGTAAAGAATTTTCCCTTTTTCAATTCATTAAGAACCTGCATATTGAGGCCTTTTGGTGTCTGTGAGTCCGCTACGAGTTTTTTAAATCCTTGTGATGATTTATTTTGAGCATCTTGACTTAAAGCTAAAAATAATTCAGCTACATATGTATCAGCTAGTTTTTTGTTAATACCTTTCTTACTCAACCATTTAGAGCTAGTATTAAGCATCTCATAGTATGTAGCCATTAAAGAGGAAGTAGACCAAAACTTATGGCTTAGTTTTTCATTTCTAAGTTCTAGAACTTGCCCTAAATGTTTAAAAATATTCTTAGCAAATTTACTTGGTGGACAAATAATAATTGGTCCCTTTTTAATCTCAATTGGAGGTAAAGGTATAGCCCTTACGATACTCTTATTTTTTGTAATTTTTTTTAGTTTATTCAAATTAATAGTCGAAATAAGACTTATAATTTTTTTATTTTTTGAAAATCTTAATTGAGGTAATATTTTGTTTCCAACATTAGGTGTTACACCCAAAAATATTACTGAGGATTTATCTATTATTTCTTGATTATTGTTTAATATTTTTATTTTCCCGTGACTTTTAGATAGTTTTTTAGCTAGGTTTCTATTTCTTGAAGATATATATATTCTCTTAATTTTAAGCTTTGATTTAAAAATACCAAAGATAATTGATGATGAAATTTTACCAGTTCCTATAAATCCTAAAATCATGAATGATGCAGAATAACCAAGCTATACCTTTTAATAAAGAAAATTTTAAACAGATATTTTCAATACCGTTTATATCTGTCATCATAATATCAATACCAAGTGCTATAATAGCTGAATATTTTAATGTACCTTTAGCATGGTTCTTAGGGCCAATGCTAATAACTTCTTTAGCTTCATTGATGGGTCTTAAAACTAAAATGCCAAGGTTGGTATTGTCCTCAATATTAATAATACTTGGGCTTTATATTGGTAACTACATCGACAAAGATTTATTTAACCAAATGCAAGATTGGATCTGGACCTCTTTAATAATGTTGTTCTACATAATTTTAAGTGTTCTAATCGTTTCAAAATATTTAGAAAAGTTCTCTAAATATGAAAAAAAAACTTCTATTTTTTCAGCTGCACCTGGTGCATTAGGTCCGCTGATGATATTAGCTGAAGATGCAAAAACTGATCTAAGCCAAGTAGCTACGTCTCACCTGATAAGATTAATTATTATAATTACAGTTTTTCCGTTTATTGTGAATAGTTTTTACAATGTAGATAGCTTAAATATTTCCGAAAAAATAACCACAAATCAAAACTTAAATCACTTAATGATTTTAATTTTATCATCGATAATTTTGATTTTGTTCTTTGAAAAGTTAAAAGTTCCTGCTGCTCTGCTAACAGGAACTTTGGTGGCAAGTGGTTTATTGCAAATTACAGAGGTTGCAAGTTATCAAATATCTCCTCGTATTATAGATTATTGTTTATTAATTTTAGGATCCTCAGTGGGGTGTAGATTTGCCGACAAAACTTTTAGTGAAATAGCAAATAATGCTCTACATAGTTTTGTGGCTACATTCTTACTAGTTTTTTTAGGAGTGGTGGCTGCATTTGTTGCAAGTTTAATTATAGATAAAAATTTTTTTACTTTATTGCTCTCTTATTGTCCTGGAGGAATTTATGAGGTAGCAGTTATCGCAATCTTTTTTAATCTAGATCCAGAATTTGTTTCTTTTCATCATATTATCCGCTTATTGATGATATTATTTATAGTACCAGTAATATTGAGATTTTTAAAAAAAACCTGATTTAAACAATCACTTTTTGACATTACTCTTAAATCACATTAATTTTTTGCTATGGTAAATGTCTTAGATTTAATTGGAAGGATTTTAATATCGGCTTTATTTTTAATTTCAGCCTTTAATAAAGTTTTTAATTTAGATGGGTCTATGGGTTGGATGGAGGAGTTTGGTGTTCCTGGTTTTTTAATTTTTCCAGCAATTGCAATTGAGTTAATTTTACCTGTTCTTGTAATCGTGGGTTACCAAGCAAGGTTTGCAGCAGGTTTTCTTGCAATTTTTTGTTTAATGACTGCGTTTCTTTTTCATTTAGATTTTTCAAATCAATCTCAGTTGATTTCGTTTCTTAAAAATATTGGTTTAGCTGGTGGTTTTTTGTTTATTGTTGCTAACGGAACAAAGGACTGGTCAGTAGATAGAGAAAAAAAATACGTAAGACTTTAATTCGTGTAAAAAAAAACCCACCGCTAAGCAGTGGGTTTTTTAATTTTATATTGTTATAACTTAAAATCTTTTTCCAATAGAAAGATTAAATTCTTTTGTATCAAGATCTGCAGTTATTTTATTACCTTTATCCGACGTAGATGAATTTAAAGATAATGTATCAAAATTAACTTGCTCGTAAGCAAATTTCCATACGAAACCACCATCTGAAACACCTTTAAAACCGATACCTAAATTTGTACCATCTAAAGAAGTGTTCCCATAATTACCTGCTGTAGTGATTGTGCTAGACTCTTCTGTATTTACGTCAATTGTAGCTATTCCACCTCTAACATATAGAGAAGAAAATAATGGAAGCTCAAGGTAATAATTCATATAGTTTTCTACACTTGCTTGAGCTGATCTGTCTCCGTCATCTTGTACTGCTTCATTATCGTCAGATGTAGCGTCAGTTCTTGTTAGAACGTCATCGCTCACGTCAGCTGAACCTGGTGTATATTCTATACCAAACGTTATTCCGTTACCTGTGTTTGCAAAACTTGGGTTTTCAAAACCGTATTCAGCAAATAATGAAGGGATTACAACTGTGTTATCAACTGAAGCTGTTCTAGTTGATGTGTCAGCAGTCCCATTTTTATCTGCCTCAGTACCGCTTGCATCTATCGTTACTAGACCTGCTTTAGCCCCAATACCGAATGAACCAGCGTTTGCTACAGAGAAAGTGAATAAACTTGCAAGAATTATCACTAATATTTTTCTCATATTTATCCTTATTATTTTTTTATAAAAAAATTAGCCTAAACTTATACTAATAATGGTCTACAAAGCGAGTCTTAAGACCTTAGAAAAGAGTTAATAACCCAGCTACTATACCAAAAATATCAATAAAATAGGCATTTTTTGTATTGCAAAAATATCACACCTGCATTTTATTTTGTGCAAAAAAAGCCTTATAGATTTGCCAACCTATAATGGTTAAAATCGTAATCATAATAATCATTGTTAAAGGCCGGTCGTATAAAAAATTCCATGATCCATCGCTAATTAATAGAGACCTTCTCAGATTTTCCTCCATTAAGCCGCCGAGCACGAAAGCCAGAATTAGTGGAGGCATTGGAAAATCGTATAATCTGAGTATTGTAGCAATCACGGCTATACCAATCATCATATAAATATCAAAATTATTAAAAGACATTAAGTATATTCCCGTTACAGAAAAGAATAAAATTAATGGAATAAGAAAAGTTCTTGGTGTAGCTAAGACCCTAGCAATGTAAGGTATTAATGGAAGATTTAAAATAAGGAGAATGACCATGCCTATATACATTGACATGATCACTGACCAAAATATCTCAGGATTAGTTTGATATAATCTTGGTCCTGGTTGTATTCCAAATCCTAATAAAGCTCCTAGCATTACTGCTGTGGTTCCACTTCCAGGTATACCTAAAGTAAGCAAAGGGACAAACGAACCGGAACATGCAGCATTATTTGCAGTCTCAGGAGCAGCTAAACCATTAATGCTACCTTTTCCAAATTTTTGTTTTTCCTCATCATTAACAAAATTTCTTTCCATTCCATAAGCTAAAAAGGATGCAATAGTGGATCCAGCTCCAGGTAAAACTCCGATTATAAAACCTAAAACTGATGACCTTGGTATTGTAGTAATCATTTTTTTAGTTTCCTCTTTATCTAGTTTTATTGAACCTAGTTGAGACAATGAAATTTGTTTAGCAACTCTCGTAGGATCGTTTGCTTTAAAAATTATAGTTAAAGCCTCACTCATCGCAAAGGTTGCCATTACTACCAATACAAAACTAATACCATCAGATAAATTCATATTTTGGAAAGTAAATCTTGGTATGTCAGATAAAGTATCTTGACCAACACTTGCTAACATAAGACCAAAAACTACCATCATCATAGCTTTTAAAAAATGTCCTTTAGCTGAAAATGCTGATACAGCAGTTAAACCTAGTATCATTAAACCAAAATAATCCGGTGATCTAAAAGCTAAACTAACTTTCGATAAACTTGGTGCAGCAATTAAAAGAAAGATTGCTGCAATTGTTCCACCTGCAAAAGAACTATAGGCTGCAATTGCTAATGCTTTGCCAGCTTTCCCTTGTTGAGCCATTGGGTATCCATCGAATGAAGTTGCTACAGTTCCTGGTATTCCTGGTGCATTTATTAAAATTGATGATGTAGAACCACCAAAAACTGCGCCATAATAAACACCTGCCATTAAAATTAAACCTGTTGACGGTTCAAAACCATAAGTAATAGGAATCATTAATGCTATCGCAGTCATTGGTCCTAAACCTGGTAGCATCCCAATTATAGTTCCAGCGAAACAACCAATCATTACCATCATTAAATTTTTTAACGAAAAAGCTGTTTCTAGACCAATAAGTATTCCTTCAATCATCCCATAATTCCTATATATTGTAAAAATGGATCACGAAGATAAATATTTAATAGTCCATGAAGGAGATACATAAATATTGCTACAAAAGGAAATGATAAAAGAAATATCCATAACCACTTCCTTTCACCTAAAACAATGTAAGATAAAACTAAAAAAATTGAAGTTGATAGAAAATATCCTACTCTCAAAATTGTTAGTCCATACAAGATCATAAGTATAACCAACGTGATTGTTTTTTTATAATCTAGAACTTTTAAATCTACATTTGAAGGTCTTGTTTCAGGCAAAAGAACGTAAAGTGCAGAAAATATTAAACCTGCATAGCCTAAGTAAATTGGAAACGTTTTCGCGTTGAATGCAGCATTCTCATCAAAAGTAAAAACTTGAATTTGATGCGCTGTATAAAGATAAAAACCAGAAAAAATAAAAAAGAGCAGTGAAATAATCTTTGAAGGACTTATTTTCACTGCTCTTTCCTTAACTATTTATTTAATTACGCCTAAATTTTTTAACAACCCAGTCATCTCGACTGTTTGTTTTTCTAAAAATTTAACGAATTTTTTATCTGGGTTGTAAATATTTACCCAAGCATTTCTTTTTCTGACTGCTTCCCATTCAGGTGTTTTTTGAACATCGCCCAACATTTTTGCAATTTTCTTTCTCTCACCATCACTCATACCTGGAGGGCCAAAGAAACCTCTCCAATTTACGAAGATTGCGTTAGTACCTTGCTCTTTTAAAGTTGGAACATCTGGAGCATCAGCAACTCTTTTTGGAGCTGTAATACCAAGAATTTTAACTTGATCTCTAGCACCCATTACTTCTCCCAAACCAGTTGAAAGAATTTGAGTTTCACCTGATAAAAGTCCAGCTAATGCTTTTCCACCTGCATCGTAAGGAATGTAAACAACATCATTTGGATTAGCGCCAGCTTCTTTAAATGCTAATGCACCAATTAAATGGTCCATGCTTCCTCTTACAGATCCACCAGCCATTTTTACTGATTTTGGATTTGCTTTATAAGCAGCAACTACATCTTTCCAAGAATTGTAAGGTGAGTTTTTTGCAGCAACGATTGCTCCATAATCACCAATAACGCCAGCTATTGGCACAACATCTTTATAGGATGTAACTTTAGCTGCATTCTTTTTATCTACATAACCAGAGTGTCTAGTTATTGATCTAAGAACTAATGGAGTAGATTGAACTAATATCGTATCTGAAGGTTTCGTATTTATCATGTAAGATAAAGCTTTTCCTCCACCACCACCTGACATATTTTCAAATGATGCGCTATTTAAAAAACCAGCTTTAGTTAAAGCTTCCCCAGTTCCTCTAGCAGTTCCATCCCAACCACCACCTGCACCGCCACCAATTACAAAGTGTAATTTGTCAGCTGCGAAAGAAGTATTTGAAACTGAAGTTAAAAGAACAGTCGCGAAAACTAGGCTGATAAGTTTTTTGAACTTATTGAACATTATTTCCCCCTGTGTTTATTAATTATTCACATTAAAATAAATAAATAATCTAGAGTCAACTAGGTATTAATGAAAAAAAGTTCCTCTAATTCTAAGTAATTCTCTAGATAACCCAGAATGCTCTTTAAAAGCTTTTCTTCCATGCAACCAAAAATAGTTATTTGAAAAAATTGTCGATCCCACAGGTAGTGGAAAGCTTATTTTATTTTTACTTTGTTCTAAGGAATCTGATAATTTTTGCAAAAATAAACCTTGTTTCATATTTTTTGGTTCAGGAAATTGATCAATATAGGAAATAATTGGCTTGCCATTTTTATCTTTTGAAAATACAGGATGTTCAACTTTATAATCAACATTCTTGCTTTTCGGCGATCCCCATACAAAATCTTCTTGACCCACAGGATCATTGCTTAAATCTTCCAAGTGTTCCCAATCATCTAAATGTAAAATTACACTTTCTCCTCCACCGACATTCTGTTCTTCCATTTTTGTCATTATAATCCAATCAGTTTTCTCTTTTACATATGTTCCATCCGTATGAAGATCTAAATTTGTATAGGCTTTTCTAAGATAAGAATCGCTACTATCTTGATGCTTTACATGAAATCTTGCATAGTATTTACCTGTCATGGAGTCAAAGTTAGGGTTGCCAATTAGATAAGCAAGACCTGTAGAAAGCTTGACTAAAAAATCTTTATCAAATTTCTTATTTTTAATATCAGGCTCAACGATGGCAGTTCCAGTTTTTCGATCATTAAGAATTTCACTTAAAGTTTTACTTAGTTTATTTTGAAATACCTCATCTAAGCTATTTGCCAAGCTGAATCTAGAAAATGGTTTGTATTCTAAAGATAAAATCGAATGTTTTTTAAAAGGAAAGATCAATCTATCAAGGTCACTTTCATTTAACTTAATTACACGAACTCTTTTAGAATTATTATGATCTGAAATCGAAAAACTCATTTAATTAATACTGCCCATGATCCACAAAACAATTAAAATTGCTAATATTGGTTCCATTTTTAATTTTACCACAAATCAAATTTTAGTCAAAAAACTTAATAAAATTGCCGAGGTAATTGTAGGCAAAACTAAATTTTTTTTAGATAAAATAAATAAAGCTATACAAGTGAAGAATACTATTAATCTGATGATCAATTCAGATTCTGCTAAGACTCCAGCAGGAAATATAATCATTCTTCCCAATAATGCTGCTAAAGTTGAATAAGCAACGCAGTTAAACCACTTAAAGATTTTAGATTTAACACTTACTTTTTCTGAAGTTAATGCTCCCATTAGTCTAGAAATATAGGTAGCTATTGAAGTTGCTATAATTGCAAAAATTATAATTTGACTACTAGCCATTTTTTTCCCCTACAAAAAAAGCAACAGTTCCTGCAATTAATCCGGCAAATAGAAGTGACCACTCCTCAGTAAATAAATATATAACTGGACCCAATGTTGTTCCTACGATAACGGAAATTGCTACAGATAAATCTTTCATGGCGCTGATCATCATGCAAAAAAAGTAAATTGGATTCACAATAGCTAATCCGATCAACATTTCTTTATTTAAAAAGTCAGCAGCTAAATAACCAATAATTGTCATCATAATAGCAGTCGACCAAGTTCCTGTTCCAATACCAATCCAAAAATCTATTCTATTTTTTTTATCTATTTCTTTATAATTTTCCTTAGCAATTAACCAAGACGTTACTGCTAAAAAATGACAAGATAGGTAATATTTCCATTTGGGTTGAGAATTGTGCTCAAGTAATGGAAATAAAGAAACTGTCATTGGATAAAGTCTAAAATTGACCAACCAAACTGCTAAAAAAATATTTATTATAGAAGCACCTAATAATAATGATTCTGCCATTACGAGTTGTCCTGGCAAGGCATATGTGAAAAAACTTGAGGCAGCACTTTGTTGAATATTAAATCCAGCATCCTTGAGTAGAGCTCCTAGAGCGATAAAACAAGCTGCGAGTGGTATAGCTGGACTTCTTGCGCCCCTTAAAGATTTTAAACCTAAAAAAAATGCTTTAGAATTAATCATCCACCAAGGAATAATCTTCCTACATCTGGATTTTTTAAAAGATCATCCCCTTTTCCTGCAATTGCAGTTTGGCCTGATACTAAAACGTAACCTATATCTGCGAACTCTAAACCTTTTTTGGCGTTTTGCTCTACAAGTATAATTGTTTTCTTCTCTGCTTTTTGAAGATCATCTAAAATTTCGAAAACCATGTTAATGTATTTGGGTTCTAAACCAATCGAGGGTTCATCCACTAATAAAACTGAAGGTTTCATAACTAATGCTCTTGAAATTTCTAATAATCTTCTCTCACCACCAGATAAAACCTTTGCGGGCTGATTTCTTCTATTTCTTAGTCTTTCGTATTTTTGAAAAATTCTCTCAGCTTCCTCATAGGCTTCGTCTTGTTTATCTTTAATATATCCACCCATTAAAAGATTTTCCTCAACTGTCATATCAGGAAATACTGAGTTATCTTGTAAGATATAAGCTATGCCCACTTTACTGAGTTTCTGTGCAGGAGTTAATGTTGTTATTTCATTTCCTTCTAATTCAATTTTTCCATCAAAAATATTTGTAAAACCGTAAATCGAGTGAAGAATTGTTGATTTTCCCGCACCGTTAGGACCTATTAAGCATAAAGATTGAGCCTTACTAACTGTTAAGTCAAAATTATGTAGTATTTCCATTTTTCCGTAGCCAGCATTTAAGCCTCTTATAGTTAAATGAACATCGTTAGGAGATAATTTATTTAAATCTTCTAAACCAGGTGCTTTACCTAAAACATCATATTGATTTGCCATTACTGCGCTCCTAAATAAGCATCAACAACCCGCTTATCATTTTTAATTTGATCTGGAGAACCCTCTGCTAGCATTTTACCGTGGGCTAAACAGAAAATTTTTTGTGCTAAACTCATAATCACTTTCATATTGTGCTCTATGACTAATAAAGTAATTCCATAATCTTTATTTATTTTTATTAATCTATCTATAATTCCATTAATTAAAGTTGGATTAATTCCAGCTGTAGGCTCGTCTAATAAAAGCATTTTAGGCTCATTCATCAAAGCCATTGCTAATTCTAATAATTTTTGTTGTCCAAATGATAAATCACCTGCTCTCAAATTTCTTTTTTGATAAAGACCTACAAAGTTTAAAATATTTTCTGCTTTCTCAGTAAGTTCAGTAGGTACTTTTGCAAAAATAAATCCTGAATCACTAGCTTTGTGACTTATTAGCATATTCTCTACACAATTAAGTTTTGAATAAATTCTTGTTTGTTGAAAGGTTCTTAACAAACCAAGTTTAGCGACTGCTGGCACAGGCATTTCAGAAACTTCTGTATTATCAAAAAAAATTGATCCTTTATCAATCGGATGAGTTCCAACAATAGAATTAAATAAAGTAGTTTTACCTGAACCATTAGGTCCTATTAAACCTACTATAGATCCCTGCTCTACCGAAACAGAAATATCTACGTTAGCTTGAACACCGCCAAAAGATTTGCTTACATTTTTAACTTGTAAAATACTCATTTTAGTTCCACCTGTGCTTTACGATCTTTTTCATCTATCACTTCACCAAATCTTTCAGGATATTTTTCTCGCAACCAACCCATTAGTCCCTCTGGGAAATAAACTACGATTACAACAATTAAAACTCCAAGCGCAACATATTGCCAGCCTAATATTAACGTCCAAAGACCTTCTTTGAAGAAATGAAATAAAGTTGCGCCAATTACTGGTCCCCATAAAGTTCCTTTACCTCCAAGTATTGCCATAAGAACCATGAATACTCCCATCTCTCTTCCGTCAAATGCTACATCGGTAGAATCTATATATCCAATTAGTCCGCCCATTATTCCACCCGCAAGACCACAGAAAAATGCAGAACACATCCAACCTACAATTTTATATTTCATAGTTTGAATACCCATTGCTTCAGCTTTATCTTCGTTGTCTCTTATCGCATTTAAAATTAATCTAAATCTAGAACCGTAAATGTATTTAACAAAAATAAATGTTCCAACTAGTAATGCAAAACTTAAAAAGTAGAAAAATTTTCCTCTAGCTTCAGTATCAACTATTTCAGCTGGAAAAGGTGGTGTGGTGAAACCTTGACCTGCTCCAATAATTTCAATTCCGCCAGCAATTTCACCTGCCGCGATACCTAAACCTAAAGTGCAAATTGCAAAGTAATGACCTCTCAATCCTAAAATAGCGTAACCTATAGCGCCAGCAATAACAGCAGGAACAATTGCTGAAACTAATAATCCAACACCTATTCCTTGAAAATATTGTGCAGTGGTATGAACAAATGTTTTTTCTCCACCACTTTCGGTCCACTCAGCTAACGGGAAAAACATTCCTACTTGAACCGAGGCAGTTAAATACATTCCTAAACCATAGAAAAGTATATTTCCAAAAGTATTGTAGCCCATCTCTCCGCCTTGTAGGTTCCAAGTCATTGCTAGAACAATCAAAACACAAAGATATGTAAGCTGAACTTTGAAAGCAGAGAATAAATAAGGTGCAGCTAAACCTAAGATAATTAAACCAGAGTATAAAATTAAATCCTTTTGTTTCATTTTAATGATTACCTTCTGTAAAGTTTTTATAACGGTTATAAGTGCACCAAGTTCTCTTCTTAGATACTTTTTGTAATTTTTTATGAGAATATCTATCTCTCCATTTATAATCAGGGTTAGGCGCGATACCTCTTCCAACTTCTGCGGCCATAGCACATTTTAATTCGACTGGATTAAAAGGTGTATCTGAGGTTGGTGTTAAAAAAACTAAGTCTTTCATATCTGGGCAGGCAGGATCTCCGTGATCATATATACTACCTAATCTGTATTTATCACCACTCTCGGGTCCTCCAACAATTGTATTTCTAATATGACTGCCTCCATAATTTCCTTTGTTACACGTCCAGGCAAAACCAGCCACGTGAGCTAATTCATGCAGTGTCATAATACTTCTTTTTGCTTTTACACCAATGTATTTACTTTTTAAAAATATGTATCCATGATGAACGGATCCTTGACCACCATCTCGATGGCCAACATCAGCCCATGTAAAATAAAGCTTATTTGGATCATTAAATCCATTTTTAGTAAGAAAAGCATCTGGATAGTTCATTCCATAATTTCCTTTGTATTTTTTATCTAATCTAACAAATGAAATATCTAGTTTTCCATCTTTTCTCATATCATATCTAAATTTTTGTTTACCTTTTGTCATTTCAAAAAATTTTTCATTAACTTCCATGAGTTCAGCTTCCATTTTTCCATTAATATCCCACTCATTGTCTTTGCTATCTTTATTTAACAAATATATGAAATGAACTTGAGGATCATTTGTTACATCTGGCTGATCTTGAAAAAATCTGCCTGGTTTTTCATCAGCAAACGCAGATGAAACCATCAACAAAGCTAAAAATAAAATGATTTTTCTCATTTTAAATATTCCCTTTTCTTTGAAAGTTTAAATCTTCTGTAAACTAATATGAAAACTAGAAGCATAAATACTGCTCCAATTCTAAATTCTGTTCCTAAAATATAATCTGCAAACTCTTCAAATAGTCCTAATCCCATCCCTGAAACTGCTACCGCAGGTAAGTTTCCAAGACCTGCAACAATAACTATCATGAAGGATCTTACTGTGTATGGAAGACCTACATAAGGATGAAGTGTAAGAGTTATTGAAATTAAAGCTCCTGCAATTCCGCAGAGCGCAGCGTTAATTCCAAAAGTTGCAGCATAAACTTTTTCTGTATCTACACCTAAAATTTTTGCAGCCCTAGCATTTTGTGCAGTAGCTCTTATAGCTCGTCCAAGTCTGGATTTTTTCATATAAATAACTAAAGCCACTGCATATAAAACGCTTATGAAAGCAGAGAATATTTTTGAATTTGGCAGAGTTACTGAATTATCAAATAACATTGTTGTTCCATATTCAGATTGCGCCACAACCACATCTGCTCCGAAAATAAAATTCATTAGTTGCTGAAAAACAATAGCAATTCCAAAGGTAGCTAAAATTGAAATAAATAAATCTCGGTCCACAACTTTATTAATCACTAACTTATAGAGTGCCCATCCAACAAAAAACATTATAATTGGGGAAATGATAACGCCCCAAGCTGGGTGAATACCCCAAAGATAAATAGTATATGCAATATACCCTCCAAGAATTACTAAATCCCCTTGTGCGATGTTAATTATATTCATTACTCCCCATTGGAGAGCCATGCCATAAGCGATTAATGCAAATAAAATACCTAAAAGAATTCCATCCAAAGAAGCTTGGACCATTAACATAGGAGCTTTAAAAATCAGAAAGTCCATAAAATTTTAAAACTTATAAAAGAAAAGCCCCTAGAAAACTAGGGGCTTTTCAAATTTTTAGAAGTTATTAACTTCTCTCAGACCACTTAGGAATTGGGTGATAGAACTTGTCTGAAGCCCATTTTGTTGGAGCTACAACTTTGTTCTCACAATTATCACCTTTACATCTTACTTGGAACAAAATCATTGGCTTAGCAACGTTTTGTCCACCTGGTCCAAATTTGATGTTTCCATAGAAAGTTTGCATTTCAGTATCTACTAATGCATCTCTAACAGCATCTCTATCAAAAGAATTTGCTCGTTCGAACGCATCTTTAAATACTAATAATGCTGCTGATGACTCAGCTGACTGATATGGCGGGTCATATCCAAATTCTTTTTGGAAGTCTTTAGCGTATTTCTTACCAGAGCCGAAGAATTTATCTTTGTAAGATAAATTTTTGTGCCACTGAGAAGCACACAATGCGAATTCTGATTTCTTTCCATGTTGTTTAGAAAGTTTTGCAGCATCACAGTGTGTCATCGCTAACATAGGGACATCAACTTTCATTTCAGAAATTTGTCTGATTGCAGTTAATGCACCTTTTGTGTGACCTGAAACAACAAGTACATCTGGCTTAACAGCTTTTACTTTAGCCAATGTAGCTGCCATATCATTAAGTTCTTTTGGTAGTTTGTCATCGATGATGATTTCAGATCCAGTTCTTTTTGCTGCATCTAAGATACCAAGTCTCACGTCTTGTGAGAACGCATCTTGTTCAAATGCTTGAGCAATTTTTACCGGTTTACCACCATTTTTTTCTACCGCTAAATCGATAGCCACTTCAAGGTATTGGTTAGCTGGTGATAACACCGCGAACAAATATTTGTATCCTTTAGTAAATAAAGATCTAGATGCACCATTCGCTTCAACCATAGGAATTTTATATTTCTCGGTTACCGGTGCAATGGCTTTCGTTAAACCTGAACTATATGGTCCAAGCATGTAATGAACGCCATCTTGTTTGATTAGTCTTTCAGCTAACTGAGCGGCTCTTTTTGGGTTTGACTCATCATCATAGTAAATGATCTCAAACTTATATTTCTTACCTTGTACTTCTACTCCACCCATATTGTTAATTCTCTCAACGGCCATGTTATAACCATTTTGAGTATGAACTCCATTTGAAGAGTATTTACCTGTAAGAGATATTGCAGAACCTAACACAATGTATTCACCTTCTACTTTTGCAAAAGAAGAAGAAAAAGATACAAGTGCTAAAGTTAACGCTGAAAAAAATGTAACAAATAGTTTTGCTATTTTATTCATTATTTCCCCTTGTTAATTAATTAATTAATAGTTAATTAAAACAAGAAATAAACTTTTTGACAATAGTTAGTATCACTTAAAAATTCTGTGTCGCAGCAATGTAAACTGCTAAAATTAGAAGAACACACGCAGAGATTGTATTTAAAAGCTTGGGCTTGTTTCTTAACCAGACTGATATTTTTTCAGCTGCTAGTCCATAAATCATTAATGTTACAAAATCTAAAATTACATAGGTAATTAACAATATTAAAAACTGAGACACAATATTTGAACTAAAATTTATAAATGTTGGAAAAATTGTACCAAAAAATAAAAGTGCTTTTGGACTTAAACCGGCAACCAATAATCCATCCTTGTAAAACGAGAGTGGTGATTTTAAATTTTGGTCTTTAGAATTAAAACTTCTTATTTTAGAAGTAAAAGTGTCATACGCTAAAAAAACAACATAAAATATTCCTGCCCATTTTAAATAATAAAGAACTTGAGGGTTATCACTTAAAAAAGAACCAATTAAAAAAACTACTAAAATAGCTTGAATAGTATTTGCTGAAATATCTCCAAAAGCAGTCCAAACAGATCTATTTAATCCATAGTTTAATGTGTGTGAAACTATTACAACTCTGGGAGGACCTGGTGAAATAAATAAAAATAAAATGATTTGTAAAAATATTATATAGTCTGTTGGAAACATTTAATTAGTCACTATATATAAATTTATGAAGAAAAAAAGTTTTATCCCTCAAACAAGAGTTAAAAACTCTGAGCCAAAAGAAAAGGATGATAATTGGATTATTTGGGCTGCGTGGGCTGATAGGATTACTTTTGAGGAGATTAAAGAGAAAACTGGAAAGAATGAGTCTCAAGTCATCAAAATAATGAGAAAGAATTTAAAACCAGGCTCGTTTCGTTTGTGGAGAAAAAGAGTTCACAATACCAGCATTAAGCATAGAAAAAAGTTTCAGTTAGGCAGAAAAAAACTTAGAGAAAAAATTAAATTAACTGATATATATTAATTATGAAAAAAGTCACAATGTATACTGGCAATCCTTGCTCATTTTGCGCGGCAGCTAAAGCGTTATTAAAAACAAAAAATGTTGAGATAGAGGAAATAGATATTTGGGCAGATCCAGCTAATGCAAAAGAAATGTTACAAAGAACCAATGGCGTAAGAACTATTCCTCAAATTTTTATTGGGGATCATTACATTGGTGGTAATGATAAACTTCAGGAAGCGAACAGAAACGGTGAATTAGATAAAATTTTAAAAGGAGAATGAGAAGAATTTTTTTAAAATATTTAAGCTTAACAATTTTTTCATCTTTTATTCTTCCATTAAACTCGCTATTTGCGAATACAAAGAAAATTATCAATAAAAATCTTACAAAAAAACAAAAAGAAATAATGTTTAACGAGGGCACTGAAAGACCCTTTTCAAGTGATTTACTTAGAGAAAGTAGAAAGGGTTTTTATCATTGCGCTAATTGTGGAAATAAACTTTTTGCCTCTACTAGTAAATTTGACAGTGGTACTGGTTGGCCATCATTTTCTGAGGCTTTACCTGGAGCATTTAAAACTAAGATAGATTATAAATTTGGAATGAAAAGAACAGAATATCATTGTGCTAAATGCGGTGCACATCATGGACATGTCTTTAACGATGGACCAACTAAAAGTGGTAAAAGATTTTGTAATAATGGTCTATGTTTAATTTTTAGACCTGAATAAAAATCTTTAACTTGATTAAGCAATAGTAGAAAATATTAAAATTATTAAGAAAATTACCGTAAGAGCTGGGATCACTATTTTTCCTAATCTTTCAACTTTTTTTATTTTAACCGCATTGCTCGTGCTCCGAACATTGTTTGCATAAGCAGTTATTAATACTCCAGAAAAGACTAATGCTGATGATAAAATAAATAAGCCATCAGTAAAATTTACATATGAAGTAGTTGGAATATCTTTTTCTAAAGCAAACTTTAAAGCTGGTATGATTAATAATAAAGTTATTTGTGATGTTAGTCTCTGTGCATAAGAAATGTTAATGTAATTAACCATTATTGATATTACTATAATTGTAAATAATGGAAAAAGAATTTTTCCTATAGCTGTACTTGGATTATGCGCAACATTCACATGCGTAATAAGGTAAGAAAATTTCTCCTTTCCTCCGTGGTTTAAACTTGTTCTTTTCTCTTCCTCAAGATATTTTTTTTTCTCTACCCAATTACCTTTAATCACTCTGTGATGAGCGTCATGATGGCCTATGAGAACTTCTTTTGGCTTAAAAATCATTTTACTAACATTTCCTGAATAGGCTGCTATATCCATGAATAAATCTAAAGTGCCAAAAGGATATCCTTTCATATCACCATCTATACTGAGATCAGCTTCGAACCGTTCAAAAAGTTCATATTTTTTTCCGATAACATCCAATGTTTTGTAATGAGTAACTCTTGGATTTTCAGCGTTCGCTACAAAAAACTCTGGATACCAAATTTGCTCCATAAATTTTTCCATCTTGGGCCCATGAATAATTGTATCGCCAAATTTATTTAGAAATTTTTCGGTTTCACCTTCCCATGACATTAGAATTTCGACAGATACTCTGTAGTGTCCTTCAGATATATCGATGTCATAGATTTCATCAAACAGAAGTGTTGCTTCTACTAAATGCTCTGTTTTAATATCTTTGTCATTAGAATGTGACTCTGAATGAGATTTTGAAGCTGCCATTAATGAGTTAACAGCAAAGAATGAAATTAATATGATTAATGCTAAAATTTTTCTCATTATTAAGAGTTTAATTTATTAAGACCGCATAAGTATTGCAACTATTTAATCTCTGATATTAAAGGCATGGAGTCTCCAGCTCCAAGCCTTGTTGTGGAAAATCCAGCAACTTTATTAGCTAATTCTAAACATTCTATTATTGGTTTTTTTTTGGATATCCCATAAGCTAACCCTCCATTAAAAGCATCTCCTGCTCCAGTAGTGTCAATGGCTTTTACTGCACTAGCTTTTAAATAAATTTCCTCTTTCCCATCAGAATAAAATAAACCTTTTTCTCCTAGAGTAATTATTACTTTTTTAATTCCTAAATTTATTAGCTTATCTGCTGCCTGCTTTGCTTCTTGATCGTTAGTAATCTTTATACCTGTATAAAATTCAGCCTCTGTTTCGTTAGGGGTAAAAAAATCGATATTATTATAAAACTCTTTTGAAATTTCAGATGCCGGTGCAGGATTTAAAATAGTAATGCACCCATTTTCTTTAGCAATTTTTAGACAATGTAAAGTAACGTCTTTAGGAACCTCTAATTGAGTTAAAAAAATTTTTGATCTTTTTATTAAATTAATTTGTTTTTCAATTTCACTTATCTGTAAGGAACTTGGGGCGCCTACAATTACATTTATTGCATTTTTTCCAGTATTTTGGTCAACTAAAATTCCAGCTACACCAGTTTGTTGACTACCGTCTTGAATTATATTTTCTATAGAAATTTTATTTTTTTCAAGGGTTTTAAGAGCTAACTCTCCGTATGCATCTTTACCAATTTTACTTATAAAATTTGTTTTTCCACCTAGTCTTGCAATCGCTATGGCTTGATTACAACCTTTTCCACCTGGGCCGACATTATATTTTTTTCCCAAAATAGTTTCACCTATTGATGGGATTTTTGGTCCAGAAAAACTTATGTCAGCAACAAAAATTCCTAAGACTGTTATTTCGCTCATTAACCAACTTTAGCGAGAATTGGAAAGGTCGTCAAAATATAATAACTTATAACTTGAATATAATTCGTAGTAATCAATACTCCAGTAATTAAAAGAATAGCTCCGCCAGATTTTGTAATAGATCCATAATATTTTCCAAAACCTTTTTTAGAATTTAAAAATCTACTCATGTAGTATCCGGATAATATAAATGGGATAGCTAATCCTAAAGAATAAAATGATAGTAATAAAACCCCTTTGCTAATAGTAGCCTCAGTTGCAGATAAAGCAATTATAGATCCTAAAACTGGACCAATGCAAGGTGTCCAACCAAATGCAAAAGCTGCACCAACTATAAAAGGAAATGCATAATTATCTTTATAACTTGAAGCAGTTTGGATTCTTTTCTCAGTATTTAAAAAAGAAAAATTTAGAAAACCTAACATTTGTAATGAAAAAATAATAATTATTAATCCTGCAACAATCCGTAATTCATTAGAAAAGAAAAGAAGTACGTTACCTATTGCAGAGGCGGCCGCTCCAAGTATTATAAAAACAAAGGAGAAACCTAGTGAAAAAAGAATAGTTTTAGTCAAAACTATTGATTTGTCTTTATCTATTTCCCCTAAATCTTTTCCAGTTATATAAGAAATATAACCGGGGATAATTGGAAGTACACAAGGGGTGAGAAAACTTATAAATCCAGCCCCAAAAGCAAACGCAAGTTTAATGATCATATTACGTTTATATTTGCCTTTGAACTTTACCGCAATTACAATATTGGCTCATGATAATTAAATATGCAGGTTTTTTATTCACTCTTTTGTGGTCATATACTTTCATTAAGTCTCAAAGTATTTTTAAAAAAGGATCAGGTATTTTAATAACTTTATTTGTAACCAATATATCCTGGTTCACATTTATCGCAGCTTGCTTTTATGGCTTTAAAAATTTTAGCTTTTACCATGCTTTACTTGGTATAGCTTTAAGTATTATTTTGGTTCACTTGGCTTTTTCTAGATTAACTTTATTCATCAATGACAAATTTCAGGATAAGAACACTCTTTTAAAAATTAAAACATTTATTGAATATTTAATTTTAATAACAGTTGGATATTTTATATTTTTTTAAAAAGTATTAATTGTAGATAAAACTTTAAAATTTTTATCAGTGATGACTAGTTCGCCGGATCGTGTTGTTTCTCCAGTTATCGCCAAGATAATTACATAATGCGTAACTAAAACTAGGTTTCCTCCTTTGCCATTCCAATTATTTACATATTTTTTTAAGTTTTTAATCTGCTGTTTTTCATTTTGGTCGTATGGTGGAGTATAAGTAGAATTCAACGCGGAAAATTCTTTGAAATCGCCAAAAGCATATTTTGCAGTATCTTTGCATCTACACCACTGGCTTGATAAAACTTTATCAATTAAAACTTTTTTTTCTTTAAAAAGTTTACCGATTTTTTTTGCTTGATTAATGCCCATCATGTCGAGATTTCTTTGAGTTTTACAATCACCAATTTTAAATCCTTCTGGGTCTCCGCCCCCCGGTGCCTTAGCATGTCTGATTAAAATAATTTTATCTCCGTCCTGAGCTGGTTTCCAATTTTCAGATGCGTGGATATGAAATGAAATTAAAGAAAATATAGTTATAATTAGGGAAATAATTTGCTTCTTCATGGTGGATGAAATGATAATCTTACAAACTTGTGTCGCCTTGGTCT
>CABZFF010000002.1 GCA_902524945.1 uncultured Pelagibacteraceae bacterium
TTATTTAATGATGGCTATAGAAATTATTTTAATTTTACTTTCAGTAAACGGAATAGGTTTTGAACTTCAAATGCTTCAAAACAGAATAACTATGTTTTTATTACATTTTTTATATTACATGCCTGTTATTTATTATTTAAGCAAAGATGAGATTTTTTATAATAATTCTATAAATAAAAGAAATTTGTCTGGAAAAGTTGTGATTATTTTATATTATATATTTAACAAATATAAAAATTTATATTTATTATTTTTCACTTTTCTCATAATAGTTTTTTTAACTTTATCGATAAATATATGATTCAAAATTATTCTTTAAAATATATCAAACCTAGAAAATTAGTTTTTTATAGTTCACGGATAAATTTAAAAAAAAATGATGTATTAATCGAGGTAAAAAGTTGTGGAGTTTGTGGTAGCGATCTCAAAATTTATAATGGTAAAAATAAAAGAGTAAAAAAAAATACAGTCATAGGGCACGAAATATCAGGTAAAATTATAAAAACACCAAAAAATCAAAACTATTTTAAAATTAATAGAAATATTGCTCTTGGGGCAGATATTGAAAATAAAAATAATAAAGACTTTGCTTTAGGACATGAAATTGATGGTGGTTTTCAAAAGTACCTTAAAATTAATTATAAACTTTTACTAAAAACTCCTCATTTTATAACTAAAAAAAAGATAGATTATGATTTAGCTTCTTTAGCTGAGCCACTAGCATGTTGTCTCAATGGATTTGAACAAATTAATTTTAAATCAAATTATGATGTAGTAATTTTTGGCGCTGGAAGTATTGGGCAAATAATAGCAAAATTAAGCGTTTATTTCAGATGTAGAAAAGTTTTTCTTATAGATAAGAATAAGTTCAAGTTAAAAAATGGAGTTAAAAATAAAAAAATAATAAAATTAAATTTTAATCAATTAAAAAAAAGAATTAGTAAAAATACTAATAAAAATAGAATAAAATTTATATTTGTAGCTTGTAGTTCTTTAAGTGCTCAAAAACAGGCAATAGATATTGCACAAAATGACTCAAGTATAAATTTTTTTGCAGGTTTAAAAAAAACGAGCGGAAAAGATCCAGTATTAAATATAAATACGAATAGGATACATTATAAACAAATCAAGATTGTTGGTTCACACGGTTCTAAATTTAAACATCTTAAAAGGGCTGGTGATTTATTAATTAACAAAAAAATCAAACTAAAAGATATAATTTCTCACGTTTTCAACATAAAAGATTATAGAAAAGCATTTCAAAAGTTAATTTCTGGAAATTCTCTTAAGATAATTATAAAACCTAACTAAAAGACATGTACAAAAATATAAAATTATCTGCAAGTTTAATGTGTGTTGATTGGCTTAATTTAAAAAGCCAAATATCCGATTTGGAAAGTAACGATATTGATTACATTCATTACGATATTGTGGATGGCAATTACGCTCCTGATTTTACAATGGGAACAACAATTATCGATACAGTGAGAGAGTTTACAAGATTACCAGGCCATTACCATTTGATGGTAGAAGAACCAATGAGGTTATTTGAAAATTTTAAACTCTCAAAAAATGAAATTTTTACTATTCACCAAGAAACCTCAAAAAATTTACACAGAGACTTGATTGATATAAAAAAAAAATCTCAAGTAGCTGCCGCTATTTCTCCTGCGACACCTTTAGAGCATTTAGAATATGTTCTAGAGGAATTAGACAATGTTTTAGTATTAACAGTAAATCCTGGTTTTAAATCACAAAAAATGATACCACAAGTTATACGTAAAATTGATAGTCTCAAAAATTTGATATCTAAAATGAGTTTAAAAACAACTATAACAGTTGATGGAAATGTAAACAGTAATACTATACCTGACTTTATAAAAGCAGGGTCAGAAATCCTTGTTTTAGGTTCTTCTGGACTTTTTAAAAAAGATCTTACTATCAAAAAAGCTGTAGAGGAAATTAAAGAGTCTATAGATAAAGTTTTATGATAAAAAATTCAATTAAGTTAAGTGTCAATACCGGTTTTGCTGTAAATAGAATTATAAGTAATGAAAGTTTTGTTCAATTTGTAAAGAATAATTTGAAAATCGAATATATTCAACCAACCTCAGATTGGTTAAATTTATTTATGTCAGATAAATATACTTTAAAAAATATAAATAATCTTAATAAAATTTTAAATAAGTATGATATAAAAGTTAATAGTTGTTTCACCGGCGCATTCACACGACTTAATCACCTTGCTCATCCTGATAAGGATCAACAAAAACATTGGATAAGGTATTTTAAAAATTTTATTGATTTAAGCATTGATCTTGGAGCAAATTATGTTGGAAGTCATTTAGGTATTCTTTCTTATGATGATAATAAAAAAAGAAATGATATTCTTACTAAAAGAGTTATAAGAAATTGGCACATTTTAGGTGAGTATGCTTTTAAAAAAAAATTGAAATCTTTAATATGGGAGCCAATGTCTATTTCAAGAGAATTTGGAGAAACAATAAAAGAGTGTAAAAAAATACAAATTTTATTAAACAAGAAAAAACCTTCTAACTTTAAACTATGTCTTGACGTTGGTCATGGTGATATAAATTCAAAAAATAAAAAAGATTATGATCCTTATTATTGGCTTAATTCTTTTGTCAAAGAAAGCCCAGTAGTACATATAAAACAAGTTCACAAAGGTAGTTTTGGTCATTTACCGTTTACAAAAAAAAATAATTCAAAGGGAATTATTGATGCTAAAAAAGTTATCAATATTATTCAAAAAAAAAAAGATGGGGATACCGAACTTGCATTTGAGCTCTCATTTAAAGAAAGAGACCCAATAGATAAAAACTTGAAAAAAGATGTAATATCGTCAGTAAAATATTGGAAAAAGTTTCTTAATTGATTTTAAAAATCATTAATGAATATAGTTATAACATGCGCTGGAAAATCAAATAGATTTAAAAAAGAAGGCATAAATACACCAAAATTTTTATTACCGCTTGGAGAAAGTACAGTAATTTCAAATATTTTAGATACTTATGATGATAATGATAATTTTCACTTAGTTATAACTAACAAACAGTTAGATCAAAATCCAAATTTAAAATCTTATTTAAATGATTTAAAAAAGAACATTTATTTAAATATTATTAAAGACCATAACCTTGGTCCAACTTGTAGCGCTATACAAGCTAAAAGCTGTGAATCAAAGAAAGATATTATAATTTCTTACTGTGATTTTTTAATAGATTGGGACTACAAAAAATTTAAAAGACAAATTTATGAATATGATTATGGAATTACTTCTTTTAAAGGATTTCATCCAAGTTCGTTTTCAGGCACCTTATATTGTTATCTAAAAGTAAAAAATAACCATATTATAAATCTCAGAGAAAAAAAATCTTTCACTAAAATACCAAGTAATGAATTTGCATCTGCAGGATCATACTTTTTTAAAAACTTTGATCTATTTAAAGAGTATGCAAAAAAAGCAATTTATTCTAAAAAATTCAAAAAAGAATATGGAGAAATTTATACTTCCCTTCCTTATCTGATTCTTGTGAAAGAAAAAAAAGAAATTTTAAACTTTAAAGTTAATAAGTTTGTATCTCTAGGAACCCCAAAAGACTATTATGAATATCTTAATTGGAAAAATTTTTTTCAATTAACAACTCATTCAAAAAATTTATGATAAAAAACTTAATGATACCTATGGGAGGAATAGGAAAAAGATTTAAAAAAGAAAATTTTTCAACTATAAAACCTCTTATAATGATTGAAAAAAAAAGTATTTTAGAAGAGTCAATTAAAGAGTTACCCGATGCAGGTAACAAAATAGCTATTTTAAATAAAAAAATATATAGTAAATATCCTATCTTTAGAAAAATTTTAGACAAAAATAATATTAAAAAATTTCTTTTAAATCAAAACACCTTAGGTCAGTCTGATACCTGCTATAAGGCAAAGAATATGATTAATGAAAAGGATGATCTTTTCATACACTCATGCGACTATGTAATGAAATATTCTAATTCAAAATTTAAAAAACTGTGCTCTAATTGCGACGTTATTATTTTTACATACAAGCTCAAGTCATCATTAGTAAGCGATTATAATGATTACGCATATTGTAAAGAACAGAAGGGAAATGTTTTGAAAATTGTAGAAAAAAAAACTATTTCTAAATTCCCTCAAAACGATCAGATGGTAATCGGCACTTTCTGGTTCAAAAAGGCTTCAGATTTTTTCTTATCTCACGAAAGAGCATTAAAAAAAGAAAAATTTATAAATAATGAGCTTTATATTGCAAATAATATAAATGAATTGATTAAAAAACAAAAAAAAGTAAAAGTTTTTGAAGTTTTGTATTGGAAAAATTTAGGGGATTATTTTAGTTATAACCAGTATATATATTGGAAAAATTTTTTTAAAATATAATTATGATAGCATTATCCCTTTTACAAAATAATAAATTAAAATTAATAAACAAAAAACTCTCAAAAAAAGTTCTTGCAAACCAGTGTAGAATAGAAATATTATATTCAGGAATATGTGCTTCTGATATACCGAGAGCCTTTGAGTCAATGGCATACAGATATCCTTTAATTATGGGTCACGAATTTATTGGCAGAGTAATAACTGTAGGAGTTAAATGTAAAAATTTTGAAAAAGGGGACATTGTATCTGCTTTCCCTTTAATCCCTTGCTCAGCTCAAAATACTAAAAAAAGCTGTGTTTATTGCGACGAAAAAAAATATAATTTATGTGATAATTATGATTATTACGGCTCAAGAAGAGATGGCTCTTTTTGCGAAGTAATGGACGTTAATGAGTGGAATCTTTTTAAATTAAAAAAAAAACATAATCTAAAACTATATTCCCTAATTGAACCTACAGCTGTTTCATTCAATATAATTGAAAATTTGAAAAAAAATTTAGGGAATAAACTTGATATTTTAATTCTAGGAGCTGGCTACATTGGTCAAATAGTATCTAGAATATTAAGTAGTCAAGGTAAAAAAAATAATATTTATATTTTAGATAGAAATAAATTTAAGTTAGATTTTGTTAAAAAATATTCTTTTAAGCAAATTTTAGTTTCAAAAAAAAACTTTAAAAAAGAGAATTTAGTTTCACAATTAAAGTCCAAATTTGATATAGTTATTGAATCAACAGGTAAAGATACTAATTTTTTAAATGCTTTGAATTTTGCTAAAAAAGACGGAACTGTAATTTATTCAGGAAATATAGATAAAAAATTAATATTTTCAAAAAATCAGGTTAGTGATATTTTGAGAAAACAATTAACGATAAAAGGTATTTGGAATTCATCATTTAAATCTAAAATAGATAATTGGAAAAAATCAGAAAAATTTATATCTAATAATTATGGCATGGATCAATTAATCACTCATGTGAGTGAATTAGATGGGGCTGCTGATTTGTTAAAAAATATCTATTTAAAAAAAAAGGGTAAAATAAAGAATAATTACTTAAAAGGTTTAATTAAAAGTTTTTAAACTTTTTTTCTTTGTTGCGAAAAGAAATAAATTGAAGCAAATATAAGTGGAAGAAGCAATATTCTAACAGATATATTATTTAATGGAGTAGCTATAAAGAAAACTAAAAAATAAATTACCAACATTGCAAGCAACACTTTGTTCATTTGATCTGCTTTAATTAGGTAATAAAAAGCTAACCCAAAGGGAAGCAAAAAGTTTAAAATTGATATTTTAATTAATGAGATAATATTAATTCTGAAAATATTATGTAAATCTATATGACCTGTTTGATGTTCGAGAGGTATGAAATATTTTGGATTAATAATACAACTTATAATATTAAAATTTAAAAATAAAAAAATCACTCCAGTAATAATATAAATTACTGCTAATTCTTTAAATTCTTTATTAAAAATAAGCCAACTTAATAATATTATAAATCCACTCTCCCGATTCAAGACCGCCAAAATACCAGAAATAGCAAATAGAACAATTTTTTTATTTTTACTTGCGTAAAGACACAAACTTAAAAAAAACATTTCAAAAATTGAATATGAATATTCAGACAGATAACTTTGAAAAACAAAAGTAATATATAATAAAAAAAGTAAAGTATATTGATGATTAAAAGAAAAAGTTCTGTTTAATATTATGAGTGTTAAAAAAATTACAAAACTGTGTAAAAAAATATTTACATAATATGGTAAAATATTGCTTACTTTTTCAGAGGCTAAAAATATTTTTTGTAAAAAAAGATCTTTTATCCACCTTACCTTATGTCTATCTGAAAATTGTCCTGTAATTTCACAATCTCTATTTAAAGAAGAATAGGTATCAGAAGAAGTTAATTTTTGAGAATAATTAATTTTTGCATTAAATTGGTCAAATTTTGTGTCCTCTAAATGTAAATGTATTTGGTTTACAAAAACTATACATAAAAAAAAGAAAATAATAGATCCTAAGATAAAATTTTTAATTTGATATTTTGAAAAAAAAGAATTCATAAGTATTAATTTTTATAAAAAGATTATATAAATAGCTACTAATAAAATGATAGAATTTTTTAAAAAAAATAAAAGGTTAATATTTATAATATTAGTTATCGCTTTTATAGAATTAAGTGGATATGGGATACTAGCATCGCTATCTAGGTTACTTAACGCGCTCTAAAATTTTACATTCTTTATTGCTTGCTAATAATATTTTATCTTTAAAATCTTCAAGATTAGGTTCTAGAACTTTAATTAATCCAAAAGGGTAAGGTTGATCAATAAGTATTTTTCCTATTTTAATATTATTAAAAGTAATTTCATCACCAATATTTAATTTTTCAGTTGAAGATATGGGTAACAATCTTCTTCTAAGTTTATTTTTTAATTTCATCCTTGCAGTATTTTCTTGCCCTACAAAACATCCTTTTTTAAAATCAATGGCCTTAAAAGCCTCAAAATTTGCTTCTAAACCAAACAATTGATCTTTTAAATTTACTAATCCCTTTTCAGGCACTCCTAATTCATGAGCTAGAGAATAGTATTCTTTGCTGTCAATAATATTGAGACTTAGTTTTTTAATTGTTAAATAAAGTTTTTCCAGATTTGAGATCATTCTTGCTCCTAAGTCTTTATTTCTTGGATCTAAAAAAAAAGGTGTATCTCTGTAAGTAATAGTATTTTCATTAGACTTTAATTCTTTTTGTAATTCTTGAAATTTTGAATCGTTTATTACTCCAATAACGAATTTAGAAGAAAAGTCCTCAATTTCAACTTTTGATCTTAATTTGTATTTTGATAAATCTTTTATTAGCTCTCTTGTGGAGCTCTCGCTACAGTCTAATAAGTATCCTCTATTATTATGAATTATAAAAAATTCATTCAAATATTTACCTTGAGGAGTCAACAAGGCTGCGAAAATAGAGTTTTTATTAGAAACTTTATTAATATCATTTGTAATTATATTTTGGAGAAAGTCTTTAGCATCTTCTCCACTTACTAAGATTACACCCCTTTTTTCTAAAATTACAACTTGATCTTTTTTCATAATTGTTACTTATACAATATATTATATATTATAAAATATGTCTGATAATTATAGTCTCATTATTAAAAATGGATCCTGTTATATTGATGGTAATTTGATAAAATCTGATATTGGTTTAAATGAAAATAAAATTAAAAAGATAGGGAGTATAGAAGAAAATAATTCTAAAGTTTACGATGCATCTGGCAAAGTAGTTTTACCAGGAATCATAGACACTCAAGTACATTTTAGAGAACCTGGTTCTACTGACGCGGAAGATTTAGAAAGTGGAAGTAGAGCCGCAGTTCTTGGAGGAGTAACATCTTTGTTTGAGATGCCAAACACTAACCCTCCAACAGCAAATTTAGTTGAGTTTGAAAAAAAATTACAAGCCGCAAAAAATAGGATGCATACTAATTATGCGTTTTATTTTGGAGCAACTCCACAAAATACTGAACAACTTGCTCAACTTAAAAATGTAGAAGGCTGTTGTGGAGTTAAACTTTTTGCAGGATCTTCGACAGGTAATCTGTTGGTGGACAAAGAAGCGGATATTGAAAAAGTGATTTCTAGTAGTGACAGGATAGTTTCAATTCACTCTGAGGATGAAGATATTATTAAATTAAGAAAAAAATTTATAAGACAAGGAGATGTGCACTCTCATCCTGAATGGAGAAATGTAGAATGTGCAATATCTTCGACTCGTAGAGTTGTAAAAATCGCAGAAAGATATAATAAAAAAATTCATGTCTTACATGTCACCACCAAAGAAGAGGTCGATTTTTTAGCTATGCACAAAAAAAATGTTACCTTTGAAATTACTCCTCAACATTTAACTCTGTATGCACCAGATTGTTACGATAAATTAGGCACTTACGCTCAAATGAACCCGCCCTTAAGATCGAAAGATCATTATGATCGTCTGTGGGTTGCAATAAAAAACAATGTTGTAGATATCCTTGGGTCAGATCACGCTCCTCACTTAAAAACAAATAAAGATAAAGAGTATCCGAATACTCCCTCGGGAATGCCAGGTGTTCAAACTATTTTTCCAGTTATGATTGATCATGTGAACAATGGAAAACTAGAGATAAATCAACTCATAAATTTAATGTGTGAAAATCCATGTAAAATTTTTGGGATTAAAAATAAAGGTTTTATTAAAGAGGGTTTTGATGCAGATTTGACGATAGTTGACATGAATAAAGAAGTTACTATAAAGAATGAAATGATCGCTAGTAAATGTGGATGGACACCCTTTCACAATTATAAAGTAAAAGGTTTCCCTGTAGGAACAATCATAAACGGTATTTTAGTAATGTCTGAGGGAAAAATATTAGTAGAGTCTAAAGGGCTACCTTTAAAGTTTTAAAATATTATTATCTTTTAAGTCCTGTTTTATTTCATCTAAAATAGCAGGATCATCTATAGTTGCTGGCATTTTATAAGGTTCATTATCTGCAATTTTTCTAACAGTTCCTCTAAGCACTTTTCCTGATCTAGTTTTAGGCAATCTCTTTACTACAATTGCTATTTTAAATGCTGCAACAGGCCCAACTTTTTCTCTAACCATTTTTACACATTCACTAATAATATCTTTTTTATCTTTGGTTACTCCTGCCTTAAGCGCTAGCAATCCAATTGGTATCTGACCTTTAAGTTTATCAGCTATTCCTATTACTGCACACTCTGCAACATTTGGATGTTCAGCTAAAACTTCCTCAATAGCCCCAGTTGATAGTCTATGGCCTGCAACATTGATAATATCGTCTGTTCTGGACATGATCCAAACATAACCATCTTCATCAATGTGTCCCGCATCATAAGTCTGATAATATCCTGGATAAGTTGTCATATAATTCTCTTTATATCTTTTATCCGCTCCCCATAATGTTGGAAACGTTCCTGGAGGAAGAGGGAGCTTTACAACAATATCTCCCATTTTACCGGGACCTACTTCCTTACCTTCAGAATTTAAAACTTTTAAATCATAGCCTGGAACTGGTTTAAAAGCTGATCCGTATTTAACAGGTAAATTTTCTATACCTGTACAACTTGAAGTTATTGCCCAACTTGTTTCAGTTTGCCACCAATGATCGATTACAGGTGAGTTAGATAATTTTTCAAACCATTTTATTGTGTCAGGGTCAGCCCTTTCACCTGCAAGAAAAAGTTTATCAAACCTACTTAAATCGTATTTTTTAAAAAATTCTCCATTTGGATCCTCTTTTTTAATGGCTCTTATTGCTGTTGGTGCAGTAAAAAGAGATTTCACTTTGTGTTCTGAAATTACTCTCCAAAAAACTCCTGCATCAGGAGTCCCTACCGGTTTTCCCTCAAACAAAACTGTCGTACATCCATAAAATAATGGACCATACACTATATATGAGTGTCCAACTATCCAACCAATATCACTTGCAGACCACCACACGTCCTCTGGTTTGATATTGTAAATGTTTTTCATAGTCCATTTTAATGCAACTATATGTCCACCTATATCACGAACTATTCCTTTTGGAAGACCTGTGGTTCCAGATGTATAAAGAATATAAGCGTAGTCATTTGCATTCATTTTTTCGCACTCAGCAGGCTTTACACCTTTGTGAGCATCGTTCCAGGTAATGTCAATTACAGGATTTAATTCTGCTTTATCCTTTTCTCTTTGAAAAATTATACATTTTTTTATTTTATGATTTGCTAACTCCAACGCTTTATTAACTAAAGGTTTATAATAAACAGTCCGTCCAGGCTCATAGCCACAAGATGCGGTGACAAGTATTTTGGCTTTAGAGTCATCAATCCTACTTGCAAGTTCGTTTGCAGCAAAGCCACCGAATACAACTGAGTGAACTGCACCAATTCTTCCACATGCTAGCATAGCTACTACTGCCTCTGGAATCATAGGCATGTAGATTATAACTCTGTCACCTTTATTCACGCCTTGATTTTTTAAAACTCCAGCAAATAAAGCAACTTTTTCTTTCAACTGATTATAAGTAATATTTTCTTTTGAACCAGTTATGGGGCTATCATAAATAATCGCAAGCTTTTCACCTTTTCCCTCATCGATATGTAAGTCCAAAGCATTATAGCAGGTGTTTGTTTCTCCATCTTCGAACCATTTAAAGAAAGGAGGATTATCTGAATTTAAAATTTTTGATGGTTTTTTGTACCAAAATACATCATCTGAAATTTCTTTCCAAAAATCTTCTCGATTTTTGATAGATTTTTCATAAATTTCGTCATATTTTTGAGTCAATCTTACCCCCCCAGTTTTTCTTAATTTTCGTGATTATTTCATAAATATCCCCAAAAAAAAATAGAAAATCCAATAAATATGCGGCTTTTTTGTAAAAAAAACACTTCACTGTAACTTTGTTTTTTACTAATGTCCTTCACATATTATTCGGTGGTGAACTTATTTATCACTCGTCCGAGTAGTTTATATATAAACTAAACGAAAACTAAACAAACGAGGGAGGTTTTCATGAGAAAATTAGGTCTATTTGCTTTAGCAGCTGTTGCCGTTTTAGGTATAACAAGCTCAGCTAACGCAGCGACTGCCATGTTACAAACAAATGATTTCGTTGGAATATCATTTTGGCTTGTATCAATGGGAATGATAGCGACAACTGTATTTTTCTTTGCAGAAAGAGGAACTGTTGCAGCATCATGGAGAACATCTTTAACTGTAGCTGGACTTGTAACAGGTGTTGCATTTCTTCACTACATATACATGAGAGAAGTTTGGGTGAGTACAGGTGACTCTCCAACGGTATATAGATATATCGATTGGTTAATCACAGTACCTCTTCAAATGATCGAATTCTATCTAATCTTGGCAGCTGTTAGAAAGGTGCCAACTTCTATATTCTGGAAGCTATTAATTGGTTCATTAGTAATGTTAATCGGTGGATACCTAGGTGAAGCTGGTTACATACAACCATTTGTAGGTTTCGTAATTGGAATGGCTGGATGGATTTACATCTTGTTTGAAATATTCTCAGGTGAAGCTGGAACAATGGCTGCCAAAGCTGGTAACAAAGCAATGGCAACTGCTTTCAGCGCTATGAGAATAATCGTAACTATTGGTTGGGCGATTTATCCTTTAGGATATATTTTCGGTTACCTGACTGGTGGTGTTGATGCAAATGCTTTAAACGTAATATACAATTTAGCTGACTTTATTAACAAGATCGCTTTTGGTCTGGTTATCTGGGCAGCAGCAATGCAAAACACAAGATTATCTAGTAGATAAAAGATAACTAACATTTAAAGGGCAGGTACATTATGTGTACTTGCCCTTTTTTTTTATACATTTATATTAAATAGCATGGAAATATCTAAACCATACAAAGGAAAAGGCAGAAGAAAAATAAAGAAAATGCCATTTACTGTAAAAGGCTATATTTTATACTATGCTTTTTTTTGGGTTGTAATAATCTCAATTTATTTAGCTTACTATTAATTGATGCCTAAAATTACCTATAAAGATTTTCAAGGAGAAAAAAAAACTATAGAGGTTGATAACGGTTTGTCAGTAATGGAAGGAGCTATTCAAAATGACATTCCTGGAATCGATGCTGATTGTGGAGGATCAATGGCTTGTGCTACTTGCCATGTTTATGTCGAAGAAAAATGGTTTAACAAATTAGAAAAAGCAGAAGATGCAGAGGTTGATATGATTGATATGGCATTTGAACCGAAAAAATATAGTAGATTAAGTTGTCAAATAATTATTAATGACGAGTTAGATGGTTTAGAAGTAACTACACCAGAAAAACAAACTTGATGAAAAAAACTGATGTAATAATTATTGGAGCAGGTCCAATAGGACTTTTTGCAGTTCATCAGTTAGGGATTAAAGGTCTTAAAGCAGTTGTTATTGATAACCTTGATAAAGTAGGTGGACAATGTATTGAGCTTTATCCAGATAAACCAATTTATGATATTCCTGCAGTTCCAGAATGCACAGGTGAAGAGTTAACCAAAAGATTGCTTGAACAAATTAAACCATTTAAAACTGAAATATTTTTAGATGAAAGAGTAGATGAAGTCCGCCCAGAAAAGGAAAATTGGGTTGTAAAAACAAATAATTCAAAAAAATTTATGGCTCCAAATATTATGATAGCAGGTGGAGTAGGCTCATTTGAACCAAGAAAAATTTCTTTAAAACAGGCAGAAAAACTTGAAGGAAAATCTGTATTTTATGCAGTAAGAAATAAAGAACATTTTAAAAATAAAAAAATTGCAATTTTCGGCGGAGGAGACTCAGCTCTAGATTGGGCCTTAGAGCTTTCAAAATATTCAAAAGTTACACTAGTGCACAGGAGAAATGAATTTAGAGGTGCGCAACATACTTTATCAGAATTAAGAAAATTAGAAAAAGCTGAAAAAGTTATAATTAAAACACCTTGTCAAATAATTTCTTTAGATAATGAAAAAGAATTAAAGTCTATTACAATTAAGTTTGATGATGGAAAAACAGAAACAATTCCGACTGATATAATGCTTGGGTTTTTCGGTTTGATAATGAAATTAGGTCCAATTGCTGAATGGGGCTTGAACATGGATAAAAAAACTATTGAGGTTAATCCAGAAAACTTTGAGACCAATAAAAAAGGTATATTTGCAGTTGGAGACATATGTTCTTACCCAGGAAAACTTAAATTAATCCTCTCAGGATTTCATGAAGTAGCTTTAGCCTCAGTTGAGTGTTTTAAAAGGGCAAGGCCAAACGAAAAATTCAGGTTTGAGTTCACAACCTCTTCTAAATCAATACAAGAAAGACTTGGAAAAAAATGATTGAATTACTTACCGCCAATACTCCTAACGGTAAGAAAATATCTATTATGCTTGAGGAGATTAATTTTAAATATAAGGTAACAACAGTAAATATAAACAGGGATGACCAATTTAAACCGGAATTCATCAAAATAAGTCCATTCAGAAAAACTCCTATAATTATAGATCATGATAATAATCAAAGTCTTTTCGAGTCAGGTGCAATATTAATGTATTTAGGTGTAAAAAGCGGAAAATTTTACGACGTCAAAAATAGAACCGTTATTAACCAATGGTTAATGAGCCAAATGGCCTACGTAGGTCCAATGTTAGGACAGCATCATCAATTCCATCACTATAATCCTGGAAAGAGTAAGTTTGGAGAAGAAAGATATTTTAAAATTTCTGAGAGAATTTACAATGAGTTAGACGAAAGACTTGAAGCATCTCGATTCTTAGCCGGCAATGATTATTCAATTGCAGATATTGCAACATTTCCCTGGATAGCTAGACATGAATGGCATGATATTGGATTGAAAAACTTTAAAGGTTTAGCAAGATGGTATATAGAAATTTCTAATAGAAGAGCAGTGCAGAAAGGTTATGATTTATTAAATAAAGGGGAAATTATTCCAAAAATTTAGTCATCTATGAAGATTTTTTCATCTCTCTCATGTCTTTCTTGAGCCTCAATTGAAAGTGTTGCTACTGGCCTTGCCATCAGTCTTTTCAAACCAATAGGTTCTCCAGTTTCTTCACAATAACCATAAGTTCCTTCTTTTATTCTTTGTAAAGCAGAATTAATTTTTGAAATTAGTTTTCTACTTCTATTTAAAGCTTTCATTTCAACAGATTTGTCCGTGTACGAAGAAGCTTGATCAACTATATCTGCAGAAGACACATTATCATCTGATGAGTTAAGCAAATTTCCTAAATTGTTTGATTTTATAATCTCTCTTTTCCAATTTAATAGTTCTTCGGTAAAGAATTTCTTATGTTTAGCACACATGTATTTTTCTTTAGAGTTAGGAGTATATTTTTTTAAACTATTTGTTTTTTTCGGCATTTTTAAGATTTCGGCGAGTATATGTTTGATTTTTGTCGTGTCAATAGCTTATAAATTGTAATAATTTCTTTAAATGATAACAAAAAAAAACACTGCTAATTTATTTTATTCATTTTTACTTGTTCATCTGCTTCTTTGGACTTTAATACCAGCTATTACTAATAAAAATTTACCGCTAGACACAATTGAAGCATTAGCTTGGGGAAGTAATTTAGATTGGGGTTTTAACAAACATCCCCCTTTTAGCGCTTTTGCGGTAGAGGTTTTTTATAGTTTTTTTGGTAATCAAGATTGGGCATATTATCTATTAAGCCAAATCTTTGTACTAACAGCATTTATTCTAGTATTTAAATTAGCAAGAGATTTTTTCACTAACATACATTTAGCTTTTTTTTCAGTTTTGCTATTAGAGGGAATTTTCTTCTTTAATTTTACAACGCCAGAATTTAACGTAAATGTTTCACAAATGCCTTTTTGGGCACTTAGTATTTTTTTCACTTGGCGCTGTATTAAATATGATAAATTAATTGATTATATATTACTTGGTATTTTTATTGGTATTGGGATTCTAACTAAATATCTTTTTTTGTACTTAGTTTTAGGAATAAAATTATTTTTCATTTATAATTTTTACAAAAAAAAAATAAAATCTTATAATTTTTTAATAAGTGGCCCAGTTGCACTATTAATAATTTTTCCTCATTTAATTTGGTTAGTCCAGAATGATTTTATTACTTTAACCTACGGATTTCAAAGAACTGGAGGTATTGGAGATTATTTAGATCATTTGCTTTTTCCTTCTTTTTTTATATTAAAACAATTTATAATCTTAACACCTTTCTTAATTATGGTTTTCTTTTTAGTAGAAAAACTTAAATTTAAAAAAATTAAATTTAATGAAAAAATGGTTTTCTTGATTTTTACTTGTCTATTTCCAATTTTTTTAATGATTTTAACTTCAATAATTATTGGTGCAAAATTAAGAACCATGTGGATGACACCTTTTTATTTATTTTTAGGCTTGTTATTCATGGAAATTTATAAAGACAAGATTAATTTAAAAAATCTGAAAAAGTTTTATATTTGTTTCTTATTCTTTTTTTTGCTTTCACCCATGCTTTATCTAACCGTTTCTTTATACGATGACACTAAAAGAACTGACTACGAAGGTAAAGAAATTGCAAGATTAGTTCAGAATAAATGGGATGAAAATTTTAGAAATAAAATAAAAGTTGTCGTTGGTGACGAGTGGTATGCAGGAAATTTATCTTATCATTTGTCCTCAAGACCAAAGTGGATTATTGATTTAAAAGAAAAAAAAGAAGATTTAAAATCAGATGAAGGAGTTATTTATGCTGGGAATCCAAAAGTTTTAAAAAGAATTTGTCCTGGCGTATACGGAACTATAAGGCCTGTAGGTTATTGTATGATCGGAATAAGATGAAAAAATTTATAATTATGATTCCTGTATATAATGACTGGGAGTCTTTAAAGAAATTAATCTCCGAAATTAATGAAAATATTGAAATTATTAAAAACGTCCAAGTAGAGTGTTTAATTGTTAATGATGCTTCTACAATTAATCAACCCAAATTGAATAGACCAAAAAATATAAAGTCAATTAAAATTTTAAATATGAGAAAAAATCAAGGCCATGCAAGATGTAATGCATTTGGAATTAGATATATAATTCATAATGAAACATTTGATCACTTAATTTTGATGGATGGCGATGGAGAAGATCGTCCATCAGAGTTGGAGAGTTTAATAAAAAAGGGGTTAAAAAACCCTGATTATTCTGTAGTTGCAAAAAGAATTAAAAGATCCGAAGGATTATTTTTTCGATTTTTATATTCAATGCATAAATTTTTAACTTATCTCTTTACAGGAAAAAAAATTAATTTTGGTAATTATACTTGTCTTACTAATAAAGATGTAGAAATTATTTCCTCTAAACCTAGTTTATGGAGCAGCTATTCAGGTACAGTTAAAAAAAATCTAAGCAACCTTCTTGAAATAGACTCAATTAGAGGTATGAGATACTTTGGACCCTCAAAAATGTCTTTGTTCAATTTGATTATTCATTCTTTTTCAATTATTGCAGTATTCAAATTACAAGCTTTGATTAGATCTTTTTTTATAATTATAATTTTAGGATATTTAAATAAATTCTTCACTTTAGATTTAGTTTTTTTACAAATACCTGTGATCCTGTTTTGTATTATTATATTTTTAGTATCTTTAAGAGAAAATGAAAAAGAATTATTAAAAAGCTCGGAAAATTTGATAAATATAAAAGAATTTAATAACTAAAAGTTGTATTTTGAGTCTTTAATAGAATCAAAAAGGAATCAAAAGGTGAACATTTGAAGGTGATTTTGATGACTTGTGGGTATGTTTAAATACGCGTAATGTATTTTGAATTTAAATTATGAAAGTAGAGTATTACTACAGTATTGCATCACCTTTTTCGTATTTAGCATTAGAAAGATTTTTATCTCTGGTAAAAAAATACAACCTCGAAATTGACGAAAAACCTGTTGATCTAGTAGGTGAAATTTTTTCAAATACAGGAGGTTTACCAGTTCCTAAAAGACACTCTTCAAGACAAAAGTATAGACTTATAGAAATAGATAGAATTGCAAAAAAATTTAATGTTAAAATAAATAAACAGCCAAAATTTTTTCCTCCTTCGGACCCTCACCTGCCTGCAAAATTTGTTATAGCAGCTTGCAAAAAAGGAGATAAATTGAGATTTGGCAAGATGTGTTTAGAGTATATTTGGTCATTAGAAAAAGATATTTCAGATTACAAAATTCTTGAGGAAATTTGCGAAAAATTAAAATTTAATTTTGAAGAAATGAAAAATTTAGCATTATCAGATGAAATTGATCTTAAGTATAAAAAAAATTCAAAAGACGCAATAGATAAAAATGTATTTGGAGCACCATCTTATGTTCTCGAAAATGAAATATTTTGGGGTCAAGATAGACTTGAGTATCTAGAAGATGCTATAAAAAAAACTACAAATTAAAATTAAAATATGAAATTTAGTAGTTTTAAATATAAGAAAATTAAGAAAAAATATTTACATTTTCTCAAATCCCAGGAGGTAACATCAGAGCCATTCAGGAATAAAATTGGCCAATTAAATAATTTTTATTTACCTTTAAGCGAATTTATCTACAGAAATTACTCAATAAATAAAAAAACAAAAATTATAGGTTTAACCGGAGGTCAAGGATCAGGAAAATCTACAATATCAAATATTCTTAAGATACTATTAAAAGAGGCCTATGGTTTAAATACAATAACTTTTTCAATTGATGACTTTTATAAAACTTATAAAGAGCGAAAAAAAATGTCAGAAAAAGTAAGCCCATTATTTCTAACAAGAGGAGTTCCTGGTACCCATGATACTAATTTATTATTTACCTGTTTAAAAAAAATAAAAAAATCAAACTTTAGTAAAATTTTAATTCCAAAATTTGATAAATCTATCGATGATAGATTGCCAAAAAAAAATTGGCAAAAAGTAGAAAAAAAACAAGATATAGTTATATTTGAAGGTTGGTGCGTCGGAGTAACACCGCAAAAAGAAAAAGATTTAATAGTACCTATAAATGAATTAGAAAAATATGAAGATAAAAAAAGAATTTGGAGAACAAAAGTAAATACAGAATTAAAAAATATATATAAAAATATTTTTAAGTTAATTAATATTTCTATTTTTTTGAAAGTACCTAGTTTTTCACATGTATTTAAGTGGAGATTATTACAAGAAAAAAAATTGAGCGTAACATCAAAAGGAAAAAAAATAATGAATAAAACCCAAATAAAAAATTTTATAATGTTTTATGAAAGACTTACTAAGCATATGTTAAAAAACTTTGGTAAAAGTGCGGACTCTATTATTAAAATAGATGAAAAGCACAGACTCAAATCAATTAGGTTTAATTAGATGAAAAAAATATTTGTTATATTTTTTCAATTTTTATATTTTTCAAGTTTAAATGCAGATATTAATTTTAATTACTATCTTAATAAGGCAATGGAAAATAATCTTCAACTTAACGCAGAAAGAAAAAATTTAGAGTCAGCAAAACAGAGTAAAAATATTTCTAGAAGTGAATTTTTACCAAGTATTAGTATTTCTGGAGATCAGACTAGTACTACCTCAACAAATCAAGTCAATAAAAGCGGCACAAACTTAGCAGACTCAAATTTAGACTCCGAAAGTAAAACTATAACATTGGAGCAAAAAATTTTTTCTGGTTTTAAAGGTATTAATACATTTAAAAAAACTGAATTAGAAAACCAAAAAGCTAGTTTAGCACTGAGACAAACCGAACAACAAACCATATTAGATACTGCTGATGCTTATTTTGACTTTATATACAAATCTAAAAATGAGAATTTTAATAATGCAAACGTTAATTTATTTGAGAGACAAGTTGAGTCAGATAACGCAAGATTACAAAAAGGAGAAATAACTCTTACTGATCTAGCTCAATCAGAATCTTCTTTAGCAGGTGCTCGTGCTAAACTAATTAAAGCAAAGACAGAACTACTTTCTTCTAAAACTAACTTTCAAAGGGTCACTAGTGAAAAAACACCAGATTATAAAAGTTTAAATCAGAATGTCTTTTTAGATTTACCTAATTCTCTAGACTCTGCTTTACAATTAGCTGATTTAAATAATTTGAGACTTTTAATTTCAAAATTAGATTACGAAATATCACTTAAGAAATCAAATATTGAAAAAGCCAGACTGTCACCTTCAGCTTCAATAAAAGTTTCAAAATCTGAAAATAAAGATTTTAGTTCAACAATAGACGAAAGAGATGATGAAACTGTAAAAGCAACTATTACCTGGCCTTTAATAAAAGGAGGAGAAAATATTTCTTCTATTAAAAAATCCTCTTATGATAAACAACGCTCAAAACTACTTTTACAAGATACTAAAAATTTAATAAATATAGAGACCTCTAACGCTTGGTCTCAATTTCAGTCTTCAAAAAGTGTTCTTGAAGCAACTAGAGCACAGCTTAAAGCTGCAGAAATTGCAAATGAGGGTATTACTTTAGAGTATGATTCTGGTAATACTAGAACAACTCTGGAGCTCATCCAATCTAGAAGCCTTCTATTGGATGCTAGAATATCATTTGCTCGCGCTGAAAGGGACTTTGTAGTCTCTCAATTTGAACTTGCCAAAAAAATAGGAACACTGTCTGTAAAATCCCTTAAATAAACGCTTTTTTTAAGGAGATATTTTAAGTTCTTGATAAAAAGAACAAAATGTGTACATTTAAACTATCGATTCGAACAAAAAAAAGGATAAATAAAATGACAAAAAATAACTTAAAAGTCGTAAAATCTGACAATAAAAAACAGCAGGAATTAAAAGAAAAAAACAAGTCTTTAGAGGCAGCTATAAGCCAAATTGATCAAAATTTCGGTAAAGGCTCTGTAATGAGACTTGGACAGCAACAAGCGCTAGACGTAGAGGCTATTTCAACAGGCTCACTTAGTTTAGACTTAGCTTTAGGAATTGGCGGTCTACCAAAAGGTAGAATTATTGAGATATATGGCCCAGAATCATCAGGCAAAACAACCCTTGCATTACAAGTAGTTGCTGAAGCTCAAAAAGCAGGTGGTATATGTGCATTTGTAGACGCTGAACACGCAATGGACCCAGTATATGCTAAAAAATTAGGCGTTAAAACTGAGGAATTACTAATATCCCAACCTGATACTGGAGAGCAAGCTTTAGAAATAACTGATACTTTAATAAAATCAGGTTCAGTTTCTGTTTTGGTAGTTGACTCAGTGGCGGCTTTAACTCCAAAAGCTGAACTGGAAGGAGAAATGGGAGATCACCATGTTGGATTACAATCAAGATTAATGAGCCAAGCTTTAAGAAAAATTACAGGTTCTGTATCTAAATCTAACACAATGGTAATATTTATAAATCAAATTAGAATGAAGATTGGTGTAATGTTTGGTAATCCTGAAACAACATCTGGAGGAAATGCTCTTAAATTTTATTCATCAGTTAGAATGGATATAAGAAGAATAGGAGCTATTAAAGAAAAAGATCAAATTATTGGAAACTCTACTAGAGTAAAAGTAATTAAAAATAAAGTTGCTCCGCCATTCAAAGTTGTAGAATTTGATTTAATGTATGGAAAAGGAATAAGCAAACTAGGTGAGCTTATTGATTTAGGTACCAAAGCAGCCGTTGTAGAAAAATCAGGTGCTTGGTATGCGTACAAAGGTGAAAAAATAGGACAAGGTAGAGAAAATGCTAAAATTTACCTTCAAAAAAATCCAAATGTTGCTGCGGAAATAGAGAAAATTATAAGGGATGAAGCTTCAGCAATTAGTAAAGAGCTAGAGGGTAATCCTTCAGCAAACGAAAAAATTAGCGACAAGAAAGAAGAAGAATAAATCTTCTGCCATCATTTCAACGGGGGGTTTAACCTAAACCTCCCGTTTCTCATGAAATCTCAACTTTTAATTGATTTAATCAATATTTGGTAGATAAAAATTTTATACCAAAAATAAATATGTACAATTTAGCTCAAATTGGTTTTAATTAAGAATTAATAAAAAGGGGGAAAAATGAGTACACAACAAGCAAAAAACTCGAACGTGTCTTCAGCTTTAGATACCTCTCATTTAAAAGTTAAATTTCCATTTAAAGCAAAATACGGTAACTTTATTAATGGTAAATTTGTAGAACCAAAGTCAGGCAAATATTTTGATAATGTTAGCCCGATAAATAATGAGAAAATCTGTTCAGTTGCACGATCGAATGAAAAAGACGTAGAGGCAGCATTAGATGCAGCTCACGCGGCTTTCCTTGAATGGGGAAAAACAGACATCACTACTAGGTCAAATATTTTGTATAAGATAGCTGATGTCCTTGAAAAAAATCTAAATTTATTAGCTACGGCTGAGTGTTTAGATAATGGTAAACCAATTAGAGAATGTATGGCAGCAGATCTACCTCTAGTGATAGATCATTGGAGATATTTTGCTGGAGTTATAAGAGCCGAAGAAGGTTCAGTGGCTGAAATAAGCAACTCTCAATACTCATACAATATACCAGAACCACTAGGGGTGGTTGGTCAAATAGTTCCATGGAATTTCCCATTATTAATGGCAACATGGAAACTTGCACCAGCTTTGGCTGCAGGAAACTGTTCAGTTCTTAAACCAGCTGAACAAACACCAGCATCAATCATGGTTATGATGGAACTTATTGGAGACTTATTGCCTCCAGGAGTAGTAAACATTGTAAGTGGTTACGGTTTAGAAGCAGGTAAGCCTTTAGCATCATCAAAAAGAGTTGCTAAAGTTGCTTTCACAGGTGAAACAACAACTGGAAGATTAATAATGCAGTATGCTGCACAAAACATAATTCCAATTACCTTGGAATTAGGCGGCAAATCTCCAAACATATTTTTCGAGGACATTATGAATAAAGATGATGATTTCTTAGATAAATGTGTTGAAGGTTTTGTGATGTTCAACCTAAACCAAGGTGAGGTATGTACTTGCCCAAGCAGAGCGTTAGTTCAAGAGTCTATATATGATAAATTTATGGAAAGATGCATCAAAAGAACTAAAGCAGTTGTTCAAGACAACCCTTTAAAAATGGAAACTATGATCGGAGCGCAAGCTTCTGTAGAACAAATGGAGAAGATAAAATCTTACCTTGATCTAGGAAAAAAAGAAGGAGCTAAAGTTCTTACAGGAGGAAGCGTTGGAAAACTTAATAGTGGATTGGAAAAAGGAAATTATATTCAACCAACTATTTTTGAAGCTAAAAACGATATGCGTATTTCGCAAGAAGAAATTTTTGGCCCGGTTGTTTCTGTAATTAAATTTAAAGATGAAGCAGACGCATTGAGAATTGCGAATGACACTCTTTATGGTTTAGGAGCAGGTGTTTGGACTAGAAATGGGAATATTGCTTATAGAATGGGAAGAGCTATACAAGCAGGAATAGTATGGACAAATTGTTATCATGCTTATCCAGCTCACTCGCCATTTGGTGGTTATAAACAGTCTGGAGTGGGTAGAGAAACACATAAGATGATGCTTAATCACTATAGGCAAAACAAAAATCTTCATGTTTCTTACGCAGAAAAGAAATTGGGATTCTTTTAAACAATAATATATACTGGCCCATGATTCTAAATCATGGGCCGAACATTAAAAATGAAAGTATCTGCAACTCAATCAGCATTAAATCTAATATCTAAACTTCAGGAAAAATATGGTGAGAAACTAATGTTTCATCAATCTGGAGGATGTTGTGATGGTAGCGCTCCTATGTGTTTTCAAGAAGGCGAGTTTCCTTTAGGTGAAAACGATATAAAACTGGGTGAAATAGGGGGTGTACCTTTTTATATGAATGGTGATCAATATGAAAAATGGAAACATACAGATCTTACAATTGACGCTGTTAATGGAATTGGAGGTATGTTTTCCCTTGATAATGGAACAGGGCAAAGATTTTTAACAAAATCTGAAATTTGTGTTGTAGTAGATAACGAAAAAAAAGCTACAAATTAATCTCTTTATAGACAAGTTCTTAAATATCTGTATTTAATTAAATATGGGCCAAATTTTACTTACTGATGTTAGAAAAAAATTCTTAGATTATTTTGAAAAAAATAATCATAAAATTGTGGATTCCAGCAATCTAGTTCCAAATAATGACCCAACTCTAATGTTCACCAACTCGGGTATGGTTCAATTTAAGAATGTTTTTACCGGTTTAGAAAAAAGAGATTACGAAAAAGCTACAACTTCTCAAAAGTGTGTTAGAGCAGGAGGTAAACATAATGATTTGGAAAACGTGGGATATACACCAAGACATCATACTTTTTTTGAAATGTTAGGAAATTTTTCTTTCGGGGATTATTTCAAAGAGCAAGCAATTATTCATGCGTGGCACTTATTAACTAAGGATTTTGAATTACCCAAAGAAAAACTTTGTGTAACAGTTTTTCATGAGGATGAAGAGTCATTTAAACTTTGGAAAAAAATAGCAGGTTTAAGTGAAAACAAAATAATAAAAATATCAACTTCAGATAACTTTTGGTCAATGGGAGACACTGGTCCATGTGGACCTTGTTCAGAAATTTTTTATGATCATGGTGAAAAATTAAAAGGGGGACCGCCAGGAAGTCCAGATGAAGAAGGAGATAGATTTATTGAGATATGGAATCTAGTATTCATGCAGTATGAACAAATAACGAAAGATAAAAGAATAAATTTACCTAAACCATCAGTAGACACTGGAATGGGGCTTGAAAGAATGACGGCTGTTCTTCAAGGGACCCATGATAATTATAAGATTGATCACTTTAAAAAAATTATGACCGCATCTTCTGATTTATTGAATTCACCTATAAATGAGTCAACTATTGCAAGTCACAGAGTTATTGCGGATCATTTAAGAGCTAGCAGCTTTTTAATTGCTGAGGGAATATTGCCTTCAAACGAAGGCCGAGGATACGTTTTAAGAAGAATTATGAGACGTGGGATGAGACACGCTCATTCCTTAGGAAGTAAAGATCCTGTTTTTTATAAGTTATTTGATATTTTATTAAATGAAATGAAAAGTAGTTACTCCGAATTAATTACTGGTAAAGAATTAATAATTGAGACTTTAAAAAATGAGGAAGAAAAATTTTCCTCTCTTTTAGAACGAGGAATGAAAATACTTGATGAGAATTTAACTAAAGTCAAAAATAAAATCTTTCCTGGATCAATAGCATTCAAATTATATGATACTTATGGTTTCCCTTTAGACCTAACCGCCGACATTTTAAAAGGAAAGGGAATTAAAGTAGATTATGCTGATTTTGAAAAGGAGATGGAAAAAAGTAAAGCTCTTGCGCGAGCTAATTGGAAAGGGTCAGGAGATAAGTCTGTCGAGGAAAGATGGTTTAAAACAAGACAAGAAATAAGTCCAACTGAATTTTTAGGTTATGAATTCGATAAAGCGGAGGGAATTGTTATTAAAATTTCAAAAGATGGTAAATTTGTAGACTCAGCTAACACTAGAGATGAGGTAGAAGTTATAACAAATCAAACCCCTTTTTATGGAGAGTCAGGAGGTCAAGTTGGTGACCAGGGTTATATTTTTAATTCAGATTGTAAAATAAAAATCAATGATACCCAAAAAAAAATGGGTGACTTATTTGTTCATTTTGGAAAAATTGAAAAAGGTTCAATTTCAATTGGGCAAAACGTTAATTTAGAAATAGATGTTTTAAAAAGAAATAACTCTAAAGCTTATCATTCAGCAACTCATTTATTACATGAGTCATTAAGAAGAACTTTAGGTAAACATGTCACTCAAAAGGGTTCGTTGGTTTCACCAGATAGGCTAAGATTTGATTTTAGTCATAATAAGCCTATTGAAAAAGAGGAGTTGAAAAAAATAAATGGTATTGTAAACGAAATTGTAGCTGGTTCTACTGATGTTCAAACAAGAATAATGACTCCAAAAGAAGCAGTAAGCATGGGCGCATTGGCATTGTTTGGAGAAAAATATGGCGAAGAAGTGAGAGTGGTTTTTATGGGAAAGGATAATAACGGTTTTTTCTCTACAGAATTGTGTGGAGGCACTCATGTCAAAAATACTAAAGAGGTTGGTAAATTTAAAGTTATAAGTCAGTCTTCAATCGCCTCAGGAGTTAGGAGGGTCGAGGCGTTAAGAGATAGTCAATTAGAAGATTATGAGAAAACACAAAAAAAAAATAAATCACAAAAAGAGTTGGATTTGAAAGATGAAATAACTTTAATTAAAAAGAAATTACAAAAACTTAAAATAAAGCCAGATTATAAAGATAATTTAGATTTAACGGAAAACTTAAAAAATCTAAACAAACAGTTTAATAAATTAAAAATTGAAAACATCAAAAAAGATAAAAATAAAAATATAATACAGGATAAAAAAATTGGAGATATATTAATTCGAGAGCAAGTTTTGAAAGATTTTCCTCCTAAAGAATTAAGAGGAATTATTGATCAAGGAAAAAAAGAGATCAAATCAGGTGTCATAATAAGTATCTCTACTTTTGAGGGTAAAGTAGGAGTCGCTATAGGAGTTTCTCGAGATCTTACGACTAAATTTAATGCTGTTACACTTGTTAAGACTGCATCTGAAATTTTAGGAGGAAAAGGTGGAGGAGGAAGAAAAGATTTTGCTCAAGCTGGCGGTGTCGATCAAAGTAAAATTGAACAAGTTTTCCAAGTAGTCAGAAAAAAGTTTAATTAAGTTTTTTCTTTAAATTTCCATCTATAGCCTCTAAAAATTGATGGGTGCTTAAATATTTTGATGATTTATCAATCAGGATAGCAAGGTCTTTCGTCATTGAACCGCTTTCTACAGTTTCAACACAAACTTTTTCAAGAGATGAAGCAAACTTAATAAGTTGATTATTATTATCTAATTTACCTCTGTGAGATAAACCTCTGGTCCAAGCAAAAATTGAGGCTATTGGATTTGTAGAAGTTTCTTTTCCTTGTTGATGCATCCTGTAGTGTCTAGTTACTGTTCCGTGAGCAGCTTCTGACTCAACAGTTTTTCCATCTGGTGTCATTAATACGCTTGTCATTAATCCTAAAGAACCAAACCCTTGAGCTACTGTATCTGATTGAACATCACCGTCATAGTTTTTACAAGCCCAAACGTAACCTCCATTCCACTTCATAGCACATGCTACCATGTCATCAATTAATCTATGTTCGTAAGAAATTTTCGCTGAGTCAAATTTGCTTTTAAATTCTTTTTCAAAAATTTCTTGAAATAAATCTTTAAAACGACCATCGTACGCCTTTAAGATTGTATTTTTAGTTGATAAATAAACAGGCCATTTTCTAACTAAACCATAATTCATACACGCTCTAGCAAAATTTTTAATAGAGTCATCTAGATTGTACATAGCTAAAGCTGTGCCTGGCCCAGAAAAATTAAATACTTCGAATTCTTTTTTATCTTTACCATCTTTTGATGTCCATTTTACTTCCATCTTTCCCTCTCCAGGGATCAAAAAATCAGTTGCACGATATTGATCACCAAAAGCGTGTCTTCCAATTACTATTGGCCGAGTCCATCCGGGAACTAATTTCGGAACATTTTTACAAATAATTGGTTCCCTAAATACTGTTCCACCTAAAATATTTCGAATGGTTCCATTAGGAGATCTCCACATTTTTTTAAGTTTAAATTCCTCAACCCTTGCTTCATCGGGTGTGATAGTTGCACACTTAACACCAACACCGTGTTGATTAATGGCATTAGCAGCATCAATAGTAATCTGGTCGTCTGTTTTATCCCGACTTTCCATCCCTAAATCGTAGTATTTTAAGTCTATTTCTAAATAAGGTTTGATTAACTTATCTTTAATAAAAGACCAAATAATTCTGGTCATTTCGTCACCGTCTAGCTCTACTACAGGATTTTTTACTTTAATTTTTGCCATAAAATATAGATTGATTAACTGTGATTTTTATACATATTAAGAAAATATTATCAAACTATTAATTATGTTTAATACAATATTCCCAAAAATACACAAGGAAGGCTATAAATTTTTAGCAATTTCTATCTTAGCTACGTTCATAGCACTATTTATCTCAAATTTTTTTGGTATTTTATTTATAATAATTACAATATGGGTTTATTATTTCTTTAGAGATCCAGAACGCTTTTCAATTAATGACGATGCTTACTTAGTAAGTCCAGCCGATGGTCTTATAACTGATATTTCAGAGAGATCTGGACCTGAAGAATTAAGATTAGAAAATACAACGTATACAAAAGTAAGTGTTTTTATGAATGTTTTTAATTGTCATGTAAATAGAATACCTACTTCTGGAAAAGTTGAAGAAATATATTATAAACCAGGAAAATTTTTGAATGCCTCTTTAGATAAAGCTAGCGAAGAAAATGAGAGAAATTATTTTAAAATTAAAGCAAAAAAAAATGGCGAAGAAATTGTAATTGTTCAAATAGCAGGGTTGATTGCAAGAAGGATTGTTTGTGAAGTTGAGCAAGGACAAGAACTAAAACAAGGTGACAGAGTTGGAATGATAAGATTTGGAAGCAGAGTTGATATTTATTTTAAAAACAAAAAAGTAGTAGCTAAACTAGGTCAAAATGTAATTGCTGGAGAAAGTTTATTAGCATCAGAATAATGGAGCAAAATAAAAAATTTAAATTAGTATCCTCAAAAAAAACCAGATACCTTCTACCTAATATTCTCACTTTGGGTGGCGTATGTCTTGGAATAAGTTCCATAAAATTTTCAATAGACGGCAACTTTAGTCTTGCTGTAACATTAATTTTACTCTCTGCAATATTAGATGCCTTAGATGGTAGAGTAGCAAGACTTATAAATGCAACTTCAGATTTTGGCAAAGAATTAGACTCTTTAACAGACTTTGTTAGTTTTGGCATAGCTCCAGTCTTAATTTTGTATTTTTGGAATCTTAATACATACGGTAAACTTGGATGGGCAATTGCTTTAATCTATTCTGTTTGCTGTGTTCTTAGATTAGCAAGATTTAACCTTACAAAAATTGAAAATCAACAAGAGTGGAAAAATAATTTTTTTGAGGGCATACCTTCCCCCGCAGGAGGTCTTATTATATTAATGCCATTAATTTACGAATTAACTGATATAAATTTAGATTTAAACATCAGAAGCTTAACTCCATTCCTAACAATATTTATTGCTTTGTTGTTAGTAAGTAAAATTCCTACACCCTCTCTAAAAAAAATTTCAATTTCATCTAAAACTACAGTTTTTCTTTTATTGGCAATAGGAATAATTTTTATTGCTTTATTATTTTACACTTTTGAAACCCTTTTAATTTTGTGTTTTTTTTATATATTATCCATACCTATCAGTATTTTAATTTTTAAAAAGCAACAAAAAAAATACTTAACAAAAATATCAGATGAAGATCATGAAGATATTTTGTAATGAAAAAGTCTAAAAGAGTAAAAAAAAGCAATACTTGGAAAATTAAACAACATAGGGATCAATTTTTTAAAAAATCGAAAGCTCTCGGTTATAGATCTAGAGCTTCATTTAAATTAATTGAATTGAATAATAAATATAAATTTCTTAAAAAAAATACAAATTTATTGGATTTGGGGTCCAGCCCAGGTGGTTGGTCGCAGGTAGCTAGTAAAATAATTACCAGTGGAAAGATTTTATCTATCGATATTAATAATATGAAACCAATTGAAAATGTTAAATTTTTGAACTGTGATATTTTTGATCCAGTAACTAAAGATAGAATTGATAATTATTTTAATGGAAATTTAGATGTTATAATTTCTGATATGGCCGCAGATACAACAGGTAACAAATCCCTCGATTCTATTAGAACAAATCAACTTTGTGCAGAAGTAATAAATTTTTCATCAAAAATCCTAAAAAACAATGGGGTTTTTGTCTCAAAGCTATTTATGGGGGAAGATTTTATTGAGGTGAGTAATTTAGCAAAATCTTTATTTAAAAATGTAAATTTTTTTAAACCTGAAGCAAGTAGAAGTGAATCTAAAGAAACTTATTTACATTGTAAAATTATAAAGACTTTATAATTCTTAAAAATTGTATATAAGTTTATATGGTAACAATTAAAGAGTCTTTAACTTTTGATGATGTTCTTTTGCTTCCGAGATACTCTAATGTTCTACCCACAGAAACGGATATTTCTCTAAATTTAACAAAGAAAATTTATTTAAAAGTACCGTTTTTATCTTCTGCGATGGATACTGTAACGGAGGCAAAAATGGCTATAGCGATTGCAAAAGCTGGAGGAATAGGAATTATTCATAGAAATTTAAATATTAAAGAACAGTCAATAGAAATTAGGAAAGTTAAAAAAAAAAAATTATTTGTTGGTGGGGCAGTTGGCACAAGTAAAGAAGATTTTAATAGAGCTTACTCCCTTATAGATAATGGGTGTGATTTAATCGTAATTGATACTGCTCACGGACATAGCAAAAAAGTATTGGATACTTTAATCAAGTTAAAAAAAAAAAATAAAAATGTTTCACTTTGCGTTGGAAATATTGCAACTAAAGAAGCTGCTAAAAGATTATATAACTCTGGCGCCGATATAATCAAAGTTGGTATTGGACCTGGTTCAATTTGTACGACAAGAATGGTTGCTGGTATTGGTGTTCCCCAAATATCTGCTATTATGGAAGTAAAAAGCGCTCTTAAAAATAAAAAAGTAAAGATTATTTCTGATGGCGGAATAAAATTTTCTGGAGATATTGCTAAAGCTTTAGCCGCTGGAGCAGATGCGATTATGATGGGTTCAATTTTTGCCGGGACTGATGAGAGTCCAGGAAAAAAATTTAAAGTTAAAGGTAAAATTTATAAACAATATAGAGGAATGGGTTCCATAGGTGCCATGTCTTCAGGTTCAGCAAATAGATACTTTCAAAAAAATTTCAAAGATAAATCAAAATTTGTACCCGAGGGAGTAGAGGGAAGAGTGGAGTATAAAGGAAGAGTGTCAGAAATTATATATCAGTTACAAGGTGGACTACGGTCCTCAATGGGGTATATAGGTGCTAAAAATTTGAGCCAAATATCAAAAAATGGCAAATTTATTAAAATTACGAAAGCTGGATTCTATGAGAGTATGGTACATAGTGTTGAAATGACTCAAAAAACAATTAATTATAAATTATGATACTACGGTTTATTAAATTTATTTTGATAATAATTATCTTATCAAATTCAGTTTACGCGAATACAAATTTTTTTGAAGAGGGATTTAATCTTTTCAAAAAAAAGAAATTTAATGAGGCAAAATTTAAATTTGAACAAGATATAGTTTTTAATCCAAAAAATGAAATGTCATATTTATTTTTATCTAAAATATTTAACAATTTTAATAAAAAAAAATTAGAAGAACAAAACTTAAACACTGTTATTTTACTCAATCCAGAAAATGAGGAAGCCATTTATAACTTAGCAAAACTGAAACTTGATACATCAGACTACTTAAAAAGCAGAGAACTCAATGAAAAACTATCGAACCTATGTAAAAAATTTTGTAAAGAAAGTAAAAACTTAAAAAAAGAAATTGAAAATTTATCAAAGAAATAAATGCAATTTCAAAATAGCAAAGAACGAGTTTTAATTGTTGATTTTGGGTCTCAAGTAACAAAATTAATTGCAAGAAGAATTAGAGAATTAGGCGTTTATTCTGAAGTAATTACACCAAAAGAAATTAACAAATTACAAGATTATAATAAAGTAAAAGGTATAATTCTCTCTGGAGGTCCATCATCTGTAACAGGAAAAAAATTTGAAAGTATTCCAAAAAAAATATTTTCTTTAAAAATTCCAATTCTTGGCATTTGTTACGGATTACAATTAATTGCTAAATTGTTCGGAGGAAAAATTAAATCTTCAAAAAAAAAGAGAGAGTTTGGAAGAGCTTACTTGTATAAAAAAAAAAATTCACTTCTCACTAAAAACTTTTTCAAACCAAAAAAGATTGTGTGGATGAGCCATGAAGATGCAGTTGTCAAGTTACCGAAGAAATTTAAATCTGTAGGATATACTAAAAATTCAAAGTTAACAATTATTGAAAATACTAAAGAAAAGATATACGGGGTTCAATTTCATCCTGAAGTAACACATACAGAAAATGGTATACAAATTTTCAGAAATTTTTTGTTTTCAATTTGCAAAATAAAAAAAAGTTGGAACATTTTTTCTCAAAAAACTAGACTTATAAATAATATAAGGAAAACCGTAAAAAAAAATAAAGTAATTTGTGCCTTATCTGGCGGAGTAGATAGCAGTGTAGTTGCACTACTTATTCATCAAGCTATCAAAAAAAATTTGATTTGTTTAATGGTAGATACGGGACTAATGAGAAAAAATGAATTTAAGTATACCTATCATATTTTTAAAAAAAAATATAAATTAAACGTTAAATTAATTGAAGCATCAAATATCTTTTTAAATAGGTTAAAAAATATTTCAAATCCTGAAAAAAAAAGGAAAATAATTGGAAATTTATTCATTAAAATTTTTGAAAAGGAGTCAAAAAAATTCAAAAATGTAAAATTTTTAGCGCAGGGAACATTATATCCAGATATAATTGAAAGTAGATCTTCTTCAGGAAGTAAAACTTCTAAAATAAAATCCCACCATAATGTGGGTGGTTTACCGAAAAAAATGAATTTAAAACTTATTGAGCCTCTTAAAGAATTTTTCAAGGATGAAGTTAGGGTTTTAGGAGATACTTTAGGATTATCAAAAAACATAACCAACAGACATCCATTTCCGGGCCCTGGTTTAGGAATAAGAATTGTTGGCAATATAACTAAAGAGAAAATAAAAATGCTTCAGGAAGCAGATCATATTTATATTAATGAACTAAAAAAAAGCAAGCTTTACAATAAGATTTGGCAAGCATATGCTGCACTATTGCCCATCAAAACAGTTGGAGTTATGGGGGACTCAAGAACTTATGAATATACTTGTTTATTACGGGCTGTGACATCAGAAGACGGTATGACTGCCGATTACTACAATTTACCAAAAGAGTTTTTAGATAAAATCACAAATAAAATTATAAATAATGTAAAAGGTATAAATAGAATAGTTTATGATATAAGCTCAAAACCTCCAAGTACAATAGAATTAGAATAATTATTGATCAATGAACCAAAAAATAAAAAAGATTTTAAATAAAAAAAATAAATCAAAAATAGTAAGTTTGACCGCTTACTCGAAAAATATTGCAAAGATTTTAGATAATTATTGTGATTTAATTTTAGTGGGAGATTCCATGGCAAATGTTTTATATGGTGAAAATGATACTCATAAAATTACATTAGAAAATATCATTCAACATACTAAAAGTGTAAAAAAAGGGATTAAAAAATCTCTTCTTGTAGTAGATATGCCAATAGGATCTTACAAAAATAAAAAAATAGCAAAGAAAAATGCTAAATTAGTTAAACGTCTAACTAACTGCGATGCAATAAAATTAGAAAGTAATAATAAAAATTTTAACATCATTAAAGAGTTGGTAAGGATAAAAATTCCTGTAATGGGGCACATAGGGTATACACCTCAATTTAAAAAAAAATTTAAAATTGAAGGTGACACCCCATTTAAGATTAAAAAACTTTTGAAGGAAGCAAAACTTATTGAAAAAGCTGGTGCGTTTGCAATTGTATTAGAATGTATTGCTCCTCATGCATCTAAAATTATAACAAAAGAGCTTTCTATACCTACTATCGGGATCGGTTCCTCTATAAATTGCGACGGCCAAATATTAGTTACTGATGACATGCTTGGATTAAGCGGATTTTATCCAAAATTTGTTAAAAAATATATAACCTTAGATAGAATAATTGAAAAAGCTGTAAAAAAATATACTAAAGATGTTAAAATTAAAAGTTTTCCCTCAACAAAAAATTATTTAAATGGAAGAAAATATAAATAAAAAATTGGTACTTAAAGATAAATTTTTTTCTTTTTTGGAAAAAAATAAGCTCAAGCTAATAATATTATTTTTTTTGGTTTTAATATCAATGTCTTTGATTTTTTTTTTAAAAATAAAAGAAAATAAAAAAGATATTTTGATATCTGAAAAATATATACAAGCAGGTATCTATTTAACAAACGAAAAAAAAAAAGAATCTAAGCAGATTTTAGAAGAAATTATTTTATCTGATAATAATTTTTACAAAATTTTAGCATTAAATACGTTATTAGAAAAAGATTTAGAAGATAATAATGAAAAAATTTTAAATTATTTTAGAATTGTAGAAAAATCAGTGAAAGAAAAAGAAATAAAAGACCTTATTACACTTAAAAAAGCACTTTATCTATTAAAAAACTCAAATATTGAAGCTGGTGAAAAGTTGCTTAAGGCTTTAATAAATTCTGAGTCAAAATTAAAATTTTTAGCGAAAGAAATTTTATCTGATTAAATAAATTTTAACTTGATGAAGACATTATTTTTAATTTTAATTTTTTTTATTACACAAAGTTGTTCGTTTGATAATAAGTCAGGTATCTGGAATAATGAAAATGTTATTTCTGATAAAGAGATAGACTCTTTTAATGAATTTAAAAAATTATCATCTGATAACAAAATTTTCAATGAAAATATACCTGTAAAAAAAGATTTTAACTTTGAATTAATTCAAATTTTAAAAAACCAAGACTGGTCAGATATATTTTATGATTCAACAAATAATTTAAAAAATTTTAGTTTTAACGAAACAAATAACTTAACGTTTAAAAGTAAAAAACTAACACGAAATAGAATAAATAATTATATTTTATATAAAGATCAAAAAATAGTTGCCTGGGATGAAGAGGGAAATATTATAATTTTTTCAATAAAAAAAAACAAAATATTAAAAAAATTTAATTTTTATAAGAAAAAATTTAAAAAACTGAAAAAAAAACTTAATATCATTCTACAGGATGACACTTTATACGTTTCAGACAATTTAGGTTATTTGTATGCTTTAAATTATAAAAATTATAATGTTTTATGGGCTAAAAACTATAAGATACCATTTCGATCTAATATTAAAATAATAAAAAATAAATTAGTTGCAGCAAATCAAAATAACGATCTTATTTTTTTTGATAAAAATTCAGGAGAAAAACTAAATATTATTCCAACAGAGGAAACTACAGTTAAAAACGAGTTTATAAATAGTGTTTCATTTTACAAAGAAATATTATTTTTCTTAAATACATACGGGAGCTTGTATTCAATTAATACAGATAGTATGAGAATAAATTGGTTTATAAATTTAAACCAGACAACAGATATTAATCCTAGTAATTTGTTTTATGGAAGTGATTTAGTAATAAATAAAAATTATGTGGTAATCTCATCTAATGATTTTACTTATATAATAAATATAAATGATGGAACAATAATTAATAAATTAAATTTTTCCTTCAAAGTTAAACCATTAATAATTAATAAATATCTTTTTTTGGTAACAAAAAATAATTACTTGATATCGTGGGATCTTAAAAGAAATAAGATTATTTATTCGTATAATATAAATCAAAAAATCGCCGATTTCTTAAATATTCAAAAAAAGAAAATAAATGTAAAAAATATAATGATGATAAATAGTAAATTATTTGTATTTCTGAATAACTCTTATATTTTAAAATTTTCTGTAAAAGGCAGTTTAGAAGAAATAAATAAAATGCCGTCAAAAATTAATACCAATCCAATATTTGCTAATGATCAAATGTTATTTATAAGTCACAAAAATCAAATTAATATTTTAAATTAATTAGATGATTTGCCGCTTAAAAGTGAAAGTTGCTTTACTTTAAGACCTTCCAAATTATCATATGGTTTTAATGGATATTCACCGGTAAAATAATGATCACAAAATTGTGGGTAATTAATATTTCTTTTTTCACCTATCAGGGCTTTATATAAACCATCAAGACTTAGAAATTTTAAACTATTTGCTTTTATGTAATTACACATATCTTTTATGCTTTTGTTGTGTGCAAGTAACTCTTCTTTTGTTGGCATATCTACGCCATAAAAATCAGGAAATCGAATTTCAGGACACGCTATTCTCACATGAATTTCTCTGGCTCCTGACTCATAAAGCATTTTAACAATTTTATGGCAAGTAGTTCCTCTAACAAGAGAATCATCTATTAAGATTATTGACTTATTTTTCACAGTGGTCTTTGTTGGGCTAAGTTTTAATTTTACACCCAAACTTCTTATATTTTGTGTTGGTTCAATAAAAGTTCTTCCGACGTAATGATTTCTAATCAAACCTAATTCAAATCTTCTTTTCGATTGCTCAGCATACCCAAGAGCAGCTGGAACACCAGAGTCAGGAACAGGGATAACTAAATCAGCTTTTAAATCTGTCTCTTTTGCGAGCTCTGCACCTAATCTTTTTCTATATTCGTAAGCACACTCTCCATTAATTAAACTATCAGGCCTAGCAAAGTAAATATACTCAAATATACAAGGCCTTGGTTTTTGATTAGGAAAAGGCTTTACACTTTTTAAATTATTATTCTCTATTATTACAATTTCTCCATTTTCTACTTCTCTTACAAAAGTTGCACCTACAATATCTAGTGCACAACTTTCAGATGCGAAAATATAAGAATCTTTTAACTTTCCAATTACTAAAGGTCGTATTCCGATTGGATCTCTTACACCAACAAGTTTTTTATTTGTCATCAAAATTAAAGCATAACCTCCTTGAATTTGGAATAGAGCATCAATTAGCCTATCTAAAAATTTGTCTCTTTTTGATTTTGCGATTAATTGGACGATAGTTTCAGTATCACTAGTAGTTCTAAAAATAGCACCTTCTTTTACTAAACTTTCTCTTAATAATAATGCATTTGTTAAATTTCCATTATGGGCAACACTTAAACCTCCCATGTGCAAATCAGCAAAAAATGGTTGGATGTTCCTTAAAGAAGTTTCACCGGTGGTTGAGTAACGATTATGACCTATAGCAGATTCTCCTGGCAGTTTTTTTAAAGTTTCTTGGTCGGTAAAATGATCTCCTACTAAACCATGTCTCTTCTCGGAGTGATAACTTTTTCCATCAAAGGAAACTATTCCGCATCCTTCTTGTCCTCTGTGTTGAAGTGCATGCAGACCTAAAGCAACTAATGCTGAGGAGTCCTGGTGATTTGATATTCCAAAAATACCACACTCCTCCCTTAATTTATCATTTTTAAATTTTTTCAATTTTTTCTTTCGTGTCTAAAAAGTCTTCACTTGATGGAAATTCTTCAATTAAAATAATACTACCTTTATTAATTAAATTAAAAGAAAAAGCCTTATCTGCCGATATACCCCAATTTTGATGAGGATAAAACCAATTTAAAATGGAAAATAAACATACTGACACAACATAACCCTTGAAAAAGCCGAAAATTAAACCAAATGATTTATCAATTGATCCTACACCAGTCCAAGTAATTGCTCTTCCAAGAGATTTTCCAATTAATATCACTATGAATAAAGATGTTATGAAAATTACTACTCCTAAACCAATATTATTTATAAATTCTGACTCTATATATTCACCAACAAATGGTTGAAGTTTTGGGACCAAGATAATTGTAATAATCACTGAAAGCACCCATTTCATAAAAGAGATCAAGCTTAAGGAAAAACCCTTTAAAAAACATTGGATAATACAATAAAGAAATATTAATGAAACTACAGTGTCAAAAAAATTTAAATTATCAACTATACTCTCCCATAAGTTAATAATCATGTAATTTTTTGACTTTCTTCACCAAATGGTTTGAACAAAAGAAGCAATTTTGGAAGTAAAGTTAGAACTGATATCATCGCAAGTAACATGGCAATACCAGTAAATATTCCAAAATAAATAGTAGGAATAAAATTTGATAAAATCAATATTGAAAAACCAAAAACAATTGTTATTGAAGTATTAAAAATCGCAACACCTACGGTATCATGACATTTATCTAATGTTTGATTATAGTTGTTTATTTTTTTAAATTCTTCTCTAAATCTATAAATATAATGAATACTATTATCTACTGCTATTCCGATTGTTATGGCTGCAATAGTAATTGTCATCATGTCTAGAGGTATTTTTTTTAAACCTATTATTCCTAAAATAAAAAAAGCAGCTATAAAATTCGGAACTACTCCAATAATAGACAGAATGACGTTTCTAAATAAAATCAGAAACATTCCAAAAATACCAATCATGACTATTCCCAAAGTCAAAATTTGAGATTTAAATAAACTTTGTAAAAGATTATTAAATAAAATTAGGACGCCTGTTAATTTATATTCCTCCTTATCAAAACCTAAATTTACGTGTAAATCAGTCTCTATTTTTTTTATTAAATCATTTCGACGCAAGTCTTCTAATGAGTCCTTGATTCTTACAGATATTCTTGCCTCGTCTTTTTCAACAGATATATATGGTGAAACAATCTCTTTTTTTATTTCTAAGGGGATTTTACTATACAAAACAGCTATTTCTAAGCTTTGTAAATCTTTTTTATTTAAATCCTCAGCTACCCTTAATATTGATCCAAAAGATAATACTTTTCCTATTTCAGGAAGCGAGTCTAAATAGTCGTGAACTTTTAAAATTTTATCCATTTTGTCTCTAGTAAACCAATATTTTGACTTATCCTCATTTTTTTCAATATCTTCCTCCCATTCAGAAAATTCATCATCTTCCAAAATATTTCCACTCTCTTTCTGTTTGATTGGAAATTTTAAAATTATATTTAAAGGGGTAGTGCCTCCAAGTTCATCATCTATAATTTTCATACCTTTATAAATTTCAGTCTCTTTATCAAAGTAATTTATAAAACTATTCTCTACCTCTAATTTTGAGATACCAATCAAACTCGCTATAATAATAGAAATGTATGTTCCAAAAAGAAGAATATTACTTTTTTTTGCAATCGTACCAAGAATAGATGTAATTAAAGACTTTTCAGTTTCTCTCACATTAACTTCATTTTCTAAAGAAAAAATACTTAATAGCGAAGGTAAAACAAAAAATGTTACGATAAATGATACTAATAATCCTAAAGTCATCATCCACCCAAAATCAATAATAGGTTTTATCCCACTGAATATTAAAGAGAGAAAAGCACATATAGTTGTTAACACAGTATAAAGAATTGGAAGTACCATTTTCTTACTTGTTTCCAAAATAACATCATTTTTATTCATATTAGAATAATCTTTATTCATTTGTAAAAATCTAACAGTAAAATGTATATTCATAGCCATATTTAGAATAAGCATTAGGGCAATAAAATTTGAAGAAATAACAGTAACCTTCCAACCGATATAACCTAAAAGGCCAATCATAATAATTACAGATGTAGCACATCCTAATAGAGGCATCATCACCCACTTTATATTTCTAAAAATGAACCATAAAGTAATAACAATAAAAATAAAAACACCAATACCAAATACGATAATGTCATTTTTAATAAAACTCATCATGTCATCGGCAATCATTGGAATTCCACCTAAATGAATTTTAGCATTTTCCCCATATTTATTTATTACATCTCTGATTTCGTTTATGTTTTGATGGTTTCTAATGTTGTAAAGATTTTTATATTCTTCATATTCTTCTAGAAAATTTTTATAATTCGACTTTTCCTCTTTCGTTAAACCAACTTCTTCAATCTGATTAAAATATTTGTCTTTTATTTTAATATATTCACTTAGTCTTTCATCTTTTTTTAAATAAACTACTATCCCAGAAGTTTTGCCATCCTCACTTATGACGTAATTTTTATAAATTGGACTGTTTACAATTTCCTCAAAACCTCTTCTCTTATCAATTTCTGGGTACGATAAAGTTTTGTAATTTTTAAGTCTGTCCATTAAACTTTCATCTGTACTTTTTAACAACGGGACATCAATAACTGTTATAACGCTATCAACCCAAGTTAATTTTTCAATTTTTGATTTTAAAAGTTGTAAATTTAAAATAGTTTCTTTTTCCGTAAAACTTGATACTGGAGTGTAAGTAAGAACTAAAAAATCTTTAGATCCATATCTTTCGTTTACTTCTCTTAAATATTTTAGATCTTTATCGCCCTCTAAAAGCAATGCGTCTGAAGAAGCGTCTAAATTGAAATTTTTTGATTGATATAAGGAAAAAAGAACTGTTAAAGAGATTAAAAAAAGAGTTATTTTTGAAAAATCTGTTACTAATTTTTTATATATTTTAGACCACATCCGAATAATTCAGATATATCTTAATTTTTTTATAACTAAAGAAGAATTTAGACCTAATTTTTGCTTAAATCTTTAAATTTTGTATATATTCCCTCAAACTCAACTTTTACCGTGCCTGTAGGTCCATGTCTTTGTTTACCTAAAATAATATCTGCTAAGCCGTTTACATCATTCATTTTAGATTGCCACTCAGCGTGCTCTATGGAGCCTAATTTTGGTTGTTTTCTTTCTAAATAATATGCTTCTCTGTAAACAAACATTACAACATCTGCGTCTTGTTCAATTGACCCGGACTCTCTTAGGTCAGCTAATTGCGGTTGCTTATCATCTCTTTGCTCAACAGCTCTAGAAAGTTGTGAAAGTGCTAAAACAGGAACACTTAGCTCTTTTGCTAATGCTTTTAATCCCTGAGTAATTTCAGAAATTTCTTGTACACGACCCTCATTTTTACTTACATTAGACCTCATTAATTGGATATAATCTACTACAATTAAACTTAATCCAAACAACCTCTTTATTCTTCTTGCTCTATTACTTAACGTTGCAATAGTAATAGCTGGCGTCTCATCAATAAATAGTGGTAAGTTATAAATATTCCTAGATGCCTCAATATATCTATTTATTTCTTCTTCAGTGACTTTTCCTTTTCTAATATCATCAGATTTTATTTTTGCTTGTTCAGATAAAATCCTTGTAGAAAGTTGCTCTGATGACATTTCAAGTGAAAAAAAAGCTACAGACGATTTTTCTTGTTTCGAAAGAATATTTTGCGCTGCATTATAAGCTATATTAGTTGCTAAAGCAGTTTTACCCATTGATGGTCTCCCTGCAATTATAATTAAATCAGATTTATGTAATCCTCCTAATTTTTGATCTAAATCAGTTAAACCAGTTGGAACACCAACAACACCTTGATCACTTTTCATTGCTAAAGTCGCCATTTGGATAGTTTGATCTAATGCTTGATTAAACTTTAAAAAAGATTGAGAAAAACTTCCTCTTTCTGCAAGATCAAATAAGGACTTTTCTGTGCTTTCGATAATATTTTCTGCATTTTGATCTTGATTGCTAGCATTTAATGTATCTGCAGATAATTTATCTGAAATCAAAACAAGTTCTCTTCGTAAATACATTTCATGAATTATCTTTGCATAATCAATAGCTTGTTTAGCTGATCCTGAAAATCTAGTAAGTTTTACTAAATATTCAGTGCCACCAACTTCATTTAACATATTATCTTTTTCAAAATAATTTTTAAGAGTAATAGGATTTGCAATCATTCCTTTATTATTTAACTTTTCTATTACTTCATAAATTTTGATATGCGCAGGATCATAAAAAATAGTCGAGTCCACAATCGTAGAAATTTCATCAATTATATCATTATTAACTAAGATAGACCCTATTAATGATTGCTCGGCCTCTATGTTCGCAGGCTGCTTACTATTTACAGTTTCTTTTATAGATTTAATTTCTTCCACAAAACTATTCTAAGTCAATGAGGTTATTGATAAAGAGAAAAGTTACACACTTAAATCTTTACTCTGTGGAAAAGTTATTTTGATTGAATCTTATCTATTTTTATTAAAATATTAGCTTTTACGTCAGAGTGAAAATTAATAATTGCTTTAAATGAGCCAATTTTATTTAGATCCTCTTTTAAAATTATTTGCGAGGGTGCAACCTCGGCATTTATTTTTTCTTTTATATGACTAGAGATCTCTTTGGGCTTAATTGAACCATAAAGATCGCCATTTTCTTTACTTTCTTTATTAAAAAAAAATGTTTTATTGTTTACCAGTTTTGCGATTGATTTGAATTTATTTTTTAATTCATTATTTTTTTTATTTAATTCATCCTTTTTTTTATTTACAAACTCTTCATTGTCTTTATTGAATCTTAATGCCTTTCCTTGTTTGAGTAGAAAATTTCTCCCATACCCATTTTTAACTCTCACCTTGTCACCAACATTGCCTAAGTTAAGTATATTTTCTAATAAAATTATTTCCATCTAAATTAATCCTAATATTTTTGCTTTTTTAATTTCCCTGTTCAGTTTTTTCTGTTTTCCATACGAAACAGATGTTATTTTTGAAGAAATAATTTTTCCATTATCAGATACATATTTTCTTAACAAATTAATATTTTTGTAATCTATTACTGGAGCATTTTTGATTGATAGAGGACACTTTTTACCAAACTTATTATCATTTTTTTGAAAAAGACTTAATTTATTTAATGAACTTGGGCTTTTTTTATTAAATTTTTTATTTTTTCTCTTCATTATTATTATTTATCTTTTTTAAAAAATTCATTTTTAACATCTAATTTTTTATACTTAACTGTTAAATGTCTAATAATAGAGCTGTCCACTTTAATTTTTTTTTCAATTTCACCTAAAGTTGAGTTATTACCTTCAAATTTATAATGAATATAAAATCCCTTTTTACAGTTTTTTATCTTTTGTGCTAAATTTATTAATCCCCATTCTTCAATTTTTACAACCTTGCCTGAGGTTTTAATGATTATATCATTATATTTATCTTTAATTGCCTTTAATTCTTTTGCAGCTAAATCCTGTCTAGCAACTATTGTATTTTCGTAAAAAGCCATTGTTTTCTGTTAATTTATCTTCAAAAATAATTTGTAAATTCTGGTTTATACTATAATGAAGAATTATAGCAATACTAATATTTTATAATAAATAGTACAAAATGAGTGTTTTATTATTCCCAGGTCAGGGATCGCAATCAGTTGGAATGGGATCCGAATTTTATGATAATTTTGAAATAGTAAAAAAAATATTTCAACAAGCAGACGAAAAATTAAAACTTCCTATTTCAAAAATAATTCTTAAAGGCCCTGAAGAAGATTTACAGCTGACAAAAAATACTCAACCCGCAATATTAACTGTAAGTTACTCAATTTTTAAAGTATTAACAAAAGAATTCAATTTTGATTTAAAGAATTTCAAATATTTTGCAGGACACTCTTTAGGAGAATACTGTGCTTTAGTTTGTGCCGGTTCTTTAGATTTTAATGACGCGTTGTATTTACTTCACGAGAGAGGAAAATCAATGCAAGAAGCAGTTCCATTAGGTGAAGGTAAAATGTTAGCCATACTTGGTGCAAAAGTCGAGGATGTTAAAGAAATGATTAAAAATTTAAAGAATCAAAAAGGTATTTGTGAAATAGCCAACGACAATGCTGAAGGTCAAGTGATTGTGAGTGGCGATAAAATTACTATCAATTTATTTCAAAATTTTTTAAAAGAAAAAAAAATAAAATCAATACCTTTGAAAGTTAGTGCACCATTTCATTGCTCTCTTATGAAAAAGGCAGCTAACAACATGAGAGAAAAAATATTAAATACAGAATTCCAAAAACCTGTTTTTGAAATAATAAATAATGTTACAGCTGTACCAGTTATTGAGCCAAAAAAAATAAAAGATCTCTTGATTAGCCAAATTTGTGCTACAGTAAAATGGCGTGAAAGCCTGATTCATATGTCAAATTCTGGAATTAATAATTATGTTGAAATAGGTCCTGGAAAAGTTTTAACTGGAATGGTAAAAAGAACAATTAAAAATTCTAAATGCTTTTCAATCAACTCAATAGCTGATATTAAAAATTTGAAAAATGAACTTAAAAAATAAAAAAGTATTAATAACAGGAGCAACAGGTGGAATAGGGAGCTTCTTAGTTGAAAAATTTGATAATTTTGGTTCCATTATTTTAGCAACAGGAACTAACCACGAGAAACTTCAAGGTCTAAAAAGTAAATTTAAAAATATAATTACAGAGAGTTTTAAGTTAGATCGGCATGAAAAAATTGAAGAATTTATTGAAAAAGTTGATAAAAAACTCGATGGTATAGACATTCTTGTAAATAATGCCGGGATTACTCTGGACAATTTATCTATAAGACTAACACAAGAAAATTGGAAAAAAGTTTTGGATATTAATTTAACTTCAACCTTTTTAATGTGTAAGTTTGTTATCAAGAAAATGCTAAAAAAAAAATATGGAAAGATAATAAATGTTACATCTATCGTTGGACATACTGGAAACTTAGGCCAGGCCAATTACGCTGCGTCAAAAGCTGGAATTATAGCGTTCTCAAAAAGTCTAGCGATTGAGTACGCAAAGAAAAATATAAATATTAATTGTGTCTCACCAGGTTTCATAAAAACTGAGATGACTGATAAGATTAATGAAGAGTTTAAAAAAACATTAATAAGTAAAATTCCATCTGGGTGTCTTGGTACAGGAGAAGACGTTTCAAATTGTGTTGCTTTTTTAGCTTCCGATATGGCCAATTACATCAACGGCGAAACCATACATGTTAATGGTGGAATGTATATGGCTTGACAATTCTGATTAATCATCTAATAAGAAATTATAATCATGAAAGGAATTCATGTCAGAAGATATAAAAGCTAAAATTAAAAAGATAGTAGCAGATCACTTAGGTATCGAGGAAGAAAAAGTGACTGAGGAAGCAAGTTTTATCGATGATTTAGGAGCAGATAGTTTAGATACAGTTGAATTAGTAATGGCATTTGAGGAAGAATTTGGATCAGAAATTTCTGATAGTGAAGCGGAGAAAATCTTAACTGTTGGTGATGCAATCAAATTCATCGAAAGTAAGTCTAGCTAAAAAACTTATTTATTTTTTTAATGAGTAATGGAGAGAATATAATGTTAATATTATCATCTCCCTCTGGTGCTGGAAAAACGACTTTAACGAAAAAAATTCAACAAAAATATCCTAACTTCAAAATATCAGTCTCTCTTACCACAAGAACACCGCGTTCAAACGAGGTTAATGGTGTAGACTATCATTTTGTTTCGAAGAAAAAATTTGAAGAATTAATAAATAAAAATAAATTTTATGAATATGCAAAAATTTTCGGGAATTACTATGGCACATTAAAAGAAAATGTAGATAAGGTAATTAAAAATAACGATATTTTATTTGATATTGATTGGCAAGGAACAAAACAACTTTCAAAATTCAAAAATTTAAAATTAATAAAGATTTATTTAATTACGGATAACAAAGAAGAATTGAAAAATAGATTAATAAAAAGGAACCAGAATACTAATGATGAAATAGAAAAAAGATTTAAATGTTTCGATGAGGATATCAAACATTGGTGCGATTATGATTATATTATTGTCAATAAAAATTTAGATATATGCTTTAAACAAATAGAGAGCATAATCAGTGTATCCAAGTCAAATTTTGTTATTTCTTCTCGTACAATTCAGTAATTTTATAGTAAGTTTCAGGTTTAATTTGAGCTGGTCTTAAGTTTAATTTTAATTCTCTTAAATTTTCTATTTCATACTTATTTAAAATTTTATTGATATTTTTTCTTATCATCTTTCTTTTATTTGAAAAAAGGATATTAGTAATTTTTTCTAAATTTTTTAAATTATCAATTTTATAATTCATATTTTTTTTCGGGAGAAAATGAACTACCATTGAAATCACCCTTGGTTTAGGAGAAAAACAATTTTCTGAAACTAAAAATTTTTTCAATACTTTTAATCTAAAATAAGTCAATATTGACAATCTCCCATAATTAGGAGATGGGAATTTACTTATAATTTTTTCACCTAACTCTTTTTGAAACATAAATATTACATCAGTGTATCCCACTGGCCAAATTTTTAATATTTTAACTAATATTTGAGAAGAAATATTGTATGGTAAATTACCAAATATTATTGAGTGTTTTTTAAGAATATCTATGACATTAAAATTTAAAATATCATCATTATAAATTTTAACTGAATGAATCTTTGAATATTTTTTTTTCAAATATTCAAATAATTTTCTATCTTTTTCAATCAAATATAAACTTTTTGGACTTTTGTTTAAAATTTCATCGGTAAGAGCACCTTTTCCAGGCCCTATCTCTATAACATTCTTATTTTTAATGTCTGCTAAGTTTACAATCTTTTTAATTACATTTTTATCGATCAGAAAATTTTGTCCAAGCGATTTTTTAAAAAAACTCATTTTTTAAATCTATCGATAAAATTAATACATTTGATTAAACTTCTTGGATTCGCTTTATTTTTTTTAATTAAATTTTTAGCTGTTCCGTGATCAGGTGAAACTCTTAAATACTTTAATCCTAATGTTACATTAATTGCATCAAATTTAAAAATGCTTTTGAAAGGCGCTAAAACTTGGTCATGATACATTCCAACCAATACATCATATTTCTTGTAATCTTTTATGAAAACCGTATCAGCGATTAATGGTCCATTTATGTCAATGTTAGAATTTTTCATTTTTCTAATACTTGGTATAATTATTTTTTTTTCTTCTGAATTTTTCCTATACTCTGCATTATGAGGATTAAGGCCTAGTAATCCAATTTTAGGTTTTCTTTTCTTAACTTTTTTATACCAGTTATTAATAGTATTAACTTTACTAATTATTGTTTTTGAAACAATTTTACTTGAAATATTTTTGATATCAATGTGAGTTGTTAAAGGACTGACTGAGAGAGAATTATTGTATATCAACATAGCTTCACTGTTATCTTGTAATCCACATTTTGAAGCTAAATACTCTGTTACACCATAACCTTTTTTATTAATGAGTTTTTTATCAATTGCGCAATTTATAAGACCTGTAACATCGTTTTTTAGAGCTAATTTATGACCGAGATTTAAAGATTTTATAATAAATTTAGTAGTAGCATTTTTAGGTGTTTTAAAAGAGTCTTTAAACTTAAAATTTATATCAATAATTTTTAGACATTTTACAGTGCTTGTGTCACTAATTTCTTTTACCTTTTTTATTCTTATATAATATTTTAATTTTTTAAATTGTTCACGAATTAAGTTGTAATTTGCTATTAAAAATATTCTTTTTTTTTGAGAGTTATTTAGTTTTTTCCAAGTTTTATAAATTATCTCTGAATTTATACTATTTGGATCTCCGCTTAGCAAAATTATTTTATTTTTCATAATATTCTATCAAAATTGTGTTTCTTAATTTCGACAAATAGCTCCTAGAGTGTAAATTAAATAGTTCATTTTTTTTCTGGTTTATTAATCGTTCTTTTAATTTTTGTATATTAATATCTTCTACCTTTGAGATCCTTTTATCGTTTAATTTTAAAACAAGAATATTATTTTGTACTTTTATTGGAATAGAAATGTCACCAACTTCCATTTTATTTACTATTTCAAAAATTTGCCTAGATAATGATTTTGAGTTTATCCAGCCTAAATATCCTTTTTTTTGTTTAGTAGATGAAATGCTTTTTTTGAATGCTATTGTCTCGAAACCATTTTGTTTAATTTCGTTTGATAAATTTGTAAAAATTTCATTTACAGATTTTTTTTCATCTTTTAAAATTTCAATTTCTGAAAGATTGAATTCTATAATATTTGAATTATTTTTTATAGCATTTGCGAGATCGTTATTAATAATACTTTCATCGAATTGAATTTTTTTCGAAAAAGTATTATAGATTAGTTCTTGCCATCGAGTTTCAACTTCAATTTCATTTAAAAATAACTCAAAGTCTAAATTGTTTTTTTCAAATTTTTTTTCTAGATCAAATATATTCTCTGAGGTAATTGACTTTAAATAGTTATTAATAATTTTTTGATCCGCTTTAATGTTATACTTTTTTAATTCAATTTCTTTTAATTGTAACTGAATTAATGATTCTAACGAACTTCTTTTTAATCTATCAATATTTTTTTGATTAATTTCTTCGTTGGTAAAAAACAATGTTCTTAGTATTTTATTTCTTATCTCATAAGTTGTAATAATTTCATTTTCGACTTTAAGAACTATTTTGTTTTCAATTTTTGCAAAAACTTTTTGAAAAAAACTTATCATACATAATGATAAGAAAATTATAAAATAAATTTTCTTCATTGACTCATTGTTGGTGAGTTAATACTTCCAAAGGGCACCAAAGTAATTTTAAACATTATTGAATTCTCTGACTCAATTTCAGAGTCATTATAAAACTCTCTTCTATAAACTAAACCTGCTTTTAAACAATCGTTTATATATTCATAGCTTAAATTGTAATATTCTGCTGAATTAGTAATCAAGTCTCGTTTTGTCTCAAATGATATTAAACCGTTTTTTTGGTTATTATAATCAATTTTAGTTTTGAAATAATCTAAATTACCTATGTGTTTTTTCTCTTGTAAGTAACTAAAGTCAAAATCAACAGAACCAAAGTTGATTTTAGATCCTATCTCATTATAATTTAAATCATTGTAATTTTGATCTAAAGCAAAATTATAATTAATCTTAAATTTGTTATTTAAATTTAAATTAGCTGACCCAACTAAATCAGAGAGTTTTTCATCTAAGCTTGTTTTTGAAGCCATTTTTTTATTTTCTTTTTCATTGATAATCTGGGCTACAGAAAAATCATAACTGCTGTAATTAGTTTTCATTTTATAATCAAAACCCAAAGTGCCGCTAATTCCAGTTTCGTAATTGTTTGAATTGTCTAATCTATTCAAGCTAAACGCTTTTATCGGGTCTAGTCTAGAACCAGAGTCTTCTTTTCTCATGCTACCTGGCGACAATCTTAGCAATACTTTAGGGGTTAGTAATTGTGTTGAATTATTTATGTTTTTTTCTAAATTCAATTTAGAAAATAACCCTAAGGCACCAAAAAATTCGCTTGTGGTATCATCCTTGTATAAATTTACATTTTTGGTTTCATAATTTATATTTCTTAAATTACCTAAGACCTTTGTGTTAAAACCTAATTGAGAATTAATATCCTTCGAACTCCAATTAAAGTCGTTTATAAAGAAATTTTCAAGTTTATTGGTTTCATAATTATGAACTTTTAAATTAGATTGGAAATCTAAATTACCGTATCTTTCACTATTGAAAAGATTTTTGTCTAAAGTAATTTCTGGCAAAATATATTCATATTTATCTTCATAATCCTCTTTTAAAGTTTCGAAAATACTGGCATTTAACCCAAAAAATAGATCATCTTTTTCGTGAGTAAAGTCTATGGAATTTTCTAAAGTATCACTATTATAATCTACTAAGTTTGATTTAATTTTATAAAGCTTTAAATATTTATCATTAGATGTGTTTTGAACAGACATTCTAAAAGTGTTATCAGACTCAGCTTCACCTTTAAAATTTTTTACAATTTTTGAAAAAAAATGAGATTTCTGACCGGGTTTTTTAGTTGGTGATATTTTTTTGTAGCCTTCGGTAAATCCAAAGTCTGTTAAAAAATTAAAAGTTTTAAACACTTGATGGTATTCACCCAAGAAAAGAGGATTTTCAGACCCATAAATTCTACTGGTTAAAGTAAAGTTTTTATCTTTATTAATTGCAAAGAAATAAGGTATTGATACGCCTTCACCTAAATTCTTTGAGCTAGAAATTGACGCTGGCAGAAATCCTGATCTTCTATCTACAGTAGGGTCTGGATGTGATAATTTAGGAAAATAAAAGATTGGAATGTCATATATTTTTACAACTGCATTATTATAGTAAATTGTTTTTTTTTTATTATCATGAAGCATTTCAGAAGCTTGGATAGACCATGGAGGACACTTATCATTTTTCCTATAATCGCAAAGAGTAAAAATACTTTTATTAAATGAGTTTTTATTCTGATTTATTTTGATAGTATTAGCAAATACTCTTGGTTTGTTTCTTTTATCAATCTTAAAATCATTTTGGTTAAAGAAAGTCTTTATGTCTGTTCCTAGTATTTCTTTCTTTTTGGTATCTATATATATTTGAGAAAATTCGTAAGAATTATCATTCTTATCCTTTATTTTAATTAAACCAATAGATTTAAAAATATTCTTTTCGATAATATATTCAAAATTTTGTAAATAAATAAAATTATTTTCTAGGTCTTGAATAACAGATTTTTCTTTTGAATAAATTATTCTTTTATCATTATCTAGAATTATATTTTTTCCGTTAATAACATATTTATCAGTAGTTATTATTTTTGCTGGTCCAACTGTTTTAAAAATCTTATTTTTTTCAGAGTATTCTGCATAATTTGTTTCGATAAAATTATTTTTGTTATCTTTAGCTAAAACATTTTCTTTTATAATTAAAGTACCGTTATTTTTATCATATTTTACGTAATCGCTATTTATTGTTTTTTCTTTAGTTTTCACAACTACTTCATTTTCAAAGATAGATGTTACTTTATCTTTATCTAAAATTATATTTTTTGCTTCTATAAATACATTTTCAGCGATTGAATGGGTGCAAAATAAAAAATATAAAACAATTAAAATAAAATTATTTTTCATTTATTTGAAGAACTCCTATGAATGTAAACAAACTTAAAGCTATAACTGGTGACCATATAGCAAGAACTAGAGGTATTCTATCTGTCTGACCCAAAGCTATAGATAGATCTTTAAAATAATAAACAAAGACACTTATTATTAAGCCTAACACTATAAACTTAAGATTGTCAGACCTCTTCAAAGTGTACATTGTTACAATTGCAGCAAGAGAAGTCATTAAGAACAACAAGAAAGGCAAAGTTAGCATAGTGTGCAGGCTTTGATTGAGAAATCTTTTATTATAGCCATTATTGAGCAAATTTTCATAGTCCGTAATAAGATCTAAAAAAGAAATTGTATCTGCGTTGTTAAAAAGACTATTTATTTTTTCATAATTATAAATAGACGTTATCTCGAAATTTTCTAAATTTCTTTTTTTAAATATTCCATCTTTAATTTTAAAAATAGTAACGTCATTCAATCTCCATCTATTAGACTCAACATTTACATTTTTTGAGAAAATTTTTTCATCTAAATTAAAATTTTTATCAAAGTGAAATATGGTTACATCAACTAAATTAAATCCTTCAGGCCGAAGTGCTGTAATAACTCTTTGACCATTTTTTAAGTTTTCTTTAATCCATAAACCATTCGAATTATAAGTAACTAAATGGTCAATGTCTCTAGCATATCTAGATTTAGTTTGTTCGTAATATTTTACCATTGAAGAAGTAACCGGACTTACAATGAATAAAATAAGTAAACCAACAATAAAAGATGAACAGGCAAGAATAAAAAAAATTTTTAAATTTGAAAATCCAAAAACTTTAAGAGTTAGAAGATCTTTATTATTTCTAATTTTAACCATAAACCACATACTTGCAACAAAAATTATAAAAGGAAGTAGTTTTATTATTATACTAGGAACAAATATGCTAGTAAGCATCAACGGCAAAAATAAATTTACTGTTTCGTTTTTAAAAAATTCAATTTCTTCAAATAAATTTAAGATTATTCCAAATGCATAAATTACCAGAATCACTATTAAAAGCGTTTTAAGAAAGTTTCGAAGAAGATAGTAAATTAAAACTTTGTTCATGTTTTTCTCAATTCTTTTGAAAATTTTAGTTTTAAAAATAAATAAAATGTTATCAATAAAGCAAAGGGTGTTGCAATATATAGCCATCTAAGAAAATCATTTAATCCAGTATATCTTATTATTAGTTCTGTGAATAAAAGAATTGAAAATGAATAAATAAAAATCGAAATTTTATTCATATATATTTTTTGATTTTTAAATAAAAGAAATGAACAAATAAGTGTTATCACAGGTATATAAAACGGCATTACTAACCTTCTTATTAAAATAGGTAAAATCTCTTTATTAGAATCTTTCTTGCATATTTCCATATCTGGCCTATCTGAAAAAAAACAACCTAATAATTTAAAGGTATTTGTTTCTTGTAATTTTGGACTTTTTATTGTTGTTGTTACCAAATCACTTAAATCGATATTGAGTTGCTCAAACTTAATAAATTCACTTTCAGTTTTATTGGTTTTTGTTGAAATGATCTGACCATTAAATAATAACATTTTTCTTAAATCAATCATTCCTTTTTCAGCTATAATAGTTGTACTGCTAGAGTCGGTACTATCACTAGATAAATTTTTTAGATTATTTCCACTGTCATGTAAAAATATATTCTCAATTTCATTATTAATCTTTTTATCAACAATAAATGTAAAACCCTTGAATGAATCTGTAAATTGTTGAGATCTTATAGTTGGCAAAAAGGAATTAAACTGGTCTTTACTCAAAAGGTGTCTTGATTTATTAAGCGCTAGTGGAGTAAGCAAAATTGAAAAGACAATGTAAAAAATAAAAATAAATAGTGAAACGTATAAAAATAAGTTTACTACCTCAATTTTTCTTACTCCAGATGTCCACAAAATAACAAATTCACTATCGTCTAAATGTTTTAAAATAAAAATAATTAATGAAAGTAGAAATGCTAATGGGATAAATTTAGGAGCAATTCCAAAAAGATTTAAAAATGAGTATTGAAAATAAGTAAAAACTGGGTACCCATTATCTACAATTAAATCTAAAAAATTAACCGCTCTGACTGTAAGAGCTATTAAAGATAATCCGAACAAAATAACTAAAAAAGTTTTTAGAATTTCTACAAAAAAATTGCGATAAATTTTATTATTAAGCATATGTTTTTTTGGTATATAAATAATTCATCCATCAAATAAATTCAACTTTTGAGTGAACAATGATAAATTTACCGTTGAAATCTAACATATTTGGTCATATATACCATTCAAACGCTTAATTAATAATCAAATATATATGACTATAAAAATAAATTATTTTAACGCTTTTAAAAATAAAAAAATTTCACACATTGTGATTTTTGTAAATGAAAAATTTAATACAAATAACATTAAAAAGTTCATTTCAAACAGTGAGCTTTTGTATATTAACGATATTTTAAAAACTAGCGACGTTAAAAAAAATCTACAAATTTTTGAAATAAACTCGAAGAGAAAAATAGTATTAGTATCAATTAAAAACAATATTAAAACTTCTGACGTGGAAAGTTTAGGGGCTGAATTTTACGGATGTATTAATCAAAGAAAAGATAGTCAGTATATAATAGCAGCAGATAGCATAATAAGTAAAATTAATAATTTTCTGGGATACTTTCTACATGGAGTGAAACTAAAATCCTATGAATTTAAAAAATATAAATCAAAAAAGGAAAAAAGATTAATTACATTGAGTGTGACTGGGATAAAAAATAAACCATCTATTTCAACTCAATTAAGATTTAAGGCTTTAGAGGAAGGAACTTTTTATGCTAGGGATTTAGTTTCAGAGCCTGGAAATATTTTACACCCAGATGAATACGCAAGAAGATTAAACTCTCTTAAAAAGGATGGTCTGAAAATAAATATCTATGACGAAAAAAAATTAAAAAAACTTGGAATGTATTCTTTACTTGGAGTTGGCCAGGGAAGTGTCAGAGGTTCTTATTTAGTTACAATGGAATGGAATGGACTCAGAAACAATTCAAAACCAGTTGCATTTGTAGGCAAAGGGGTTTGTTTTGATACTGGAGGTTATTCATTAAAACCAGCAAAATTTATGGAAGACATGACTTATGATATGGCTGGTTCAGCCGCCGTCGTAGGTTTGATGAAAAACTTAGCCTTGAGAAAAGCAAAAATAAATGCCGTTGGGGTTGTTGGTCTTGTAGAGAATATGGTAAGTGGAAATGCTCAAAGACCTGGAGATATCGTAAAGTCTTATAGTGGAAAAACAATTGAAATATTAAATACTGATGCAGAGGGGCGATTAGTTTTAGCTGATGCTTTAACTTTTACAGAAAAAAAATTTAAACCAAGATTTATAATTGATTTAGCTACTTTGACAGGAGCTATAATAGTTTGTCTAGGATCCGAATATGCTGGATTATTTTCCAATGATGATAAATTATCAAAACAAATTTTTAATGCAGGTGAAAATGTTGAAGAAAAAGTTTGGAGAATGCCTTTGCACAAAAATTACGATAAACTAATGAACTCTAAAAATGCTGATGTTCAAAATATTAATTATGTTGGTGGAGCAGGCTCAACAACTGCAGCACAATTTTTGCAAAGATTTATTTTGAACAAAACTCCTTGGGCGCATTTAGACATTGCTGGTATGGCATTCTCAAAATACGGAGGAGCATTGAATTCAGGCGGGGCGACAGGATTTGGCGTAAGATTATTGAATCAACTTATCGAAGATAATTATGAATAAAATTGAACAAACCTTATCAATTATAAAACCTGATGCTGTCGAGAGAAACTTAACAGATGAAATAAAAAATTTTTTTATTAACAACAAATTAAAAATAAAAGACAGTAAAAAAATTCATGTTACCAAAGATGAAGCTGCAGAATTTTACAGGGTACATCAAACAAAACCATTTTATAATGATTTATGTTCTTATTTGTCTTCAGGACCAATTGTTGTGATGATTTTAGAGGGAGATAATGCCATACTTTTAAATAGAAAATTAATGGGAGCGACAGATCCAAAAAATGCTGAAGAAAATACAATCAGAAAAAAGTATGGTATTTCAATAGATAAAAATTCAGTTCATGGTTCAGACTCTATTGATAACGCAAAAAAAGAAATTAAATTTTTTTTTAAAAATTAATTATATCTATAGATTTTAATTATAGCTTCTGGAAAAGCTAGATATTCTTGAATTTGTGTTTTACGTTTAATAATAATCTCATTATCATTTTTGTTAATGTAAAAATATTTTTGTGAAATAATATTACCATCATCTAGTTTTTCACTAACATAATGAACAGTACATCCTGTTTTAATCTCTTTATTTTCTAATATTCTTGAAAAAGTATTCAATCCTTTGAATTTAGGAAGTAAAGATGGATGAATATTAATTATTATTTTTTTATAATTATTTAGAAATTTTTTAGATAAAATTTTCATATAACCTGCTAAACAAATTAAAGAAATTTTATATTTTTTTAAATATAATAAAATTTTATTCTCAAAATTTCTTTTCTTTGTATCAATTATTAAAAGAGGAATAGAATTTTTTTTTGCGTGTAGTATTCCCTCCGAGTTGGGATTATTACATACTACGAGATTAATACTAATAGGAAAATTATATTCTCTAGATTTTTTAATTAAATTTTTTAAATTTGAACCTTTCCCAGATATAAAAATACTTGCTCTTTTTTTTACCATTTTACGGAGTTTCTCAAGAAAACTTTTGTTTTATTTTTCGTAATAGTTCCAATTTCGTAAGGTTGATATTTTTTTGAAAAACATTTTTTAATTTTATTTATGTTAATTTTTGGAGCAATTATACAAAATCCAATTCCACAATTAAAAGTTTTTAGCATTTCTTTTTCGGTAATTCTGTTTTGTTTTATCCATTTAAAAATTTTTTTTACTTTTATCTTACTTAAATCAATATTAAGTGAAAGATTTTCTGGAACTGACCTAAGTAAATTTTCAATTAACCCGCCTCCAGTAATATGTGCTGCAGAATTTATCAAACTCATATTAGCTAATTTTAATATTTCCCTAGTATATATTTTGGTTGGTTTTAAAAGTTCTTTTCTTAAATAATTATTTATTTTATTATTTTTTAATATTGTTCTTATCAAGGAGTAACCATTTGAATGAATACCATTAGAAGGAATAGCTAAAACAATATCTTTATCTTTCACTTTTTTTTTACTTAATATTTTTTTTTTTGAAACAATTCCTACACTAAAACCCGCGATATCAAATTTATCAAACGAATATGTGCCTGGCATTTCTGCAGTTTCGCCACCAACAAGTTTACAATCTGCCAATTCACAACCTTTAAAAATACCACTTAAAATACTTTTTGTTTTTTTTAAATTTAATTTTCCAACAGCAATATAGTCTAAAAAAAACAATGGTTTTGCACCCTGAACTATCAAATCATTTACACACATAGCTACTAAATCAATTCCTATTGTATTAAATTTTTTGAATTTATTTGCTAACTCTAATTTTGTTCCTACTCCGTCAGTACAAGAAACAATTACTGGATCTTTAATCTTAGAATTGCTCAAATCATAAAGAGAACCGAATCCCCCAATTATATCTGCATCTTTTGAATATTTCCTTTTTTTGACATTTTTCCCCGATACTTTTGATATGTGATTTACCAACTTATTAGCTAATGAAATGTTCACACCACTTTTTTTGTAACTATTTTGTATTTTTTTCATTTATAAGAATGATTATTAGTTTTATGAAATTTTTTAAATTAATATTTTTAATTTTAGTTATTTTCAGTAAAACTGGAAATGTTTTATCGTCCGAGAGTATTTTTAATGTTAATAATATAGAGGTTGTAAAAAAAACAAATGTTTCCAACAAAGAATTAACTAATCAAGCTATTCTAAAGGGATTTAATGATCTTAAAAAAAAATTGCTACTAAAGGAGGATATTAATAAATTATCTTCATTAAATATTTCTGAAATTAATGACTTGGTATCTTATTATCAAATTCTAAGATTAGATAATCAAGAAAATAAAAAAAATACTCTCAAATTTAATATATTTTTTGACAAAGAAAAAATGCACAAATTATTCTATAGTAAAAATATTTCATATTCAGAAATATCAAAAAGAGAATTTTATTTGTTACCATTACTAAAAATAAACGACGAGATTTTTATTTTCAACCGAAATTTTTTTTATGAAAAATGGAATGAAATTACCGATAATGAATTAATCGAAATGATTTTACCTCTAGAAAATATAGAGCTGGTACAATATATTAATTCAAATAAAAATAATTTATTCGACTTAGATTTAAGAAACATATTTCAAGAGTATACAAATAAAAATCTAGCATTAGTTTTTATAGATGAAACAGACTCAAATGAGGGAAAAATTTACATTAGAACAAAAATTCTATCAAAAAATATTGATAAAAATTTGATCGTAAAAAAAATTCCGGATAAAAACATATATTATGAAGAAATTGTTAAATCTGTAAATAATGAAATAATTGATATTATTAAGTCACAGAATTTAGTGGATGTTAGAACTCCATCATTCCTTAATGTAAAACTTTTCACAGATAAAAAAAATAATTTAGCAGAATTGAATAGAAGATTCAAAAATGTAGGATTAATTGAGAAATTTTTTGTCCAAGAATTAAATCACGATTATATTTTACTAAAGATAAAATACCTAGGTAAGCTAGAAAAGATCATTAACCAGCTTCAAGATCAAAAAATAATTCTTAGATTAATGAATGAGCAATGGAGTATCAAAATCTTATAATGAGTCAATTAGTATTTAAATTTCCATTTAAGACAAAATACTATGAACAAGATTTTTATGTTTCTAGTAATAACTTTTCTGCTTATAAATTAATTGAAAGCTGGCCGAATTGGTCAGGGAAATGGTTGAATATCTATGGTGCCTCTGGCTCTGGAAAAACACACCTATCCAAAATACTAGGAAAAAAAATCGATAAAACAAAAATAATAGATGAACAAAATATTAATGATTTAACAATACAAAATTTAAATAATTATGAGTGTTTGATTATCGATAATTTTAAAAATCTTATTGAAGAAAAAATATTATATTCAATTCTAAATCAATCTAAACAACTTGATAACTTTGTAGTGATAAATAGTATTTTACCAATTAAAAAAAATTTGTTTAACTTAAAAGATTTACAGTCTAGAGCTAATAGCTTTGTTCTTATAGGTATTGATCTCCCAACTGATGATCTCTTGGAGGTAATAATTTCAAAATCTTTATCTGAGAGACAGATAAAACTTAATCCAAAAATAACAGAATATATAATTAAAAATGTTGAAAGATCCTATGAAAAAATCTTTAAATTATTAAGGGATATAGATGAATTGTCTTTATCTTCTGGAAAATCAATTAATATTAATCTAATAAAAAAAGTATTAGAAAAAAATGAATAAATATAGAACTCATAATTGTATAGAATTAAGTGAAAAAGAAATTAATAAAGTTGTAACATTATCTGGATGGCTTCATCGCAAAAGAGATCATGGGAATTTGTTATTTATTGATTTAAGAGATCATTTTGGAATTACTCAATGTGTTATTGAAAACAATAACAAATTTTTTCCAATTTTAGAAAGCACAAAACCCGAGTCAGTTTTAAAAATTTCAGGTAAAGTAGTCAAAAGATCTGAGGGTACAGAGAATAAAGATTTGAAAACTGGAAAAATAGAAGTAACTATTCAATCAGTAGAAATTTTATCCGACTCAAAAGAATTACCCATCCCTGTTTTTGGTGAGCAAGAATACCCAGAAGATTTAAGGTTAAAATTCAGATTCCTTGATTTAAGAAGAGAGGAAATGCACAAAAATATAATTTTAAGATCAAAAGTAATCTCTTTTATTAGATCTGAAATGCTAAAATTAGGTTTTTTAGAATATCAAACTCCAATTTTAACTTCCTCTAGTCCTGAAGGAGCCAGAGATTTTTTAGTTCCGAGTAGATTAAACCCTGGGAAATTTTATGCTCTACCGCAGGCTCCACAACAATTTAAACAATTAATTATGGTATCAGGTTTTGATAAATACTTTCAAATTGCTCCATGTTTTAGAGATGAGGATGCAAGGGCAGATAGAAGCCCTGGAGAATTTTATCAGTTAGACCTAGAAATGTCATTTGTAGAACAAGAGGATATCTTTCAAGTAGTGGAAAAGCTAATGATTAATGTTTTCAAAAATTTTTCTAAAAAAAAAATCACCTTCTCTAAATTTCCAAGAATATCATTTTATGACTCTTTAATGAAATATGGAACAGATAAACCTGATTTGAGAAATCCTCTAATTATTAATGAAATTACAAATATTTTTACACGAGATGATGTCACCTTTTCTATTTTTAAAAAATTAGTCAAAAAAGGAAGTAAGGTAAAAGCAATAATAACAAAAAATACAAAAGATAAACCAAGAAGTTTTTTTGATAATATTGATAAATGGGCAAAAGAAAATGGGGCTTCAGGATTAGCATATTTTACTTTTGAAAAAGATAGCAAAATTAGTGGCAAAGGACCAATTGGAAAGTTTTTTAGTGAAAATGCTTTAAAAGAGATAATGAAAATTTGCAACGCATCGGTAGGAGATAGTATATTTTTAGCATGTGGAGAAGAAAAAGAGATGACCAAATTTTTATCAATTGCAAGAAATAAAATTGGAAAAGATTTAAATTTAATTAATGAAAACGAATTTGCATTCTGTTGGATTGTTGATTACCCAATGTTCGAATTGGACGAAAAAACAAATAAAATTATTTTTAGCCACAACCCTTTCTCTATGCCTCAAGGAAAAATTGATGAATTAAATTATGATAATCCTCTAGAGATTAAAGCATATCAATACGACATAGTTTGTAATGGAGTCGAGCTTTCTTCAGGAGCAATAAGAAACCATATACCTAAATTAATGTACAAATTATTTTCTGTTGCAGGATATAGCAAAAAAGATGTTGATCAAAAATTTAGCGGTATGATTAACGCTCTAAGCTACGGTGCACCACCGCACGGCGGAATTGCACCTGGAGTAGATCGAATTATAATGTTGTTAGCTGGAAAACAGAACATAAGAGAAGTAACGCTATTTCCAATGAATCAAAATGCTCAAGACTTAATGATGAAAGCTCCTGCAAAAGTAGAGGAAAAACATTTAAAAGAGCTATCTTTAAAAATTGATGTTAAAAATAAAAATTAATTTTTAGTCTTAAGGTTGATTCTTACATCAGATAAATCTATTAATTTTTCCTCTAAATTACTTCTCACAAAGCCTTTAGAAGTTATATTCTTCACGATATTAAGAATCCTGTCATCACCAGCCTCACCATCAACAGTCTTTGTGCTCGCAATTGAAGGAGTATGAGCCAATTCCTCTTTACCAAGATAAGAAATTGCTAATTCTCTAAATACATAATCCAAAATTGATGAAGCGCTTAAAATTCTGTCGTTACCTATTACGTTACCAGAGGGTTCAAACTTGGTATCTATAAAAGCGTCAACATATTCTTCAAGAGGAACACCGTATTGTAAACCTAACGATATCGCTATCGCGAAGTTATTCATCATAGCTTTAACTAATTCACCCTCTTTATTGGTATCAATAAATATCTCACCAATTTTACCATCCTCATACTCACCCGTATGCAGGTAAACTTTATGATCACCAATCTGTGCTTTTTGAATATAACCTTTCCGTCTATCGGGCATTTTAAATCGAGAATTATTTTTTACTTTTAAATTGTTATTTCTCTCTAAATTTTTTGATTTAATTAATTTATTTTCAATATTTTCAGAAATAGAGTGATCTATCTTAATTTTTTTGTCATTTTTCTTATTAGAATCACCTATCTTTTTAGTTTTTCTATTATTTAGTTTAACGTCTATTACTTCTACTTTACCGTCATTTCTTTGATCTATTTTTGCAAGCTCTTTATCATTTAAATCATCCAAAGCATGAACAGTTTTGAACGTACAAGTATAGTAAGTTTCGACAATAAATTTTTTCATATATCTGGCAAGTCTATATTGAACATATATATAAAATATTATAAGTGTCTATTGTATAATGATACAATTTAAAATTGTGTGGATTTAAAATTTCATAATGAGCTTAAAAGTAATTTTTACTTGGTGGAACAAACAAACGTTTGGAACTTTTCTAAAAACGTTATTTACAGGTAAATTGGTCGGAACAGATGAATTCGGCAATAAATATTATAAAAATAAAAAAGATGAAAGATGGGTAATTTATTCAAACGATGTTGAGGCAACAAAAATTACATCAGAATGGTACTTGTGGATGCATCATACTATTAACAAAATTCCAGACTATAAAGAACTAAAAAAATATTCTTGGCAAAAAAAACATAAAGAAAATAAAACAGGAACTAAAGAGAGTTTTAGACCCATAAAAATTAAAAAAGATAATATTAAAAAAAAATATGAAACTTGGAAAAAAAACTAACTGGATATTAATAATTTTTTTATCCTTAATTTCTAAAACGTTTGCACAAGATGAAATTACTAGCTCTCAACTACTCAATATTGAAAATATACAACCAAGTTTTGAAGAGATCGATGAAAAAAATGAAAATTTTACCAGCCTCAAAAAAATTAAAGCAAAAAAGAAAAAAACAAAATTATCTTCCTCATCTCACGCAATTTTAATCGGCTTAGATAAAATCACCGCTAAATCTTCAAAAATAATTGTAAACTTAAATGAAATTAAAAAATTTGGTCCTTTGGAAATAAAAATTTTAAAATGCGGTCAGGTAAAAGCAAATAATAAGATCAACGATGTTGCATACATGCAAGTAAAAGACCTTACGAAAAATGAGAATGAAAAAGTTTACATATTTAATGGTTGGACATTCTCATCTGACCCAAGTTTAAAACCATTTGATCATGCTATATATGATTTACAATTATTAAATTGTTATAATGCTTAATAAAATTTTTCTTTTCCTAGCCAATTAGTATCAAAATCTGAGTTTATGAATTTTTTGTGGTTTAATATTTTTTTGTGCAAATCAATTGTAGTGGTAATACCCTCAAGTACAAACTCATCAAGAGATCTTATGGTCCTTTGAATAGCTTCTTTTCTATTTCTGCCTTTACAAATTACCTTGGCGATTAAACTGTCATAATAAGGAGTTATCTTGCATCCTTGAAAAATTGAACCATCAACTCTTGTCCTGAAACCAGATGGTTGGTGACAAACACTTATAGTTCCTGGACTTGGTTGAAAATTTAAAGCAGGATCCTCAGCATTAATTCTACATTCAATCGAATGACCTCTTGGGTTAATATCACTTTGTTTAAGAGCCGTATCACCAGTGTAGGCTATCCACAATTGTTCTTTAACAATATCAATTCCAGTCTGAACCTCTGTAACAGGATGTTCAACTTGAACTCTGGTATTCATTTCTAAAAAATAAAATTTTCCGCTTTCATAGATAAATTCTACTGTGCCAGCTCCCTCATAATTAATTTGCTCGACCATTTTGACAGTTTTATCTAATAAACTTTTTCTTTGCTCATCTGAAATTACTGGGCTTGGAGTCTCTTCAATAAGTTTTTGGTGCCGCCTTTGGACAGAACAATCTCGCTCACCTAAATGAACTGTTCTATTTTTTCCAGACATTATTTGTACCTCAATGTGTCTTGGATTTTTAAAATATTTTTCAATATAAAGATCATCGTTACCAAAAAATTTTTTTGCTTCAGTTTTTGCTGTCAAAAATAATTCTTCAAGTTTATTTTCTTCCTCAACAATTTTCATTCCTTTACCCCCACCTCCACCAGCAGCTTTTATTAGAATTGGATAACCTATTTCTTTACATACTGTTTTTGCCTCAGAAAAAGATTTTACTGCTCCTTCTGATCCTTCAATAACAGGCAAACCAAATTTTTTTGCAATTTTTTTTGCTTCAATTTTGTCTCCCATTTTTGAAATAATTTCAGCTCTTGGGCCGACAAACTTAATTCCATGTTTATTTACTATTTCAGAGAATTTAGCATTTTCTGACAAAAAACCGTACCCAGGGTGAATTGCCTCCGCTCCAGTTAAATCTACGGCTGACATAATTGAGGAAATATTTAAATAACTATTTTGAGGTTGATGAGAACCTATACAAACACTTTCATCAGCTAATCTTACATGCATCGCATCCGAGTCAACGTTTGAATGAACTGCGACTGTGTTTATTCCCCATTCTTTACAAGCTCGGATTATCCTAACTGCTATTTCACCTCTGTTAGCAATCAAAACTTTTTTAAACATCTTTTTATTTTAGAAGAATTAATGTCTGGCCAAATTCTACAGGTTGACCGTCTTCAACAAGAATTTTTTTTACTTCACCATCACTAGTCGAGGGGACATGGTTCATTGTTTTCATGGCCTCTACTATCATGATTGTTTGACCTTTTTTAATTTTGTCTCCTACGTTTACAAATTTTTTTGCGCCTGGCTCGGGAGCTAGATATGCTGTTCCTATTATTGGTGATTTTACTCTTATACCGTCACCGTCGTCTGAATTTTTTAAAACTGCTTTATTTGGAGAAACAACTGCACTTGTGATTGGAGCCTCTATTGTTTTCGATGCTCTGGAGACTTTAATTCTTGTTTGGCCTTCTTGATATTCAAGTTCAGTCAAATTAAAATCTTTTAAATTTTCAACTAACTCTTTTATTAATTTTTTATCAATTTTCATTTTTATATAAATTTTTCATTGCTTTTAAGGCCATTATATATCCTTCAGAGCCAAAACCACAAATTATACCCTTAGCAACTTTACTTATAAGCGATTTATGTCTGAAATCTTCTCTATTATAAATGTTACTTATATGCAATTCAATAATAGGTATTTTAAGTATTTTTAAAGCATCATGGATTGCTACAGATGTATGAGTGTATCCACCTGCGTTAATAATCAATCCGTCATGGTCATTTCTTGAATTTTGTATTTTTTCTATAATTTCACCCTCAATATTTGACTGGAATAGCGTTAACTTAAAATTGTTTTTTTTAGCAAATTCCATACAAATTTTTTCAATATCTTTAAGTGTAAAATTTCCATATTGATTTTTTTCTCTTTCACCTAAAAGGTTGAGATTTGGGCCATTAACAATTATAATTTTTTTCATCATACTTTAATTATTACCATTGATTAACTGAATTATGGCAAAAATACAATTAAATGGAAAAAAAATTACAATTAGATCAAATTTTTCGATATTAGATCTCTTGAAGAAATACAAGTTAGATAATAAAAAAATTGCTATTGAATATAATGGTTCGATTTTACCAAAAATAAAGTATAAAAAAAAATATTTAAAAAATAACGATAAAGTTGAAATAGTGCATTTTATTGGTGGAGGATAGTTTGAGAAAAGATATTTTTAAAGTTGCTAATTTAAAATTAAAGTCAAGATTAATTGTAGGCACTGGAAAGTACAAAAGTTTTTTTGAGACAGCAAAAGCTATTGAAGCTTCAGGAGCCGACATGGTTACAGTAGCAGTAAGAAGAGTGAATATTACAAATAAAAAAAAACCAATTTTAACTGACTATTTAAAAAAAAAAATTATACTTTTACCTAATACAGCGGGATGCTTTAATTCTAAGGAAGCTTTAAGAACTTTAAGATTAGCGAGGGAGATGGGTGGATGGAAACTGGTAAAATTAGAAGTTTTAGGAGATAGAAAAACTCTTTTTCCAAATATGATAGAAACTTTAAATTCAACAAAAATCTTAGTTAAAGAGGGATTTAAAGTAATGGTTTATTGTTCTGACGATCCATTGTTTGCTAAACAGTTAGAAGATTATGGGGCATCAGCAATAATGCCTTTAGCATCTCCGATAGGTTCTGGTTTAGGTCTTCAAAACAAAATAAATATTTCAATTATAGTTCAACAATCTAAGATACCAGTAATAGTTGATGCTGGGATTGGTACAGCCTCTGATGCTACTATTGCTATGGAATTGGGTTGTGATGGAGTTCTAATAAACACGGCTATAGCAAAAGCTAGTAAACCTATATTGATGGCAAAAGCATTTAGAGATGCAGTTATATCAGGAAGGAACTCTTTTTTGGCTGGAAGAATGAAAAAAAGGAAGTATGCAAATCCAAGTTCTACTTTTAAAGGACTTATCTAACTATTTTTTTTCTTCGGACCCAAAGTGTACGTAAGTTTTTTTTAATTTTTGGTTTTTTAGTTTCTCTCTTATTTTTTTTGACAACTTTTTTTTCTTTTAAATCTCTTTTAGGATTTTTAAATTCTACGATATTATTTATATTTTCAAAAACATTTAGTACTTTTTTGGTTCTATTAATTAATTCAATCTTATATTCAGGGATAATTAAATTTTCTTTTGAAACAATCTCAATCTTAAATTGATATTTTTTTTCAAAATATTTTAATTCATCTTTAAGATTAATCCCAATAAACTCTTTCACTTTTTCAGGAATAAAAGCTTTAATCACTTTTACTTTATCATTAAATGCCAAATGCTGTATTTTTTTTATAATTTTTTGTGAAAAGGACTCTAAAGATAATTGCGTTTCCCATTTTATTGAACCTTCACGCAATCTTTGCCGAGTCATTTCAAGCAAACCGAAATTACTTATTCTTCCTATTTGAATTCTCGCTCTATCTTTTCTTATACTTTCTCTCATTTTTTTTTCTACAGTACGTCTATTATAGAAATTCATCATATCGATAAAATCAATCACTATTAAACCCGACAAATCTCTTAACTTAATTTGATGCGCTATTGCCTCGGCTGCCTCTAAATTTGTATTTAATGCAGTTTTTTCAATATTTGTTTGCTTAGTTGACTGTCCCGAATTTATGTCAATTGAAACTAACGCTTCTGTTGGATTGATTACAATATAACCACCTGATTTAAGTTTGACTGTTGGTTCAAAAATATTATTAAGCTCTTTTTCAATATTAGCGTCATGAAATAAAGGAATTTTACCTCTGTATTTTTTTATATTTTTTACTGATTTTGGCATTAATTCTTTCATAAATTTTTTTGCTTTTTGATAGGCTTCATTTCCTTCAATATAAATATTTTTTGTTTCGTTGTCGTAAATATCTCGTAAAGTCCTTTTAATAATGTCTCCTTCTTCATAAACTAAAGATGGAGCGTTTGAATTTAATGCATTATCTCTAATATCTTCCCATGTTTTCAATGTATTATGAAAATCCTTTTCAATTTCATTTTTAGTTTTGTTAGCTCCAGCTGTTCTGACGATAACTCCCATACTTTTAGGAATATTAATCTCTCCTAAAATTGACCTAATTTTTTGTCTGTCAGATGAATTAAAAATTTTACGTGATATTCCACCACCTTTTGGAGTGTTGGGCATTAAAACCATATATTTTCCAGCCAGAGAGATAAAGCTAGTGAGTGCAGCACCTTTCTGACCTCTCTCTTCTTTAATTACTTGAATCAGAATTACTTGTCCAGGTTTTATAACTTCTTGTATTTTATATCTTTTTATTCCAAAATTTGATTTTATTTCTTCTCTAAATTCTTTTTTTTCCTGATCATTATTTTTTTCAAAATTATTATTTTCTCCATTCAAATTGTTATTTTCTTCGTTATTGCTATTTTCTTGAGTGGACTCTATATTCTTATTTTTTAAATCCTCTCTAATTTTTTCCTCGGCAATTTTAATTTTTTCTTTGTCCTCTGATGGAATTTGGTAATAATCAGATTGAATATCATTAAATGCAAGAAAACCATGTCTTTCTCTACCAAAATTAACAAACGCAGCTTGTAGAGACGGCTCAACTCTACTTATAGTTCCAAGATATATATTGTTTTTAAAATTTAAATTATTTTTGTCTTCAAATTCATATTCTTCAATTGAATTATCTGATTTAAGCACAATACGTGTTTCATTAGGATGCGATGCATCGATGTATAAATTTTTTTCCATTTCGAAAGAATTCCTTTTAATTGATTAAAACTGTTTAATTTGAAATTTGTCATTATCTCATTTTATACAATTTTATTAATAAATGCACTTTTTTAAGCTATTAATGCCTAAAGAAAGTCAAAATTATTCATGATAAAATGATAAAATGTTTAAATTTCTTAATTTTTCTTTAAAATTTACGTTAATTTCTTTGTTAGTTTTAATCGGGTTCTCTCTTTCAACATTATGGTATTTTTCTATTGGTTTACCTGATTACAAAAAATTATCAAATTATCAACCTCCTATTTCAAGCAGGGTTTATTCACAAGACGGAAAATTGATTGCAGAGTATGCATTGCAAAAAAGATTATTTATACCTTATGACTCTATTCCTAAAGTGGTAATTAATTCATTTTTGTCAGCCGAGGACAAAAATTTTTTTGATCACCCTGGTGTAGATGCAAAAGGTGTTTTAAGAGCTTTAATTAATAATATTAAGAATATTTCACAAAACAAAAGATTAGAAGGAGCCTCTACAATAACACAACAAGTTGCAAAAAATTTTTTATTAACTAATGAAATCTCAATGAAGAGGAAAATCAAAGAAGCAATCCTTGCATTTAGAATTGAAAGAGCATACTCAAAAGAGAGAATTCTTGAATTATATTTAAACCAAATTTATTTAGGTCAAGGAACATACGGGATAGCAGCTGCTAGCTTAGAATATTTCGATAAATCTGTGAAACAATTAGGTTATCCTGAAGCATCTTTACTTGCTGCATTACCGAAAGCCCCAAGTAAATATAACCCTTATAAGCATCCCAAAGTAGCTAAGTTTAGAAGAAATTTAGTTCTTCAAAATCTTGAACAAAATAATTTTATATCAAAAAAAAAACTAAATGAATTTAAAAAATTAGAACTTAATTTAAAAAAAAGAAAAATTGAAATATTAAATGAGGCAAACTCATATACAGAGGAAGTAAGAAGATCGGTAAAAGAGAATTATGGTTTTAAAAAACTCTACTCACAAGGACTTAGTATTAGAACTCCATTAAATGTAAATTATCAAATTGAAGCTATTAAATCTCTAAGAAAAGGTATTGAAGATTATGATAGAAGACATGGTTGGAGAGGGCCGATCACAAACAAAAATCAAAATTATAATTGGAAGAATAAAATTAATAAATTGAAAATGGATCCAACTCTTAATTGGAAATTTGCTGAGATAACTGATGTAAATGATTTTAATATAAAATTTAATCTACTAAAAAAGACAAAAAAAAATTCACAGGGTGAATTAAACTTAAAAAACGTAAAATGGTCTTTAAAAAAAAACCAATCCATTAGTGATCGTCATAAAGTAGGCGATATAATTTTTGTTAAAAAAGAAAATAGTGAATGGAAATTAAAACAATACCCTAAAGTAAACGGCGGAATAATTGCTCTAGATCCTTTTACCGGCGATGTAAAAGCTTTGGTTGGAGGCTTTGATTTTAAATCCAGCGAATTTAATAGAGTTACCCAAGCTAAAAGACAACCAGGTTCAGCTTTTAAACCTATTGTGTATGCTGCAGCGTTAGAAAATGGATTTTCACCAAATTCAATCATTTTAGATGCACCTTTTGTAGAAAGCCAAGGAGAAGGTTTAAAAAATTGGAAACCAGAAAATTACGGAAAAAAATTTTATGGTCCATCTACATTTAGAAAAGGTATCGAATATTCTAGAAATCTTATGACCATAAGAATCGCAAAAATTTTAGGGTTAAATAAGATTTTAGATTTATCAAAAAAATTAGAGATTTATGAGGATATACCTGAGCTACTTTCTGTCTCATTAGGAGCCGCGGAAACAACACTTATTAATTTGACAGCTGCTTACGCCCCATTTCTTAACGGAGGTAAAAAAATTGAACCTAATCTAATCTCTAGGATTCAGGATAGAAGAGGAAAAACAATTTTTAAAGTAAAGAGCAGAAAATGTATTGGATGTGATAAGTTTTTTACGAACTCAAAAAATTATCCAATAATTGAGAATACTAATGAAAGGGTTATAAGTGCGGAGACTGCTTATCAAATTACCTCAATTTTAGAAGGTGCTGTAGAAAGAGGAACAGGTAAAAAATTAAAATCTTTAAAAGTGCCTTTAGCTGGCAAAACTGGAACTACAAATAATAATTTTGATGCTTGGTTTATAGGGTACACATCAAATTTAGTTATCGGTGTTTACATAGGCTTTGATAACCCTAGATCTCTTGGAAAATTTGAAACTGGTTCTAAAGCAGCTCTACCAATTTTTAAAAATTTTGTTGAAAACGCACTTTTTAAAGAGGACTTTAATGATTTTGATGTTCCTGAAAAAATTTATTTAACATCTTTAAATTATGACACAGGGTTAAAATCTTCAATAGAAGATAAAAATACAATTATTGAAGCTTTAAAATTAAAAGATATTAACAACATAAATAATAATGATTTAATTTTGATCAACGGACGTGATAACCTAGTTAAATTCAGACAATTTTATTAATGTTAAATTTTGAGAATAATTTAGAGCTAGCAAAAAAAACCCTTAAAGATATCAGGGGGTATCTTTGATAAAAATAAGGTTGAAGAACAAATCAAAGAATTTGAAAAAATACTTTTACAAGAAAATTTCTGGAAAGATAAAAATTCAGCTCAAAAAATTGTAAGGCAAAAAAGCACCTTAGAGAATATTAACAATTCATTTAACGAGTCTTTAAAAGATATTAACAATTTGGAAGACTTATTTAATTTGGCTTATCAAGAAAAAAATGAAGAAATTTTAGAAGACTGTAATAATAAAATTGGAAAGATTCTATCAAATATAAAAAAACTAGAAATTAGTTGTTTTTTATCTGGAGAAAATGATCAATTTAATATTTATCTTGAAATACATGCAGGTGCAGGTGGAACTGAAAGCCAAGATTGGGCTGATATGTTAAGAAGAATGTATTTAAGGTGGTTCGATAAAAAAAAATTTAAATATGAGATAATAAGTGAGCATAAAGGAGAAGAAGCAGGTATAAAATCCTCGACAGTAAAAGTTGATGGCGATCATCTTTATGGTTTATTAAGAGCTGAGTCTGGTGTTCATAGATTAGTAAGAATTTCTCCTTTCGATAGTGGTGCGAGGAGACATACAAGCTTTGCGAGTGTTTGGGTTTATCCAGCAATCGATAATGAAATTGATATTAAAATTGATGAAAAGGATTTAAGAGTAGATACCTATAGATCTAGTGGAGCTGGTGGTCAGCATGTGAATACTACTGACAGTGCAGTAAGAATAACTCATTTACCTACAAAAATAGTTGTTCAGTGTCAAAATGAAAGATCGCAGCATAAAAATAAAGAGACCTGCTATAAAATGTTAAAAGCTAGACTTTATGAATATGAAATTCAAAAAAGAGATGAAAAGACAAAAGAGGAAATTAATTCCAAAACCGATATTGGTTGGGGCCATCAAATTAGATCATACGTTTTACAACCTTATCAGTTGGTTAAGGACCTAAGAAATAAAACAGAAAATACCAATCCCAAAAGTGTTTTGGATGGAAATATTGATCAATTTATAGAAGAAGGAATTAAAAATAGATAATGAAAAATTTATTTTTTAAATTAATTTTATTTTTGATTTTCACAACAAGTATTTTGATAATTTTATTATCTACAATTGGTATAAACACAAATAAATTCAATAATTTAATAACTGAAAAAATTGAACAATCGAATAAAGATATTAATTTAAATTTAAATAAAATAAATTTTAAGTTAGATATTAAAGAATTAAGTTTATTTTTAGAAACTCGAAATCCTAATTTAAGATATAAAGAAGTAATTGTACCTACTGATAACATAAAAGTTTACATTGATTTTAAGGACTTAATATTACAAAAATTAAAAATAAAAAAAATTAATTTTTCTGTTAGTAATTTAGATATTTTACAATTAAAAAAAATAGCCACTGTTTTTAAACCATCAAATTTTAAAAGTTTTATAAATAATAATATTAAAAAAGGAAAGTTTTCTTCAGATATAGAATTTTATTTTGATGACAATAATAATATTTATAACTTTATAGCAAAAGGAGATATTTTAGAAGCTGCCCTTAAAATAAAAGATGACCTTCTTATAAATAAAATAAATCTTAACTATTTTGCTGATAACCAGGACATTTTAATTAAAAATGTTTTCGGAGAAATTGATAAGATAAAAATTCTAGAAGGCGACTTAAGAGTAAAATTATCCAATGAAATTCAACTTCAATCAAATTTCACTACAGACTTAAAATTGAATCAACAATTAGCGAAAAAATATTATTCAATTTTTAAAAAAAATGAGTTTATAAAAAATATAACAAAATTAGAAACTATATTAAGCAATAATTTATCGATGAATTTTGATGAGACATTGAAAATTAAAAAGTTTAATTTTTCAAGCGAGGGAGAAGTGAGTATTTTAAATTATAAATTTAAAAATCCCATTAGTAGTGAGTTTCTTAAAAATGACATCAAAACATTAAAAATAATCAATTCAAAGCTCAAATCAAATTATAGTTCCCAAAATAGCGGTATGGATATCGAGGGTAAATATACTATTAATGATAAAGACTATCAAAATTTTTATTTAAAAAACCAAATTTCTAAGAATTCAAATATTATAAAATTTGACTTAGATTATTATAATCTAATCAATCTTGATTTTTTAAACTATTTGAAGTCTGATGGATCACCCTCAAAAATTTCTTCTGAAATTATCAAAAAAAATGAATCTTTTTTAATTAAAAAATTTAAATTAATAGAAAATAAAACTTCTCTGGAAATAAAAAATCTTAAATTTAAAAATTTAAACTTTATATCAATTGAAGACTTAATTGTGAAAACCTACAAGGACAAAAAAAAAAATAATGATTTTAAAATTAATATTGGAAAAAAAATTGTTATTTCTGGTTCTCATTTTGATGCCACGAACTTTTCAAAAATTTTTAATAAAAAAAATAACAAAAATCAATTTAAAAATATAAATAAAGAAATAGCAATCGATATTGAAAATGTGATTGCCCCTCTTTCCGATAATTTAAAAAATTTTAAACTAATAGGATTTATTAAAAAAGGAAAATTTAAAAAATTGTCAGCAAAGGGAGATTTTGGAAATAAAAGATACTTAGATATTTCTTTAAAAGATGAAGCGAACAAAAAATACTTAGAAGTTTTTTCAGATTTACCTCAACCGCTTTTAACTGAATATAATTTTTTTAAAGGTTTAACTGGTGGAACACTTTTATTCACCTCTGTTTTTGATGAAATATCTTCAAACTCAAAATTAAAAATAGAAAATTTTAAAGTTAAAAATGCTCCTGGAATGATTAAACTTTTGTCATTAGCAGATTTAGGTGGTTTAGCTGATTTAACCAGAGGAGAGGGACTTTCATTTGATGTTCTTGAAATTAGCATTTCAAAAGAAAAAAACTTAACAAAATTTGATGAAATATTTGCTGTCGGCCCTAGCATATCGGTTCTAATGGATGGATATCAGGAGAGAAATGGCTTAACAAGTCTTAGAGGAACTCTAGTGCCAGCCAAAAATCTAAATAAATTAATTTCCAAAATTCCAGTCATTGGTGAAATAGTTGTACCAAAAGAAGTCGGAGAAGGTTTGTTTGGAATTAGTTTTAAAATTAAAGGTCCAAAGGGAAAAGTTAAAACCACTATAAATCCTATTAGAACTATAACACCCAGATTTATTCAAAAAATTATTGATAGAAAAAAAAATTCTAAATAATTCTAATAATATAATGTTTCTTTTTACCAAAAGAAATTTTTAAAAAATTATTTTTAAAATCTTTTTTATCGATTATTTTGTTATCATCAATAATAATTTTATTATCTATTTTAATGCCTCTGTTTAAAATTGTTCTTCTAGCCTCGCTTTTGGATTTTAAAATATTATAATTAGATAATATATCTATAAGTTTTATACCTTTATTTAATTGTAATGATTTAATCTTTATTTCAGGAAGATTTAGGCCTACACCTCTATTATCATTAAATGTTGCTTTTGCAGTTTTCTCCGATTTGATTGATGCTGTTTTTCCGTGAAGAATTTTTGTTGCCTCGTTAGCTAAAAGAATTTTTAAATTGTTAATGTTTTTTTCATTAATAAAAAGCTTTTCAATTTCATCAGATTTTATATCTGTAAAAAAATTTAAAAATCTTTTAACATCATTATCATTCGAATTTCTCCAAAATTGCCAATAATCATATGGTGAATATAAATCTTCATTTAACCAAACGGCTCCTTTCTCGGTTTTTCCCATTTTTGCTCCAGACGACAAAGTTATCAAAGGCGTTGTTAAACCAAAAGAGTCTTTTTGTAATATTCTTCTTATAAGCTCAACTCCATTTAAAATATTGCCCCATTGGTCCGATCCTCCAATTTGCAAAATACAATTATTCTTTCTAAATAGTTGGTAAAAATCATATGCTTGTAAAATCATATAGTTAAATTCCATATAACTTAAAGATTGCTCTCTTTCTAATCTTAATTTTACACTTTCAAAAGTAAGCATTTTATTTATTGTAAAATGTTTTCCGATATCTCTAAGAAATTTTATATAATTAAGCTTTGTTAGCCACTTAGAATTGTCAACAAAAATTGGTTTTGTACTTTTATTTTTTGTATTTAAGGTTTTTTCAAAAACTTTCTTTATGTTTTTAATATTTTTTTTAATTTGTTTCTGATCTAAAATCTTTCTTGTAGAGTCCTTACCAGAAGGATCTCCAATCAATGTTGTTCCACCTCCTAAAAGTACGATTGGACGATGACCATGTTTTTGCATCAATCTTAAGATCATTATTTGCAATAAACTACCAACATGTAAACTACTTGCTGTACAATCAAATCCTATATATCCATTAATAGATTGGTTATTACATAATTTTTCTAGACCTTCCAAATTAGTACACTGACTAATAAATCCACGTGATTTCATTTCTAGTAAAAAATTATTTTTCATAGCGCAATCTGATAAATCTACTATTATACAAATTTAGTTATAAATAAATAAAAATATGCAAAAAAAAATTTTATCTTTGGGATTAATGAGCGGCACTTCAGCGGATGGTGTTGATGCTTCAATTATTCAATCAAACGGGGTAGATCAATATGAGTTAATTCTTGATAAATATTTTGAGTATGAGAAAAGTACTTTTAAAAAAATACATAGCGTAAAAGATAGAATAAACAAATATGAAGACTTGGATAAATATCAAAAAGAGATATGGAATTTAGAGAGAGAAATCACACTTTTTCATGCAAAAATTGTTAGTGATATAAATCAAAAATATAAAGATTTTATAGTCGGTTTTCATGGTCAGACTATTTACCATAATGCACAAGAAAAAATTTCATTTCAATTGGGTGACGCAAAATTATTAAGTCAGCTTGTCAAAAAGAAGATTGTTTATAATTTTAGAAAAAATGATATATTAAATGGCGGGCAGGGAGCACCTCTTACACCTATTTTTCATAAATTAATTGTTTTAAAAAATAAGATAAAAACTCCCGTTTGTATTCTTAATATTGGTGGAATTAGTAATATTACATCAATTATAAATTTGAATAATTTTAGTGAAATAAAAAGCAGAGACCTTGGACCTGGAAATTGTTTGATTGATAATTGGGTAAGAAAAAATTCTAATGAAAGATTTGATAAAGGCGGTAATTTAGCAAAAACTGGAACTATAAATCAAATTATTTTAGAACAAGCACAAGAGCTTTACTCAAATAGATTAAATAAAAATAAATTGTCATTTGATGTAGGTGACTTTGATATTTCTTTCGCTAGAGGCTTATCTTTGCAGGATGGAGTAGCTACACTAACAGAATTTACAGGAGAGTTAATCAGTGTTGCACTATTTGACGAAATAAAGAAATTTAATATTAAAAAAGTTTTATTATGTGGCGGTGGTAGAAAAAATAAGATTTTAATAGAAAAAATTAAAAATAATATTTCATCTAATGTTGAATTTGAGTCAATTGATAGTTTCGGAATTGACGGAGATTATATAGAGTCCCAGGCTTTTGCGTTTTTAGCAATAAGGTCAATTTTAAATTTACCTTTATCTTTTCCTACGACTACAGGATGTAATAAACCTTGTGTTGGCGGTAATATAATTTGATTAAATTAAAGCAGTTTTTTCTTTAAGATATTTTTCCATTTCTATTGATAATTCTTTTTCTTTATTTTTAAAAAAATGATTTGAGTTTTTTATCTTTGAAAAAACAACCTCTACCCCTTTTTGACTTTTAATTCTTGCATCAAGATCATCTATACTTTCTTTAGTAACAAGCTCATCGTTTTCTCCACAAATAACTTGTCCTGAAGTTGGGCATGGAGCTAAAAACGAAAAATCGTAAACATTAGGTTGCGGAGATACTGCTATAAAATTATTTACTTCTGGCCTTCTCATAATTAGTTGCATACAAATTAAAGATCCAAATGAAAAACCAGAAACCCAGCATTGGCTATAATCTAAATTTTGTCTTTCTATCCAATCCAACGCAGCTGCGGCATCTGATAATTCTCCTTGTCCATTATCAAAAACCCCGTCACTTTTTCCTACTCCTCTAAAATTTACTTTAATAACTGAAAAACCGTTTTCTAAAAAAATATTGTACATTAATTGGACAACTTTATTATTCATTGTACCTCCATACTGAGGATGAGGATGTAAAACTATCGCAACTGGAGAACCAAATTTCGGATTTTTATAATACTTTGCTTCAAGTCTTCCAGCTGGTCCAGGTATGAAGATTTCTAAACTTTTTGGTTTCATAATTGATAATGATTATTATTAAAAAAAAAAGTATAGATTTATATCATGTTTTCATGCGACAAATATTTTTTTTTAATCCTGACTAAATAAGTAGGAATTCTCTTAAAACTATTATATTACAACCTTAAATTATGAAATTAACAAATAAAGGAAGATACGCCGTGATGGCAATGGCTGACTTGGCTTCTAATGCTAAGGAAGGTCCTATAAGTCTTGCAGAAATATCTTTAAGACAAAATATTTCTTTGGCCTATTTAGAACAGATTTTTTTAAAGTTAAAAAGCAATAAATTGGTAAAAAGCTCAAGAGGTGCTGCAGGCGGGTATATTTTAGATAAACCAGCTTCAGAAATTAAATTATCTAATATTATTTATGCTGTTGACGAAGAGATAAAAACATTGAATTGTAAAAAAAATTCAAAAAGAGGATGTAATAATAAATCTGTAAAGTGTATCACCCATAATCTCTGGGACCGATTAGATCAACACATAAATGGTTTTTTTGAAAAGGTAAAATTACAAGACCTCGCTAAAATAAGTCAAAAGGAACAATGAAAAGTGAAGAATTAAAAAATCAGGATTATAAGTACGGTTTCACTACGGAGATCGAAAACTTCAAAGCTCCTAAAGGGCTTTCAGAAAAAACTATAAGATTTATATCTGAAATAAAGAAAGAACCTAAATGGATGCTTGATTGGAGATTGAAGGCATTTAATAGATTAAAAGTTTTGAAAGAGCCTAAATGGCAAAAACCAAAATATCCTAAAATAAATTATCAAGATTTATACTATTATTCAGCTCCAAAAAGTATGAAAGACAAGCCCAAAAGTATAGACGAAGTAGATCCAAAACTTATTGAAACGTATAATAAACTTGGCATCCCTCTTAACGAACAAAAAAGATTAAGCGGCGTAGCAGTTGATGCAGTTTTTGACTCTGTTTCTGTAGCGACGACTTTTAAAGGAGAACTGGATAAAAAGGGAATAATTTTTTGTCCTATTTCTGAAGCTATTCAAAAACATCCAGATTTAGTAAAAAAATATTTAGGTTCTGTTATTCCTATAAGTGATCATTATTTTGCAACGCTGAACTCTGCAGTGTTTACAGATGGGTCTTTTGTTTACATTCCACCCAATACAAGATGCCCAATGGAGCTTTCTACTTATTTTAGAATAAACGCATCTGAAACAGGTCAATTCGAAAGAACTTTAATTATTGCTGATAAAGGAAGTTATGTTAGCTATTTAGAAGGCTGTACAGCCCCGATGAGAGACGAGAATCAATTACACGCAGCTAATGTGGAATTAGTTGCTTTAGATGACGCAGAAATAAAATATTCAACAGTTCAAAATTGGTATCCTGGAGACAAAGATGGAGTTGGTGGAATTTATAATTTTGTAACTAAGAGAGGCGCATGTAGAGGTAGAAATTCAAAAATTTCATGGACGCAAGTAGAGACTGGCTCCGCTATAACTTGGAAATACCCAAGTTGCATTTTACAAGGAGATAACTCTGTAGGTGAATTTTATTCAATTGCTATAACTAATAATCATCAGAAAGCAGACACTGGAACTAAAATGATCCACTTGGGTAAAAATACAAAGAGTAAGATCATTTCTAAAGGAATTTCTGCTGGCCAAGCTGATAATACATATAGAGGCCTTGTAGATATAGGGGTGAAGGCTAAAAATTCTAGAAATTATACTCAATGTGATTCATTATTAATGGGAAATAAATGCGGAGCACATACCGTTCCATATATTAGAAATAAAAACTCCTCCTCGACAATTGAACATGAAGCTACGACATCTAAAATCAATGAGGACCAATTATTTTATTGCAATCAAAGAGGATTAAACCAAGAAGAAGCAGTAAGTCTTATCGTCAATGGTTTCTGTAAAGAAGTACTACAGCAACTTCCCATGGAATTCGCGGTTGAGGCACAAAAATTAGTTTCTATTAGTTTAGAAGGGAGCGTCGGATAATGCTACAATTGCAAAATCTGAAAGCTTCAGTAAATGATAAGTCAATTTTAAATGGATTAAACTTAGAAATTAAATCTGGAGAGGTTCATGCTATCATGGGGCCAAACGGATCAGGAAAAAGCACTTTAGCAAATATTTTATCTGGTAAAAGTGGATATGACATAAGTGGAAGCTTAAAATATGAGGGCAAAAATTTAGAGGAAATCTCTATTGAAGAGCGCGCTCAAAAAGGAATCTTTTTAGCTTTTCAATACCCTTTAGAAATACCAGGCGTTAATACAACTAATTTTCTCAAAACTTCGTTAAATTCGATTAGAAAAGCTAAAGGTGAAAAAGAATTGGATACACTAAATCTTTTAAAATTAATTAAAGAAAAAGCCTCTGAATTGAACATCGATGAAAAATTTTTATCTAGGCAATTGAACGTAGGGTTCTCAGGAGGAGAGAAAAAGAAAAACGAAATACTTCAAATGAAACTCCTAGAACCAAAATTAGCCATCTTAGATGAAACAGATTCAGGTTTAGATATAGATGCATTAAGAATTGTCGCTGATGGGGTAAACTCTCACAAAAATAAGAATAATGCATTTCTAATTATCACGCATTATCAAAGACTACTCGATTACATTAAACCAGATTTTATTCATGTATTGTCAAAAGGTAAAATTATTAAAACAGGATGTGCCGAATTAGGTCAAGAACTCGAGAAAACAGGTTATGAAAATTTGAAATAATGGAACGATTATTCAACATAGATTTTAAAAAAATAAATTCCTTGAATGATAAAGAGGTGGCAGATAGGAAAAAAAATTTTGAATTTTTTTTAAAAAGAGGTCTTCCAAATAAAAAAAATGAAAATTGGAAATTTTCTGATTTAAATTATATAATTAGTAAGAATTTCAAGAATATCACAAATAACGATGAGTACACATTTGATGAAAAAATTGAAACAATTCACGACTTTGATCATAACAAAGTTATTCTTGTAAATGGACTATTGAAATCTTGTGATTTACATTTTGAGGAAAAAAGTAAAGTAAAAATTGAGACTTTAAAATCACTTGAAAGTTTTCACCATCAGTCAATAAATAATCTTGATTTTCTTAATAAAGCTTTATCAATTGGTGGGTTTTATTTGGAAGTTCAACAAAACTACAAATGTAAAAAACCAATAATAATTTACAATTATTTTACTCCAAACTTAAATAACAAAATTATTAATAACTCAAATAAGATACAAGTAAGCCAAAACTCCGAACTAACTTTAATTGAGTATAATATTGGAGGAAAAAGTAAATTTATTAAAAATACCTTTGAAAAAATTAATATTGATAAAAATGCAGTGTTAAAAAATATTATTTTACAAAAAACAAAATGCAACGGTTATTTTTATAAGAACATTTCTGCTACACAAGGTTATAATTCGAGCTATCAAAATTTCATATTAAGTTCAGGACTTAAATTCAATAAAATCGAGATTGATATGATCTTGGAAAAAGAAAAAAGTAGTTGTCATATTTTATCTGGATTAAATTTAAGCAAAGAAGAACATCAGGAAATCAAAACTCAAATTAATCATTTGGCTCCAAATTGCAAAAGTTACCAAAAAATTAAAAATGTTTTAGAAACCGATAGTAAGGGAGTTTATCAAGGAAAAATATTTGTTAAAGATATTGCCCAAAAAACAGATGCATATCAACTAAGCAAAGCTCTAATTTTAAATGACCAAGCTGAATTCAATGCTAAGCCAGAGTTGGAAATTTATGCTGATGATGTTAAATGTTCTCATGGGTCTTCATCTGGAAGCATAGATGAGGAAGCTATACATTATTTAATGACTAGGGGAATTGAATTAAGAGCAGCAAAAAAACTTTTGATAAAAGGTTTTCTTAATGAAATTTTTGAGAACATACCTGAAGAGAAAATTAGAACTTTTTTAGAAAAAAATATAGCGGAGCAGATTGATGAAATTCAGTAATATAAAATCAAAATTTCCAATTTTTAAACAAAATATCAAAGGTAAACCTTTAATTTACTTGGATAGCGCTAATTCTTCACAAAAACCAAAAGTAGTAATAGATGAGATGTCTAGATTTTACGAAACTGAATTTTCAAATGTAGGAAGAAGCGTACATACCTTAGCAGTTAAAGCCACAAGTAAATTTGAGGAAACTAGAGATATAGTAAAATCTTATGTTAACGCTCAATATAGAGAAGAAATTATCTTTACAAAAGGAGCTACAGAGGCAATTAATTTAGTTGCCAGCACTTACGGAGAAAAATTTATTAAAGAGGGTGATGAAATTCTTGTGACTGAGTTGGAGCATCATTCAAATTATGTACCTTGGCATTATTTGAGAAAAAAAAAAGGAGCAGTAATTAAATTTGCATCTGTAAATGAAAATGGAGAAATAGATATCGATGAGTTCAAAAAACAAATTACAGAAAAAACCAAGATGATTGCCTTTACTCATATTTCGAATGTGACAGGAACTATTATGCCTATAAAAAAAATTACAGATTTAGCAAAATCAAAAAATATTCCAGTTTTAATTGACGGGACGCAGGGTGCCCCTCACTCAGTTCTAGATGTGCAAGATTTAGGTTGTGATTTTTATGCTATTTCTTGTCACAAAATGTATGGCCCTAATGGATTAGGTATTCTATATGCTAAAAAAAAATGGGTAAATGAATTGCCTCCTTATCAAGGAGGTGGAGGAATGATTAATGAAGTAAAAAAGGATGAAATCACTTACGCAGACTCGCCTAATAAATTTGAGGCAGGAACAATGCAAACTGCTGAGGTAGTAGCTTTTGCAAAATCAATTAAGTTTATTCAAGATTTTGGTATAAAAAACATTGAAAAACATGAAAGCCAAATTCTTGAGTATGGTTTAGAAAAATTAAGAAAAGACAATTCTGTCAAAATTATAGGTAACCCAAAAAATAGAGCATCTATAATTTCTTTCACAATAAAGGGAATTCATCCTCATGACATAGCTACAATTTTAGATGATGATGGTGTTGCTATTCGAGCTGGCCATCATTGTTGTCAAATTTTACATGATAAATTAGGTATTCCTGCTTCTGCAAGAGCTTCAATTGGAGTTTATAACAATAAAGAGGATATTGATGTTCTAAGCGAGTCAATTAAAAAATGTAAGAAAGTATTTCAAATTTAAATGGAACTGAAAGAATTATATCAAGAAATTATTTTGGATCACGCAAAGTATCCTAGGAACAAGGGTAAATGCGAAGGATATAATCATGATGCCAAAGCACATAATCCTCTTTGCGGAGATAAAGTTCATATTTATTTAAAATTAGACAAAGACAAAAGTATTTCAGGTCTAAGTTTTGAAGGTGAGGGATGCGCTATATCTTTGGCATCAGCCTCAATTCTTACAGATACTTTAAAAGGTAGAGATTTACAATTTTCAAAAAAAGTAACCGACGACTTTTTAAATATGTTAAAAAATAAATCGAAAATCACTTTAAACAGCTTATCAGAAGATCAAATAACAACTATATCCTCTTTATCAGGAGTTCAGGAATTTCCAATGAGAATCAAATGTGCTACTATGGCATGGCACACACTTTTATCAGCATTAGATAAAAAGGTTCAAAATAATGAGTGATTTGAAAGAAAAAATTATTACCGAAATAAAAAAAATTTACGATCCAGAAATTCCAGTTAATATTTATGAATTGGGTTTGATATATAAAATCGAAGTTAATGAGGAAAATAAAGTGATTGTTGAAATGACATTAACTTCACCGAATTGCCCCGTAGCTGAAAGTTTGCCAAACTCAGTTAAAGAGAATATATTAAAGATTGAGGGGATTAATGATGTTGATTTAAAGTTAGTTTGGGATCCTCCATGGACAAAAGATAAAATGTCTGAAGCAGCAAAATTAGAGTTGAATTTATGAGTGAACAAGTAATTAAACTAAGTGACAATGCAGCCAAAAGAATAAAACTTATCATGTCTAAAGCTGAACAATCCGCGGTAGGTGTGAGAGTTGGTGTAAAATCAGGCGGTTGTGCTGGAATGTCTTACGTAATGGAATATGCAAAAGAAGTAAAGCCTAATGAAGAGGTAATAGAGGAAAAGGGAGTAAAAGTTTTTATAGATCCAAAAGCTATAATTTATTTATTAGGAACAGAAATGGACTACAAAAAAGAAAAATTTTCTTCTCAGTTTGTATTTAAAAATCCCAACGAAACAGAACGTTGCGGATGCGGAGAATCCTTCAAAATAGCTTAATATTTAAAATAGATTTAGGGTTGTTTTATATAAATTAAGTTATTAACTTAATTTTATTATATGAAAACTATATCTAATAAAGATATGTTATCTCTACTGGATAAGCTAAAAGCTAAGTCTAAAAGGGAAGCAAATATATTTTTCTCTTTATGTGAGAAAGATAGTGAAATAATTTCAACAAAAAAATTTAAAGATGTTTTGTTAAATTCAGGCTTAAGAGCCAAAGATAAAAGATTATATAATCTTTTTCAAAATTTAGATGCCCATGGTGATAGAATTGTATTTGAGGATTTTATAGATATTATTCGAAGTTCAGAGTTGATTGTTGAAAAAGCATTACGAGGTGAACTCTCGATACCAGATTTTAGCTACTTTGCAAAAAATTTAGACAACATGTTTGATGAGGTTAAAAAAATTAAATCAGGAGAATTGGCTTCGTATATTCCACCATTAGCCAATGTTGATCCAGACCAATTCGGTGTTGCAATTGTTACAACTGACGGTCAAATATATCAAAGAGGCGACAGTGAAGTTGATTTTTCAATTCAATCTATGTGTAAACCTTTTAATTACTGCTTTGCAATGGAAAAATTAGGATTAGAAAAAGTCCATCAACATGTTGGTCAAGAACCTTCAGGAAGACAATTTGATGATCTTACTCTATTAGCTAGATCTGCTGTCGGTCAACTTAATCGCATACCTTTTAATCCAATGGTCAACGCTGGCGCTATAATGACAGCAGGTCTCATAGGTCCAGAGGACTCCCACAGTCAAAGATTGAGATATATAAGACAACAATTTGGAAGATTAATAGGGTGGTCTCCAAAAGGTGAATTTAATACAGAGTTACCTAGATTTAATAAAGATATGGCACGACAGGAAAATTTTACAGGATATAACAATATTGCCATGGGTTATCTTTTGATGGCTACAGGCAATTTACCTCATACTAAAACTAAGTTGCACAACGACATTCATCCCGATCAAGATGAATTTGATTTTTATTCTGAACCTGCAGTCACAGAAGCTCTTAAACTTTATTTTAGCATATGTTCATTAGAGATGACCTCAGTAAATTTTGCAACAGCTGCTGCTACACTTGCAAATAGCGGTGTTTGTCCTATTTCTCAAGATCGTGTGTTAAGCCAGAAAACAGTAAGAAACTGTTTACCTGTTTTACAAACTAGTGGAATGTATAATGCCAGCGGTACATTCTTTCAACAAGTGGGATTACCAGCAAAAAGTGGAGTAGGAGGAGGAGTTATATTGATAGTTCCAAGATTAATGGGAATATGTATTTTCTCTCCTCGTTTAGACGAACAAGGCAATAGTGTTAGAGGAATTGAAATGGCAAAAAAAATTACGTCTAAATATTTAGTTCATACTTTTGATGGGACAATGACAGATACAGACCGTCTTGATCCAAAAATACCAATTTCAAAGTGGCGCGCTAATAGTTGTGGAGAAGCTATTTGGGCAGCAAGTAACGGCAATATTAGAACGTTGGAACGACTAGTGAGCGAACAAAGAGATCTTCAAATTGGAGATTACGATATGAGAACACCTTTGCATTTAGCATCAGCAGAAGGTCAGCTTGAAGCAGTTAAATTTTTACTTAAACAAGGTGTTAAACCAATTCCTGATCGTTGGGGAGGCTATGGTTATTTCGATGCAAAAAATAATAACCATAAAGATATCGTAAAAGAATACGAAAAACTTGATATTAATTACACTCAAGCATCACATTTAGTAGAAGACCCAAATGGAAAGACAGATAAAATGGCAATTTATGATGATGAATTGGCAGTTATCGAATTATTATTTGCTGCTTTTGAAAATAACGTTGAGGGTATTCGAACCTTAATTGCAAAAGGAGTACCTGTACACGCAGGAGACTATGACTCTAGAACAGCTTTACATCTTGCAGCTGCTGAGGGTTGTATGGAGGTAGTTGAGTATTTAGTCTCGCATGGACACCCGCTATTTGTTCGCGATAGATGGGGTGCTACACCTTTAGATGAGGCCAAGAGGGAAAAAAGAAAATCTGTATATAATTTTCTAAAAGATTTTAAGTTAAAAACTTAACAACTATAGTACATTTCGTATTCAATAGGATGCGGAGTATCTTGAAAGTTGTTTACTTCTTCCATTTTTAAGTCAATATAAGCATTTATTTGATCATCAGTAAATACTCCACCCTCAGTTAAAAATTTTCTATCTTCATCTAATGCAACGCAAGCCTGCCTTAATGACGAGCAAACTGTTGGAATTCCTTTAACTTCTTCAGGGCCTAAGGCATACAAGTCTTGATCCATTGGCTTACCAGGCTTAATTTTATTTTTTATACCATCTATTCCAGCCATTAGCATAGATGCAAAAGTTAAATAAGGATTTCCAGATGCGTCTCCGAACCTAACTTCTACTCTTTTTCCTTTTGTGCTCGTGCTAAATGGTATTCTACAACTTGCGGATCTATTTCTAGATGAATATGCTAAAAGTACTGGAGCTTCAAAACCAGGTATTAATCGTTTGTAACTATTAGTTGAAGCATTTGAAAAGGCGTTAAGTGCTCTGGCATGCTTAATAATACCACCAATGTAAAACAAGCATGTATCGGATAACCCGGCGTATTTGTCTCCAGCAAATAAAGGTTTTTCACCACTAAAAATTGATTGATGAACATGCATTCCTGAACCGTTATCGTTCTTTACCGGTTTAGGCATGAATGTAGCTGTTTTACCAAAAGAGTGAGCTACATTATGAACTGCGTATTTATAAATTTGCATAGCATCACCTTGGTTAACTAAAGTATTAAATAATGTTCCTAGTTCATGTTGACTAGGTGCAACTTCATGGTGATGTTTTTCAACTTTAACACCCATGTCTCTCATCGCTTTTAAACATTCAGATCTTAAATCTTGGGCGCTATCGACTGGTGGTACAGGGAAATACCCTCCTTTGACTTTTGGCCTGTGTCCCATATTACCATTCTCGTATACTTTTCCAGTATTATAAGGACCTTCGGCACTATCGACTTCATAACTTACTTTATTCATTTGGTTCGAAAACCTTACATCATCAAATACAAAAAATTCTGGTTCAGGACCAAAATAAGCCTTATCTCCTATCTTAGTTTTTTTAAGATATTCTTCTGCTTTTTTTGCTGTTGATCGTGGATCTCTCTCATAAAATGTTTTAGAGATTGGATCCATTACATCACAAAAAAGAGATAATGTAGTATGTGAAAAAAACGGATCAATAAAACTGCTTGTTAGATCAGGCTTTAAAATCATATCTGACTCATTAATTGCTTTCCAACCAGCAATAGAGGAACCGTCAAAGAAAATTCCATCGTTAAGCATATCTTCATCTACAGTCATCAAGTCCTGAGTTACATGCTGTAATTTACCTCTTGGATCAGTAAATCTTAAATCTACGTATTCAACTTGTTTATCTTTGATAAGCTTTAGTATATTTTTAGCACTCATTTGATTGTACCTTACTATTTAGAAATTTAACTAATTAAAACATATATAATGAAATTTTTTGTAAGAACAATTAAAAACTGATATTAGGTATGCATTTTATACATAAATACAATCTAGAATTGAAATGAGAGAAGCAAATACATTTGAGTTATCACTATTAATTTTATTAGCAGTTATATGGGGCTCATCATTTTTTAATATCAAAATAGCAACTTATTCTTATGATCCAATTACACTCGCGTTAGTAAGAGTTATTTTTGCTAGCATTCCCCTTTTACTTATTTGCAAATTAAGGAAAATTAAGATTGAAGCTTTTACAGAAAATTGGAAATGGTATGCATTGATTGGATTGTTTAATATCGCTATACCATTTGTATTAATAGCTATTGGAACTGCAAAAATTAATAGTTACCTGGCTGCAATTTTAATGAGCACCACTCCTTTGAGCGGTTCAATACTCGCTCATTTTTTCACAAAAGATGAAAAATTATCTTTTTACAAATCTTTAGGTGTTTTAATCGGTTTTAGTGGAATTGTTTTATTATTTTTTGATAAAGTTGTCATCAATAGTGAAAATTATATTTTTGCATTAATTACTATCCTAGGATCAACATTTTATTGTATTGGTGGTCTTTTAACCTTAAAACTTAAAAATGAAAAAAACGAAAATGTTACTACTTCAACTACATTATGGTCAGTGATTTTTTTATTACCTTTTTCATTAATACTAGAAAGCCCTTGGAACTCTAACCCAACATTAGCATCAACATTGTCATTATTTTATTTGGGTGTAATTGCTACTGGTTTTGCGTGGTTAATAAGATTTAGAATACTAACTGTAAACGGGCTAGTTTTTCAAACTCAAGTAGCATATTTAATTCCAATTTTTGGAATTATTTTTGGTTATTTTTTAATGGATGAAATAATTACTTGGAGAGTTTTAGTTTCATTAGTTATAATCCTTTTAGGAATTTTTATATTTAAAAAAAATAATAAAGGAAACAAAGAATAAATGGGATCAGAGTCTATCGAAGCAAGTTTTTTATCAATTTTTGCTTTAATCAGTTTTTTTATTTTTTTACTTGTCAGCAAGTACTCTTACAAAATTAAAGGAGGCGCTTTACTTGATAGTGATTTTTCGAAACCGCAAGCATTTCACACCACTGTAGTAACTCGAAGCGGGGGAGTGGCCGCAATTATTTCTTTAAGCATTTTTTTTGCAATTTATTATTTGTTATACACAAAAATTTTATATGACTATATTTTGATAAGTTATTCTGTTTTTTTTGTTGGATTTTTGGACGATCTAAGAATTAACATAAAGCCATTAAGACGATTAATTATTATGGTTTTTCTTCTCTTTTTAATTATTTATATCTTACCTATAAAAATTTTTAATATCGATATACCATTTTTAATTCCATTAATGTCTTACAATTTGTTCTCTTCAATATTCGTATTATTATGTTTTTTATTTATTATAAATGGCTCTAATTTAATAGATGGATTTAATGGTTTGTTGGCGATAAATTTAATTATTATAAATTCAATATTAACGTATTTAAACTTGAATAATCAAAATTTAGAATTTTCAATTTTGTTGATTTCCCAAATTATAATACTTTTATCTTTTTTATTATTTAATTTTCCAAGTGCAAAAATCTTTCTTGGTGATAGCGGGGCTTATACTATGGGAGCCTTAACTAGTTTAAATACTATAATTACTAATAATTTGAATCCTAATATTTCCTCATTTTTCTTTTGTTCACTTCTATTTTATTTATTTTTTGAGGTATTCTTCTCATTTTTGAGAAAATTATCACAAAACAAATCTCCTATTTATCCAGATGATAAACATTTACATATGCTGAGTTTTTATAAGATTTCTAATATTTATGAAAAAAATAAAGCTAATTACTTAAATTCACTCATAATAAATATTTTTTATTTAATTTTAATAATTCCTGGGTTGTACATATTAGAAGATCCTCAATTAAGTAAGTATTGGTTTTTTATCTTATTATTAATTTACCTAGTAATTTACTCAACACTTTATCGTTTAATAAAAAATTAATTTGATATATAAAACTCGTTTAAGAATTGGGCAAGTGGCGGAATTGGTATACGCGCTGGTCTTAGAAACCAGTGCCGCAAGGCTTAAGAGTTCGAGTCTCTTCTTGCCCACCAAAACATTATGAAAGTAGAAATAAAATCAAAAAAAGGACTTAGAACAATTTTATCCATTATAGTTAATAAAAAAAATATAAAGTCAAAAATGGATGAGAAACTTAAAGAGCTTCAAAAAGAAATTGCTTTAAAAGGATTTAGGCCAGGCAAAGTTCCGCCGGAAGTAATTAAAAATCAATTTGGTAAAACTATTTACGGCGAAGTTATCGACAAAATTTTAAGAGAGACAACTACTAAAGCTATAGACGAAAAAAAATTAAAAGTTGCTGGTCAACCTAAAATTGATTTAAAACAGTTTGGTGAGGGAAAAGATTTGAATTACGAGCTTCAGATAGACTGTTTACCAAGCGTAACTTTAAAAAGTTTTGATAAGTTTAAAGCTACAAGCTTTAAAATAAAGCTAGAGGATAAAATTATTGATAACAAATTAAAAGAAATTGCAAATCAAAATAAACAGTTTGAGGAAAGAAATGCAAATGAAAGAGCAATCAACGGAGATCAAGTTATCTTTGATTATTCAGCCACAGTTGATGGTAATAAATTTGATGGTGGTGAAGGAAAAAGTGTTCAGTTAGAGTTAGGAAAAGATCTATTTTTAAAAGGTTTTGACTCTCAGTTATTAGGTGTAAAAAAAAATGATACAAAAATTTTAAACGCTGTGCTGCCACCTAACCATCCTAAAAAGGAACTTGCCAATAAAAAATCGAAGTTTGAATGTAAAATTCTTAATGTAAAAAAACCCAAGGAAAGTAAAGTTGATGACAATTTTGCAAAATTGATGGGCGCAAAAAATGTCAAAGACTTAAAATCCTTGATTGAAAAACAAATTTCGAGTCAATATTCGCAGGCATTAAATTCAATAACAAAAAAAGAAATTTTAGATCAAATAGAAAAAAATCACCAAGTTGACTTACCTCAAAATTTAATTGATCAAGAAATTTTAATAATGACACAAAACTTAAAACCAGAAGAAAAAGAAAAATATAAATCAAATAATGAAAAACTAGCCAAATCAAGAATAAAACTAGGCTTAATACTTAACGAGTATGGAGAAAAAAATAATTTAAAAGTATCTGATGAGGAAGTTAAAAATGAAATACAAAAACAAATAAAAGGAATGCCGGGTCAAGAAAAAATGATTTTTGAGTATTACCAAAAAAATCCAAGTGCTACTCAAAATTTAAAAGGTTCTTTATACGAGGAAAAAATTGTAGAACTAATAAAATCGAAAATTAAAATCACATCTAAAGAAATTAACTCAGTTGAGGCTGAAAAAATTATTGCAAGTTTTAATAAACCAAATGCAATCGAAGAGAAATCCAAACCAGAGCCCTCTACAAAAATTAAGTCTAAATCAAAAAAAATTAGTAAAAAGTAATCAATAGTTGTATAAGGCTTCTATGAGTCGTAATTTTGAAGAAAAAATGAATAGTCTTATCCCTATGGTTGTTGAGCAAACCAGTAAAGGTGAAAGAGCCTATGATATTTATTCTAGACTTTTAAAAGAAAGAATAGTTTTTTTAGTTGGCCCTGTTAATGATGCTGTAGCATCATTAGTCACTGCACAATTATTATTTTTAGAATCTGAAAATCCAAACAAGGAAATAAATTTTTATATTAACAGCCCAGGAGGTTTGGTAACCGCAGGCTTAGGTATTTATGATACAATGCAATATATTAATTCTCCTGTATCGACTTTATGCATAGGACAAGCATCTTCAATGGGTTCATTTTTGTTAGCAGCAGGAGAAAAAGGCAAAAGATTTTCTCTTCCAAATTCAAGAATAATGGTTCATCAACCCTCTGCTGGTTTTCAAGGCCAGGCAACTGATATTCAAATTCATGCCAAAGAAATATTATCTTTGAAAGAAAGGCTCAATAAAATTTATTCTAAACATACCGGAAAAAACATAAATGAGATTTCTGAAGCTTTAGAGAGAGATAATTTTATGACAGCGGATGAAGCAAAAAAATTCGGTCTAATTGACTCCGTTGTGGAAAAAAGAAAATAAAGCACTAGATATAGCTTATCTTACAACTTCAACTTGATATGCCAATCCTGGATAATTATAATGAATGTATTGATTCGTTATGAGTGAAAAAAATAACAAAAATATTCTTTACTGTTCTTTTTGCGGAAAGAGCCAACACGAAGTCAGAAAATTAATTGCTGGCCCAACAGTTTTTATTTGTGACGAATGTGTTGAGCTCTGCATGGACATTATCAAAGAGGAAAATAAAAGTTCTTTTATAAAACATCAAGATGGCGTTCCTTCACCAAAAGAGATTTGTACTGTACTTGATGAATATGTCATAGGACAGAAGCTTGCAAAAGAAATTTTATCAGTGGCTGTTCACAACCATTACAAAAGACTTAACCATGTAACAAAAAATAATAAAGAAGTCGAATTATCAAAATCTAATATTTTATTAGTTGGTCCAACTGGGTGTGGAAAAACCCTTTTAGCTCAAACTCTTGCAAGAATTTTAGATGTTCCTTTTACTATGGCAGACGCAACAACATTGACAGAAGCAGGTTATGTCGGAGAAGATGTAGAGAATATTATATTAAAATTATTGCAAGCTGCAGATTATAATGTTGAAAAAGCTCAAAGAGGAATTGTTTACATAGATGAAGTAGATAAAATAAGTAGAAAATCTGAAAATCCTTCTATAACAAGAGATGTTTCTGGAGAAGGAGTACAACAAGCATTATTGAAAATAATGGAAGGTACAATAGCTAGTGTTCCTCCTCAAGGTGGAAGAAAACATCCTCAGCAAGAATTTTTACAAGTAGACACAACAAATATTCTATTTATTTGTGGAGGAGCATTTGCTGGGCTTGAAAAATTAATTGATAGCAGAGGTAAAGGAAGCTCAATTGGATTTGGAGCAAAAGTAAAAAATTACAAAGAACAGCCTTTATCAGAAATTATGAAATTGTTAGAGCCTGAAGATTTAATTAAATATGGTTTAATTCCTGAATTTATTGGAAGAATGCCAATTATCGCTACTTTAGATGACTTAGATGAAAAATCTCTGGTGAAAATTTTAAAAGAACCAAAAAACTCCTTAATCAAACAATACAAAAGATTATTTGAGTTTGAAGATGTAGAATTAGAATTCAAAGACGATGCAGTTTTAGAAATTGCTAAAAAAGCTATTTCAAAAAAAACTGGTGCTAGAGGTTTAAGATCTATTTTAGAGAACATTCTATTGAAAACAATGTTTGAATTACCTGATATGGAGGATGTAATCAAAGTGACCGTAGACAGCTCTTCTGTTAAAGGCAAATCAGAACCCATTGTCACATACGGTAAAAAATCATCAACATCAGTAGCTTAAACTTTAATTTGCTTCTTGAAATTATCATATTAATTGTCATATTAAGTATTAATGAAAACTTCTTATTTAAAACCCTTATTACCATTGAGAGATATAGTTATATTTCCATCAATGGTCGTTCCTTTATTTGTAGGTAGGGAAAAATCAATTAAAGCCTTACAAGAAGTAATGAAGGCTGATAAATCAATAATTTTGGTTACACAAAAAAATTCAGAGGTCGACGATCCTGAGAGTAAAGATCTTTATCAGTACGGCTGTTTGAGTAAAGTTCTACAACTTTTGAAATTACCTGATGGCACAGTTAAGGTTTTAGTAGAGGGGGAAAAAAGAGTAAAAATATTAAAATATGTCGAAGAAAAAACAGATTATTTAAATTGCGAGGTAGAAATAATTGAAGATCAAAATGTTACAAAAGATCTCGATCAATTAGCAATAGGTCTTGTTAAAAAATTTGAAAGATTACAATTATTAAGTAAAAAAGATGTGAATGATAGTTCTTCAAATATAAAAAATTTAAAAAATCCTTCTCAAATAGCAAATAATATTTCTGCTAACTTAAACATTCAAATATTTGAGAAGCAGGAACTATTAGAAATAACTGATTTAAAGAAAAAATTAGAAAAAATTCATTCATTTATTGAAAAAGAAACAAGTGTGATCTCTGTTGAGAAAAAAATAAGAGGAAGAGTAAAAAATCAAATGGAAAAGACTCAAAGAGAGTATTATTTAAACGAACAATTGAAAGCAATTCAAAAAGAGTTAGGCGAGATAGATGAAGGCAAAGACGAAATGACCTCTATATCAAGAGCTATTACAGAAGCGAAAATGCCTAAATTAGCAAAAGAAAAGTGTTTATCAGAACTGAAGAAATTAAAAGCAATGAGTCCGATGTCAGCAGAAGCTACAGTTGTGAGAAATTATTTAGACTGGATGACAGAGCTACCTTGGTCAAACAAAACTAAAACTAATACTGATTTAGTTAATGCCCAAAAAATTTTAGACGAAGATCACTACGGATTAGAAAAGGTTAAAGAAAGAATTATAGAGTTTCTTGCAGTGCAAAAAAGAATTCAAAAAATGAAAGGTCCAATACTGTGTTTAGTTGGACCCCCTGGAGTAGGAAAAACTTCTTTAGGAAAATCTATAGCTAAAGCTACTAATAGAAAATTTATTAGGATTTCACTTGGAGGAATCAGGGATGAAGCAGAGATAAGAGGCCATAGGCGAACTTATATTGGCTCATTACCAGGAAAAATAATTCAAATGATGAAAAAAGCAGGTACGAAAAATCCTCTATTTTTATTAGATGAAATAGATAAAGTTGGAAATGATTATAGAGGAGATCCATCTTCTGCTCTTCTCGAAGCTTTAGATCCTGAACAGAATAAAGAATTCAATGATCATTATTTAGAGGTAGATTATGACCTCTCAGATGTTATGTTTGTAACAACTGCTAACACTCTTAACATTTTACCACCATTGCTTGATAGAATGGAAGTAATTAGATTGTCTGGGTACACCGAAGATGAAAAAGTAAATATTTCTCAGAAATTTTTAATTCCCAATCAAAGTAAAAATAATGGTTTAAAAAATGAGGAATGGGCTATTAATGAGGAAATTAATAGAAAAATAATAAGGAACTACACTAGAGAGTCCGGAGTAAGAAATCTTGAAAGAGAAATTTCTAAAATAGCGAGAAAACTCGTTAAGAAAATTGATAGCAAACAAAAAATAAATAACCCGATTAATGAAAGTGACTTAAAAGATTTACTTGGCGTTCAGAAATTTAATTACGGAGAGATAGAAGAGGAAAATAGAATAGGAGTTGTTACCGGTCTAGCTTGGACAGAAGTTGGAGGAGAAATTCTTAAGATCGAGTCTGCAGTAATGCCTGGGAAAGGCAAAATGCAAATAACTGGAAAATTAGGTGATGTGATGCAAGAGTCTGTAAAAGCAGCTAAGTCATACATAAGATCTAAAAGCTTAGACTATGGAATAATACCACCAATTTTCGATAAAAAAGATTTTCATATACATGTTCCTGAAGGAGCTACACCTAAGGATGGACCTTCAGCAGGAGTAGGAATGGTAACTTCAATTATTTCTGCAATTACAGAAATACCAGTGAATAAAAATGTTGCTATGACTGGAGAGATAACATTGAGAGGATTAGTTTTGCCAATAGGCGGACTGAAAGAGAAATTATTGGCTGCTCACAGAGCTGGAATTAAAAAAGTTTTAATTCCTATTGAAAATAAAAAAGATCTTGTGGAGGTTCCAAAAACTATTTTACAATCAATGGAGATATTACCAGTTAAAAACGTAGATGAAGTTCTAAAGGTCGCATTAGTGAAACCACTTAAAAGAGTAGAATGGGTTGAAGTTGACCAAATTTCAAAAAAAGCTAAAGAAAAAGAGGAATTAAGTAGACATTAATTTTTAATCAAGCCAAATCTTAAACTTTTCCCTATTATCTAAAATATATTGCGGTAAAAAGCCGTCAGTTTCTTTTATCAGTTTAACACCTGAACTCCATTTTTTCTCTCTTTTATCAGCGCTGTGGTCATAAAATATTTTTTTTTGATTAATTATTTTTTCTACATCTTCAACCCCCATCCCGCTTTCTTCATATTCTAAATGATGTAAAAAATTTTTCATTTTAAAGTCTATTTGTTCAGGAGACTTTATATTCGTAAAATGCCATCCCCCGTTTTCTACAAAATTTATATTGTTATATTTAGTCTTTGAAAAAATTAAATCCAATCTCCAAAGTGGGTATTTTTTAGATTTAACATTTCTTAACCATTGAGGGCTTTTTAAATGTTTTTTTTTACACAATTTTGAACCATACCATTTAAAATTTTGATGTAATAAATTAAATTTGTAATAATACATTTTTTGTTCAAAAAAAGTAATTTTACACTTATATTTAAAATTTTTTAGATTAGGTATTTCATCTACGTCACTAATAAGTACAAAAGTATCATCATTGAAATTTTTGATTGCAGAGTACAAATGATTTCTTTGAAAATTTTCTCTCAATAAAGCGTTATCTAATATTTTTGAATTTTTAGTTTCTTGATTATCATTTTGCTGGATTAATCTAAGATTATTTGGTTGTTTTGTGAGTGGAATATAAATTATTTTGTCTTTAAACTTTTTATAATTATTGATATTAAACTTTAATTCTCTGTTTGTTCCGTTATGATTAAAATTTGCCTCACAAATGACAAAATGAGATATGTATTTATCTAAAATGTTTAGACGAATATCTAAAATCATTTCTTCATCAAAGAACATAAAACAATCGATGAAATTCATTATAATTGAGTTATATTAAAACTTATTATAAGTAAATATCATCATTTAAATATGGCAAAAAAAATAATCATTACTGGTGGTCTTGGATATATAGGGACTGAGCTTTGTAAACTCTACTCAGGCGTGAGCTGGAATCACAAAATAACTATTATTGATAATAGGTTTATATCACATCGAGTGAGTCAATTACGTAAATGGAATATGGAATTTATTCAAGGAGATATTTTAGATAAAGAATTTGTAAAAAAATACTTTATTGATGCTGATGTGGTTCATCATTTAGCGGGAGTTACAAATGTGCCTAGAACTAAGCTAGACTCAAACCCAGCACAAGATGAAAAAATTAAACAAGTTGGAGTTGAAGGGACACAAAATATTTTAAATAGCATAACTCAAAAATGTAAGATTATTTTTCCATCCACCCACGTTGTTTTTGAAGGGATTAATGATGTGAGAAAGGATATTAATGAAGAAGAAATTACAAAACCTATTTTAGCTTATTCTTCCTCCAAAGCTATGAACGAAAATCAATTAAAAAAGTCTGGAAAAAATTATGTAATACTTCGATTAGGTTCTGTTTACGGATATTCCTCTGATACTATGCGTATAGATATTATGCCTAATTTATTTTCAAAAATTACATCACAAAACGGGACCTTAAAACTTTTTGCTGGAGGCAGACAACTTAAAAGTCTTGTACCACTTATTGACGTAGCGAGATGTTTTAAATTTATGGAGGAAAAAGATGAAATTAAATCGCAGATTTTTAATTTAACCAAGGATACCGTTACAGTTAAGAGCGTAGCACAAATTTGTAAAAAATATAACAAGAAAGTAGAGTTGAAAGAGACGAATGATGAAGTTCCTAATTTAGGATTTTCATTATCAAACAAAAAACTAATCAACAACGGTTTTAAATTTCTTTATAATCTTGATGAAAGTATTAAAGAAATGATCACAAAATGGTCTGCTCAAAATTTCATTAAAGATTTAGAATATGTAAAAGATGGAGAAAATTTATTTAAGGATGAAAGAGGTAAAATTAGCAATCACGAGCTTACTGAACCTATAAATTTAATAGGATTGATTGACTCAAAAAAAGGAACTATTAGAGCTAACCATTATCATCCCCAACAAGAGCAAAAATGTTTATTTATTAAGGGGCAAATAATTGAGATATTTCAAGATATATTAAATCCAGACTCTCCAAAAATAACCCAAGTAATAAATGAGGGACAACTTTCTGTTATTAAACCGAATGTTGCTCACGCTATGGTTTTTACGAAAGATACCACTTTTTTAAATTTAGTAAGAGGAGAAAGAAACCACGAAAATTATGGTATCACTCATACAATAAAAAATGTGTTTGTTGACAAGAAAGAAAAAAATTTACTTTTAAATTGTTACAAGTTTGATTGTAGATGTTGTGGAAATAAAAATTTAAAACGAGTTGTTTCTTTAGGATACCAACCTCTTGCTAATAATTTAATTAGTACAAAAAATGAGAAATATGAAACTTATCCCTTAGAAGTTAATTACTGTGAAAAATGTCATAATTGTCAACTTTCTGTATCTGTTGATCCTAAAAAAATGTTCTCTAACTATTTGTATACCTCTTCAACTTCCAAGATTTTTCGAGGGCATTTCGTAGATGCTGCAAAAAAATATGTTAAAGAATTTAAATTGAAAAAGAAAAAATCTTATATAATTGATATTGGTAGCAATGATGGTGTTGCTTTGAAACCATTTTTAGACTTAGGTTTTAAAAATGTTTTAGGTATTGAACCTGCAAAAAATTTAGCCAAAATAGCAAATAAAAATAAAATTAAAACTTTTAATGGATTTCTAGAGAGTAAAAATTTAAAAAAAATAAAAAAAAACGCAGACCTAATATTAGCTTCAAATGTATTTGCACATTCTGATAAACTCAAAGATATGGCAGAATGTATGTTGAAATTAATAAATAAAAAAGGCACTATTATTATTGAGGTTCAGTATTTAATAAATACTTTAAAAGATTTAACGTTTGATAATATATACCACGAACATTATAATTATTGGTCTCTGACGTCGCTAGTAAATTTCTTTAATCAATTTAATGTAAAAATATTTAGGTGTGAAACAATTAATACTCATGGTGGTTCAATAAGAATTTATATAAGAAAGGGTAAAGAAGTAAAAATTGAACAGAGTGTAAAAAAAATGTTAAGGGAGGAAGAAATTTTTGGTATCAAAAAATATGATACTTACAGAGAATTTGGGCAAAAAGTTTATGAAATAAGAAAAAACGTAAGAAAAAATATAAAAAAAATGAGAAAAGAGAACAGAAAAATAATCGGTTACGGTGCTCCAGCTAAAGCGACCACTGCTTTAAACTTTTTTGGCATATCAAATGAAATAGAATTTATTGTAGAAGATAATAAGTTAAAACATAATAAAATAATTCCTGGCGTTAAAATTCCAATTAGAAGTAAGTCATATGTTAAAGACAAAAATAATACCTTAATAGTATTAGCTTGGAATTTTTATGAGGATATTAAAAAAAATAATTTAAATCTATCTAAAAATATTATTAACATTAAAGATTTAGAGACTAATAAGTTGTCATAAGATCTTTCCACAATTCATAAATATTTCTCACGCTTTCAAAAAAATAATTTAAATAATACTCAGAGGCCGGTATTTTTGAAATTATAAACGCCTGTGAAAAATATAAAATACGCGATAATGCTACTACTAAAAAAATAAATACAATCATTGAGTTGTAAAATCCGAAAGAAACTTCTCCTTTTTCTTTTTTACTCATTTTGTTTATAGGCTGCGAGTCATTAATTTTGATACCATGTTTTTTTGCTAAATATTCTGGTGAGTACAAACTAATTTCTCTTGTCTTTTTTGGAGTTGTTTTTTTTATTTTTTTTGGTTTTTTAATTTTTTGTTGGGCTGGCTTAAGTTTCGAAACTACTTTTTGTGGTAGAGAAATCGATTGATTTTTGCTGATAATCCCCTCAGGGAATTGTTTCCATTTATTCCCGCATGAACCACACTGAACCATTCTTCCAGATGCGGTTATAGCACTATCAGGAACAACAAATTTTTTACTGCAGGAATTACAATTCAAAATCATACAATGCCAATAATACTGCTATTTATATAAATTACACTACAATTTAAATACTTTTTTACTTTATAAAATTTTTATTGTATATCTCGATTTTATTTAATTAGGGCGGTTAGCTCAGTTGGTAGAGCATCTCGTTTACACCGAGAGGGTCATAGGTTCGAGTCCTTTACCGCCCACCATTAAATAAGGGGGTGTAGCTCAGTTTGGTTAGAGCGCCTGCCTGTCACGCAGGAGGTCGCGGGTTCGAGTCCCGTCACTCCCGCCACTAATTGATAATGATTTTCATCTAAAAAGTTGAAAATTATCATTTATAGATCAACATATATGCTTCCTTCTGTCCTGTACTCTTCAGCCAAAAATGTTATAAAGAATTACTATTAATATAAGAATCCTTAAACTTAGGTATTAAGGTAGGTATTAATAAAAAAAATGATTTATAACTTTTTAACAGATTACTTATCTATAATAATTTTTTTATTTATAGCTTTATTTTTAAGCTTAGGATTTGTGGTTGCAAACTTTTTAGCTTCACCATCTAATCCTGATCCTGAAAAACTATCTGCTTACGAATGTGGTTTTGAGGCTTTTGATGATTCTAGAATGGAATTTGACGTTCGATTTTATCTTGTAGCAATATTGTTTATAATTTTTGATCTTGAAATAGCGTTTCTTTTTCCATGGGCGATCAGTCTTGGAAGTCTTGGAGCATTGGGTTTTTGGTCAATGATGATTTTTTTATCAATTTTAACTATAGGATTTATTTATGAGTGGAAAAAAGGAGCTTTAGAATGGGAATAAAGTTAAATTTATATTCAGAAAAAGAAAAACAAATACCAGAGGAATTCAAAGAATTAGCCAAAGATTTTGCTGAAAAAGGTTTCATCACAACATCTTCAGAAAATCTGATTAATTGGGCAAGAACAGGTTCATTACATTGGATGACCTTTGGTTTAGCGTGTTGCGCTGTTGAGATGATGCAAACATCTATGCCAAGATATGATCTTGAAAGATTTGGTGCAGCACCTAGAGCTTCACCTAGACAATCCGACGTGATGATTGTTGCAGGAACTTTAACAAATAAAATGGCTCCAGCATTGAGAAAAGTTTATGATCAAATGCCAGAACCTAGGTATGTTGTATCTATGGGAAGCTGTGCAAATGGAGGAGGTTATTATCATTATTCTTACTCTGTTGTAAGAGGATGTGATAAGATTGTTCCCGTAGACATTTACATACCTGGATGTCCACCGTCAGCAGAGGCACTCCTTTACGGAATTTTACAATTACAAAAAAAAATTAGAAGAGAAGGTAATTTTCAAAGGTAATACATGATAGAAGATTTAAAAAAACTCGAAAAATTAATTAATTCTGAGCTCACAAGCAAGATTCAAAAATCGATAATAGAAAACAAAGAACTATTAATTGAAATAAATGAAAAAGATCTAATAGAAGTGGTGCAATTTTTAAAATCAAACGACAAATGTAAATTTAGACAATTAGTTGACATTGCTGGAGTAGATTATCCTGAGGAAGAAAAACGTTTTCTACTTGTATATCTTTTTTTATCCCACGAAAATAATTTAAGGATAAAGCTCTCTATCAATTTTGAACCAAACCAAATAATAAATTCCATCACAAAAATTTTCCCCTCAGCAAATTGGATGGAGAGAGAAGTTTTTGATATGTATGGTGTCAAATTCAAAAATCACCCAGATCTTAGAAGAATACTTACAGATTATGGTTTTAAAGGACATCCTTTAAGAAAAGATTTTCCTTTAACTGGTTTTAATGAGGTTCGATACAGTGAGAAAGAAAAAAAAGTAATTTATGAACCCGTTAAACTTGAACAAAATTATAGAAATTTTGATTTTGAAAGCCCATGGGAAGGTACAAGTTATTTAAAAGAGATAAAAAAAGTTGAAAAAGATGGTAAAAAAAACTAAGACATTAAATTTAAATTTTGGCCCACAACACCCTGCTGCACACGGTGTGTTGAGATTAATACTAGAATTAGATGGAGAAGTAGTAGAAAAAGCTGACCCACATATAGGTTTACTTCATAGGGGCACAGAAAAATTGATCGAACAAAAAACCTACACACAAGCCTTACCCTATTTTGACCGGTTGGATTATGTTGCTCCAATGAACCAAGAACATGCATTTGCACTCGCTTCTGAAAAACTCTTAAATATTGAAGTTCCAATAAGAGCAAAATATATTAGAGTAATTTTTTGTGAAATAGGTAGAATTTTAAGTCATATTCTAAATGTTACAACTCAAGCATTAGATGTAGGGGCGCTCACACCTTCCTTATGGGGTTTTGAAGAAAGAGAAACTCTAATGACTTTTTATGAAAGAGCTTCTGGCTCAAGGCTACATGCAAATTATTTTAGGACGGGGGGAGTTCATCAAGACATTCCTTTAAAACTAGTTGAGGATATTGAAAAATTCTGTAGGTCGTTCCCAAAAATTATCGATGACCTTGAAGCATTACTCACAGACAACCGTATATTCAAACAACGGAATGTCGAAATTGGAATCGTTTCTAAGCAAGAGGCATTAGACCATAGTTTTTCAGGCGTAATGTTGAGAGGTTCTGGTGTTCCTTGGGATTTAAGAAGATCTCAACCATACGAAATTTATAATGATTTAGATTTTAAAATCCCTATTGGAAAAAATGGTGACTGTTATGACCGTTATCTTTGTAGGATTGAAGAAATGAGAGAAAGCGTGAAAATTATTTTACAATGTATAGAGAAACTTCCAAAAGGCCCAGTCAAATCGATTGATGGTAAAGTATCTCCACCTAATAGAGAGGATCTTAAACAATCTATGGAAGCATTAATTCACCACTTTAAGCTATTTACTGAAGGCTATAGAGTCCCCAGCGGAAACGTATATACCGCAGTTGAAGCTCCAAAAGGAGAATTTGGAGTTTACCTGATATCAGACGGTACCAACAAGCCTTATAGATGTAAAATACGAGCACCAGGATTTTCTCACCTTCAAGCAATGGACTACTTAATCCGAGGCCATATGTTAGCAGATGTGCCAGCTGTGCTTGGTTCTCTGGATATAGTTTTTGGAGAGGTAGATAGATGAGTTTAAAAAAAGTCCATGATGATCAACCTAAAGAATTTGAATTCTCCAGCGAGAATTTAAAAAAGGCTGATGACATTTTAAAAATGTATCCTGAAAAAAATAAAAAAAGCGCTGTTATGCCTTTTCTTTATCTGGCTCAAAGGCAGAATAACAATTGGATACCTTTAGCAGCTATGAAGTATATCGCTAATTTTTTATCAATGCCATATATATCAGTCTATGAAGTAGCTACTTTCTATTCAATGTATAACTTAGCACCTGTAGGAAAATATTTTGTCCAAGTTTGTACAACAACACCTTGTTTAATTCGTGGAGCTGATAAAATTGTGAAACTTTGTAAAGAAAATATATCACCAAAAGAAAATGAAATTTCAAAAAAGGGTAATTGTTCTTGGATGGAAGTTGAATGCTTGGGAGCTTGTGTGAGCGCTCCTATGATTCAAATTAATGAGAGCTACTATGAAGATCTAGATGAAAAAAGCACTAAAGCAATTTTAGAATCTTTAATTAAAGATAAACCTTTAAAGCCTGGTTCATTCAGAGGTAGAAAAAATACTAGCCCTGAAAAGAAACAATTAGAAAGTGGAGAATATCGTGCTTAAACCAGAAAATAGAATATTTAAAAATCTTTATAATGAATTTGGCTGGGAAATTGAATATGCAAAAAAAAGAGACGACTGGAAAGATACTAAAAATATAATTTCTAAAGGTAGAGAGTGGATCATTAATGAAGTAAAAATATCTGAGTTGAGAGGTAGAGGTGGCGCAGGTTTTTCAACAGGTCTTAAGTGGTCGTTTGCCCCTAAAGAGATTGGTTCGAGACCTCACTATCTTGTCATTAATGCTGACGAGTCCGAACCTGGAACTTGCAAAGATAGAGATATATTAAGATACGAACCTCAAAAATTAATTGAAGGCTGTTTAATTGCTGGATATGCTGTAAATGCCCATGTTTGTTATATTTATATAAGAGGGGAATACTTTAATGAAGGAAAAAGGCTTCAGGAAGCGATTGACCAAGCTTATGAAAAAAAATATTTAGGAAAAAATGCATGTGGTTCTGGTTGGGATTTCGATATTCACATACATTATGGAGCAGGTGCGTATATTTGTGGTGAAGAAACTGCTTTATTAGAAAGCATTGAAGGAAATAAAGGTCAACCCAGACTGAAACCTCCTTTTCCTGCGCTCGTGGGATTATATGGTTGTCCAACAATTGTAAACAATGTTGAAACAATAGCAGTGGTGCCTACAATTTTAAGGAGAGGCGGAAAATGGTTCGCATCTATCGGTAAGCCAAAAAATACAGGAACAAAAATATTTTGTATTTCTGGAAATGTGAACTCTCCTTGTAATGTAGAAGAAGAAATGGGAATTCCTTTAAAAGAACTTATTGAGAAACACGCAGGCGGCGTAGTGGGTGGTTGGGAAAATCTTCAAGCGGTAATACCTGGAGGATCTTCAATGCCTTTATTATCAAAAAAAATATCTGAAACTATAAGAATGGATTTTGACTCGTTAATTGAGAATAAAAGTGGGCTTGGTACTGCTGGTATAGTCGTTATAAATAAAGACCAAGACATTGTTTCTTGTATGGCTAGAATAGCGAGGTTCTACAAACACGAAAGTTGTGGACAGTGCACACCTTGTAGAGAAGGCGCAGGGTGGATGTGGAGAATTTTAGATAGAGTTGAAAAAAGAAAAGCTACTTATGGTGATATTGAGTTACTATCTGATGTAACAAAACAAATAGAAGGTCACACTATTTGTGCTTTTGGAGAGGGTTCTGCTTGGCCAGTGCAAGGTTTATTAAGACATTTCAGAAAAGAGGTCGAAAACCGTTGTAGAGAAGAACCATTAATAAAAAAGAAATTAAACAATCCTTACTTGGTGGATCAACATTTATTGGAGAATAAGAATGCCTAAAATAACAATAAATGGAAAAGAAATAGAATTCGAAAAAGGAATGACAGTTCTTCAGGCATGTGAACTGGCAGATGTTGAAATACCGAGGTTTTGTTATCATGAAAAATTGTCAATAGCTGGAAATTGCAGAATGTGTTTAGTAGAGATGGAAAAATCTCCAAAACCAATTGCATCATGTGCAATGCCTGCTACAGAAGGTATGAATATAAAAACAAACACAAATCTTGTAGAAAAAGCAAGAAAAGGTGTGATGGAGTTTTTGCTTGCCAACCATCCTTTAGATTGTCCAGTTTGTGATCAAGGAGGAGAATGCGATCTACAAGATCAATCAATGTATTATGGAGTAGATAAGTCAAGGTTTGTAGAAAACAAAAGACAAGTTAAAGAAAAATACATGGGTCCACTTATAAAAACTCAAATGACCAGATGTATTCATTGTACCAGATGTGTAAGATTTGCGACTGAAGTAGCCGGGATTCCAGAAATTGGAGCCATTGGTAGAGGAGAGAATATGGAAATTACAACTTATCTTGAGAAAGCTATGGAGTCTGAACTTTCCGCAAATGTAATAGACCTATGTCCAGTGGGAGCCCTAACTTCTAAACCTTATGCTTTCGAAGCCAGACCATGGGAACTTAAAAAAACTGAGAGCATAGATGTAATGGATGCCGTTGGCTCAAATATTAGAGTTGATACATATAATTGGGAGGTAAAAAGAATTCTTCCTAAACTTAATAACGATATTAATGAGGAGTGGATTTCAGATAAAACAAGGTATTCATGTGATGGGCTACTTAAGCAACGATTAGAAGTTCCTTATGTGAAAAAAAATAATAAATTACAAAAATCAAATTGGGATGAGGCAATTTCTATTTTAATAGAAAAAATTAATACAACAAACCCGAATGAAATTGGCGGTCATATAGGGGACATGGTTAATTTAGAAAACGCATTAGCTTTCAAAAAACTTTTCTCAATTTTAAAAGTAACTAACTTAGAATTTAGAGAAAGAAATTTTTATATAAATTCAAAAGAAAAAAGTAATTATATATTTAATTCTTCAATAAAAGGCATAGAAGAAGCCGACCTAGTTCTTTTGATCGGCACTAATCCTAGACATGAAGCAACTATGCTTAATGCTAGAATAAGAAAAGCGTATGCCCAGAGACAAATCCCTATTTTTTCAGTAGGTGATCCTGGCGACTTAACATATGATTATACTGTAATTGGAAATTCTACTGATACTATAAAAAAAATACTCAATAAAGAGCTAGAGTTTTCAAAAAAATTATTATCTTCAAAAAAACCTATTATCATTATCGGGGAGTCAGCTTTAGAGTTAAAAAGCGGCCAATATATAATTGAAGAATTTAAAAAATTTTTAAAAAAAAATAATTTTATTAATAAAGATTGGAATAGTTTAAATTTTCTTCCACAAAATGCTTCTACAGTAGGTTTGATAGATTTACAAATACTACCAAATCAAAAAGAAAAAAACTCATTTTTTGAAAAGTTAAAAAATAACGAATTTAAAGTATTGTATCTTTTAAGTTCAGATAATTTAGATATCAAAAAAAATAATGAGTTTATTATTTATCAAGGAAGCCATGGTGATAGAGGTGCAGAGATAGCAGATCTAATTCTTCCTAGTGCTGCATTTACTGAACAAAACGGACTTTATGAAAATCTTGAGGGTAGAGTACAAGAGTGTAAAAAAGCTTCTTATCCCATAGGGGAAGCTTTAGAGGATTGGAGAGTTTTTAATTTGATCTTAAAAAAACTTAAAAAAAACGAAAACTTATCTAATTTTGATTCATTAAGAAAAGAAGTTTTAGAACTAATTCCGAATTTTACAAAATTAAATGATTTACCAAGTTATAATGAGATCGAGTTTATTAATTTGCCCTCAAACTTTGTAAGTGAAAAAGTTATAATAAAAGAATTAGATTATTTTTTTACTAACGCAATATCGAGAGCATCTAAAACAATGAGTGAATGTCGGCAAATTAAAAAAGACTCAAAAAAAACTGGTACGGATAATTTATGATAGAGTATTTACAAATATTAGGAGAAGAAGTTTATAAAATTATTTTTTTTATAGTTCCAATCCTTGTATCAGTGGCTATGATTGTCTGGCTTGATAGAAGAGTATGGGGTTTAGTACAAAAAAGAAGAGGGCCAAATGTTGTTGGTCCTTTTGGACTTTTTCAAACATTAGCTGATGCATTAAAATATATATTTAAAGAGATTATCATTCCTGCAAGTGCCAATAGAATTGTCTTCATTCTTGCACCGATTGTGACTATGACATTAGCTTTAGTTGCTTGGGCAGTAATTCCGATGAGTGAAAGTTTAGTTTTAGCAGACATTAATGTTGGGGTATTGTATTTATTTGCAGTCTCCTCTCTTGGTGTTTATGGTATTATAATGGGCGGCTGGGCATCTAACTCAAAGTACCCTTTTTTAGGTGCCATTAGGTCTGCCGCACAAATGGTTTCATATGAAGTTTCGATTGGAATTATTATTATTAATGTTCTTCTGTGCGTTGGATCCTTAAATTTAAATGACATTGTTATTGCACAAAAAGAATTATGGTATGTAATACCTCTTTTTCCAATGTTCGTAATTTTTTTTATATCTGCGCTTGCAGAAACAAATAGACCGCCTTTTGATTTACCTGAAGCAGAAGCAGAATTAGTAGCCGGTTATCAAACTGAATATTCAGGTATGATGTATGCCATGTTTTGGCTTGGAGAGTATGCAAATATACTTTTAATGTGTGCGATGGGCTCAATACTTTTCCTTGGTGGGTGGCTACCAATTTTAGATATTTATCCACTTAATATAATCCCGGCACCTATTTGGATGATAACAAAAATTTTATTTTTATTTTTATTATTTGCTCTTATTAAAGCAATAGTTCCAAGATATAGATATGATCAACTTATGAGGTTAGGTTGGAAAATATTTTTACCTTTTTCTTTAATTTATCTTGTTTTGACAGCAAGTTTCTTATTCTATTTTGACAAACTACCAAAGGTGAATATTTGATGAATATAGGAAGACTTTTAAAAACTATTTTTTTAGTTGAGTTTGTTTCAGGGCTTTTTATGGCAATAAAAGAATTATTTAGAAAATCGAAAACGATAAATTACCCTTTCGAAAAAGGGCCAATTAGCCCTCGAATGAGAGGTGAACACGCTCTGAGAAGATACCCTAATGGAGAGGAGAGGTGTATCGCATGTAAACTATGCGAAGCTGTTTGCCCTGCTCAAGCTATTACAATTGAATCTACAGAGAGGTCTGATGGTAGTAGAAAAACAACAAGGTATGACATTGATATGCTAAAATGTATATATTGTGGACTTTGTCAGGAGTCATGTCCGGTAGATGCTATTGTGCAAGGACCCAACTTCGAGTTTGCCACAGAAACTAGAGAAGAGCTTTATTATAATAAAGAAAAGCTTTTAGAAAATGGAGATAGATGGGAGTCAGTTATAGCAAACAACATCAAGTTAGATAAACCCTACAGATAGATGATAATCCACTCAATTTTCTTTTATTTCTTTTCAGTTATAGCAATTTTTTCTTCTTTAATGGTTATAACTTCGCGAAGTACAATTAATTCAGTTTTCTTTTTAATATTAGATTTCATTTCAGTTGGTTGCCTTTTTATTATGGTAGGGGCTGAATTTTTGGGGATGATACTTTTAATTGTATACGTTGGAGCAGTTGCTGTTTTATTTTTATTTGTAGTTATGATGCTAAATGTAGCTGAGCAAAAACAGTCATGGTTTATTGGAAAAAAATCAACTCATATTCCCACAGGTTTAATTGTAAGTGTATTAATCTTACTAGAGTTATTGGTTGTTGTTGGTGGTTGGAAATATAAAGAAAATGTAATGTCTAGCAGTTCTTTAATTATTTCAGAGACCTCCAATACTCATCAATTAGGATTAGTTATGTACACCGATTATATTTTATACTTTCAATTAGCAGGTATAGTCCTTCTTTTGGCAATGATTGGTGCTATCCTATTAACGTTTAGGGAGAGGGTGGGTGTTAAAAAGCAAAGTTATATTAATCAAATTTCTAGAAACCCATCAACTGCAGTAGAACTTGTAGAGACAAAATCTAATCAAGGAGTAAAAATCGATGATTGAAATTGGTTTAGGACATTATTTATCGTTAGGAGCTATTATTTTTTTCTTAGGTGTAATAGGAATTTTCTTAAATAGGAAAAATGTAATAGTTATATTAATGTCTATTGAGTTAATTTTACTAGCAGTAAATATAAATTTGATATCTTTTTCTATTTTTTCAGGTGATATTGTTGGCCAAATTTTTACTATGCTTATATTAACAGTTGCAGCAGCAGAAGCAGCCATAGGTCTTGCAATTATAGTAGTTTATTACAGAAATAGAGGATCTATAAGAGTTGAAGACATCCACGGTATGAAAGGATAAATGGAATACGCAATATTATTTTTACCTTTAGTCGGTTCTATAATAGGGTATTTGGGTAGATCATTAACAAAGTTTTTCGCAGAAATAACTACAAGTTTATTTGTAAGTATCTCGGCTATTCTGTCAATTATTGTTTTTTGGAATGGAGTACAAAACAATATTTTTGGAAATTATTTGATTTTTGAATGGATAAGTTCTGGTAATTTCACGGCTAACTGGTCAATTAAAATAGATCCACTAAGCTCAATAATGTTAGTAGTTGTTACTTTTGTTTCAGCAATAGTACATATTTATTCTATCGGTTATATGCATCACGACCCTCACAAACCGAGATTTATGTCCTATTTATCACTATTTACTTTCTCAATGTTAGCTTTAGTTGTTTCAGATAATTTTTTACAACTTTTTTTTGGATGGGAGGGAGTTGGTTTATGTTCATATTTACTAATAGGTTTTTGGTATAAAAAAGAAAAAGCAAATAATGCTGCGATAAAAGCGTTTATTGTAAATAGAATAGGAGATTTTGGTCTTGCGATAGGGATCTTTTTGATTTTTTTCTTTTTTGGTACTATTAATTTTGATGAAGTTTTTCAGGCTGCAAATCAGTATACAGAAAAACAATTAGTCTTTTTTGGCTTTGAGTCAAATTTGATTACTTTGATATGTATATTTTTATTTATTGGAGCCATGGGAAAATCTGCACAATTTTTACTTCATACTTGGCTACCTGATGCAATGGAGGGTCCTACTCCAGTTTCAGCGTTAATTCATGCTGCCACAATGGTAACGGCAGGGGTATTCCTTGTAGTTAGATGCTCACCTCTATTTGAGTTTTCTCAAGTAGCCTTAAATTTAGTTACTATTGTTGGAATGGTTACAGCAATATTTGCTGCGTCCGTTGCTTTAGTACAAAATGATATAAAAAAAATAGTAGCTTACTCAACATGCAGCCAACTAGGTTATATGTTTTTTGCTGCAGGAATTGGAGCATATCATGTAGCGATGTTTCATTTGTTTACTCATGCTTTCTTTAAAGCACTTCTATTTTTAGGTGCTGGTTCTGTAATACATGCTTTCAAAGACGAGCAAGACATAAGAAACATGGGCGGAGTGCGAAAAAAACTTCCTTACACATATGTTTTTATGTTATTAGGAACCTTAGCGTTAACAGGGTTTCCATTTCTTTCAGGTTTTTATTCAAAGGATGCTATTATAGAATTTGCATATCTTAAAAATTCCTCTTTAGGAAATTATGCAGCAACAGTTGGTATTCTTACAGCGCTGTTAACATCTATTTATTCATGGAGACTGTTTTTTAAAGCTTTTCATGGCCCCTATAATAACAAAAAAATTTCAATAGATGAGACCCAAGAGTCCCCACTAGTGATGCTAATTCCCTTGATGTTTTTAGGGGTTGGTTCAATATTTGTGGGGTATATTTTTAAAAATACCTTTATCGGGTCTCATAGTAATGATTTTTGGCAAACATCAATCTTTTTTTTAAATGAAATAAAATATGGCGCTATACCACTTTGGTTTTTATTACTTACTCCGATCTTAGTTGTGATCTCTATACCTATTTCATATTACTTATATGTTTTGAAACCAAATGTTTTAGAGGATTTTAAAAATACCAACATGCCTTTGTATAATTTTTTACTCAACAAATGGTATATAGATGAATTTTATGAAAAAATATTTGTTACTCCAGCGAAAAAAATAGGTTCTTTTTTTTGGAAAAAAGGAGATATTGGTATTATAGATAAGTTTGGTCCTGATGGTATTTCTAAATTAGTTAAAATTATTTCAAGTAAAACAGGGCGCTTACAAACGGGATTTATTTATGATTACGCTTTTGTTATGCTCTTAGGTTTATCTATTTTACTTACTTATTTGATATTAAAATAAAATGAATTTTCCAATACTGTCTACTTTAATTTTTTTACCTTTGGTTAGTTCATTTTTTATTATTTTGTCGAGGGAAAAAAAAAATAATTATAGTTCAATCTATATTTCTCTATTTAGCAGTATCGCTACATTTTTTCTATCATTATTCTTATGGTATTCTTTAGATATTAATACCTCAGACTTTCAGTTCGTAGAGGACAAATCTTGGATAAACAATTTTATAAAATTTAAGTTAGGAGTAGACGGAATATCAATACTTTTTATTGTTTTAACAACATTTATCACTCCAATTTGTATTATCTCTTGTATCAATAGTGTTAAAGTAAGAGTCAAAGAATTCCTGATCGCAATATTAATCTTAGAAACTTTTATGATCGGTGTATTCTGTTCTCTCGATCTTGTGATATTTTATTTATTCTTTGAGGCAGGCTTGATACCTATGTTCCTTATCATTGGAGTCTGGGGCGGACCAAGAAGAGTTTATTCTGCATTTAAATTTTTTCTATTTACTTTACTTGGTTCAGTTTTAATGCTCGTAGCAATCATAGTAATTTACTGGTTAACAGGAACTACTGATATAACTCAGATATATGAATTAAAAATACCAAAAGAATATCAAAATATCCTCTGGTTAGCTTTTTTTAGCTCTTTTGCTGTCAAAATGCCCATGTGGCCAGTTCATACATGGCTACCAGATGCTCATGTTGAAGCACCGACGGCAGGTTCAGTTATTTTAGCAGCAATTTTATTAAAAATGGCTGGCTATGGGTTTTTAAGATTTTCAATTCCAATGTTTCCTGTTGCTTCAGAATATTTTACTCCATTGATTTATACTCTTAGTATAATAGCAATTATTTACACCTCTTTGGTAGCACTAATGCAAGATGATATGAAAAAATTGATTGCTTACTCTTCAGTTGCTCATATGGGGTATGTAACTTTAGGAATCTTTACATTAACAAAACAAGGTATTGAAGGAAGTATATATCAAATGATAAGTCATGGTTTAATATCAGCAGCATTATTCTTGTGTGTTGGAGTAGTTTATGACAGGTTACATTCAAGAATGATCAGTACTTACGGTGGATTAGTAAATTATATACCAAAGTACTCTTTTTTATTTTTAATATTTGCTTTAGCCGCGCTCGGTTTACCTGGAACTTCAGGATTTTTAGGAGAGTTTCTTGTTTTAACTGGAACTTTTCAAAAAAGTTACCTTGCAGCCATGTTAGCTACCTTTGGAGTGGTATTAGGAGCTGCATATATGCTTTGGCTTACTAAAAGAGTCATATTTGGTTTTGCAAATAATTCAGAAATTAAAAATTTGAATGACATAAATAGATCTGAAATTATAATGCTGGTTACATTAGCCTTTTTAATTCTTTTTTTTGGTTTTTACCCACTACCAATAATGGAAACTTTTAGTGTCTCGGTTAATAGCTTAATTAGCAATTACGAAACAGCATTAACTTCAAATTAGTATGATTAATAATTTAAATATAATGCTTCCTGAAATTTTCTTATCTTTATCCATTTTTTCTGTTTTAATGATCGGTGTTTTTATTAAAAATAGTTTTAATATAGTTTTTAACTTAACATCATTGATAATTGTTGTGGCAGTTGCAATTATTTTATCAAGCCCAAATAATGTAGAAAAAATTTTTTTAAATAGTTTCACAAGAGATGCTTTTTCAAACTATTTCAAAATATTAATACTTTTGTCGTCTCTTTTTGTTATTAATTCTTCAAAAAATTTTATTATAGATAATAAATTGGATAAATTCGAATACCCAATAATTATTTTATTATCAATTTTAGGGATGTTTTTTATGGTAAGTGCCAACGATTTAATTCTTTTTTACTTAGGCTTAGAGTTACAATCATTATCCTTATATATTCTCGCGTCTATAGATAGAGATAACTTAAGATCTACAGAGTCCGGCATAAAATATTTTGTACTTAGCGCACTCTCTTCTGGATTATTATTATATGGTTGCTCATTATTATATGGATTCACTGGTTCTACAAATTTTGATTTCATAGCTGTTGAACTTACTAAAGAAAATACAGGTGCTGTATTTGCAATGGTATTTATACTAGTTGGACTTGCTTTTAAAGTTTCAGCAGTCCCATTTCATATGTGGACTCCCGATGTCTATGAGGGAGCTCCAACGTCAATAACAAGTTATTTTGCCGTTGTGCCAAAAGTTGCTGGACTAGCTTTATTAATTAAATTTATGTTTATCCCATTTTCAAATATCTTATTGGAATGGCAAACAATTATAATCTTTTTATCTATAGCATCGATGATTTTAGGTGCAGTTGCAGCTATGATACAAAAAAATTTTAAAAGACTTTTGGCTTATAGTTCTATCGGCCACATCGGATACGCTCTGGCTGGAGTTGCTACAGGTTCGGTATCAGGTTACGAGAGCGCAATAGTTTATATATCAATCTATGTTATTATGAATATAGGGGCGTTCTCTTGTTTATATTTATTAAAAAAAGACGGTAAATATAAAGAAAATATTTCTGATTTATCAGGAGTTTCAAAAAAACATCCTTTACTGGCTATTTCACTTTTAATAATTTTATTTTCTTTAGCGGGAGTCCCTCCACTAGGGGGATTTTTTGCTAAATTTTACGTTTTTGTAGCGGTTTTAGAAAGAGAAATGTATGCATTAGCAATTATCGGTTTATTGACTACAGTTATGTCAGCATTTTATTATTTAAAAATTATAAAGACTATTTATTTTGATGATAGTCTTATTACCTTTGAGTTAACAAAAAATAAGACTGCCCAAGTTTCCATTTTCACCAGCTGTATGATTTTAGTAACATTTTTTTTATATCCCTCTGTTTTGAACAATATAGTAAATTCTTTATTCGCTAGTTAATGAGGATAAAAATTAAAAAGTTTAAAGCAGTAAATAGCACTAACACCGTAGCTTTAAAACTTATAAAAAAAAATATATACGCGCCAACTTTAGTTACATCACAAATACAAACCAAAGGTAGAGGTAGAGTTGGAAAGAAGTGGATTTCTCAAAAAGGAAATCTTTTTATTTCTATATTTTTTAAACTTGATAAGACAAAAATAAATTTTAAGCAATTTGCAATATTGAATGCATTTTTACTTAAAAAATTGATATCAAAGGTAATCTCTAAAAGAATTTACATAAAATGGCCAAATGATTTATTATTTAACAAACATAAATTATGTGGAATTTTACAAGAATTAGTTCAATTTAATAATATTGATTATTTAATAGTGGGAATTGGTTTAAATACAAATATGGCCCCACGAAACAAAAGCTTTAAATCGACTAGTTTAAAAAATATATTAAATAAAAAAATAAGTAATAAAAAAATTTTGAAAGATCTAATTCAAGCATATGAAAAACTTCTAAGAGAAAAAAATAAATTATCTTTTTTAGATCTAAAGGAAAAATATAAATAATAAAATGAACTTTATCGTAGGCGATATCGGAAATACTTCAACAAGAATCTGTTTATTTAATCATAAATCAAAAATATTAAAGTCAATTATATTTGATACAAAAAATATTTTTTTGAGAAGTTTTTTAAAAAAAACTTTAAAAAAACTTTACAAGAAAAATTTAAGAAGTGAAATTTTATTTTCATGTGTAGTACCCTTAGCTTTGAAAAAAATTAAACAAAATCTCAAAGATACAAATTTCAAAGTATTTGAAATAAAAAATCTTAAGTTAAAAAAATTGATAAAAATAAATATTAAAAACATAAATCAACTTGGATCAGATAGAATTGTAAATTCCATCGAAGGTAAAAAATTTAATAACTGTTTGATAATTGATTTTGGAACCGCTACAACATTTGATATTGTAAAAAACAAAATATATGAAGGAGGTGTAATTGCTCCAGGTGTTAAACTGTCAATAAAAAATTTAAGCCAAGCAACTGCTTTACTTCCGATGTTTAATTTAAAAAAAAAACAAAAAAGCTATGGTAAAAATACTAAAGATGCACTAAATGCAGGGTTTATATGGGGTTATGAAGGTTTAATAAATAATATAATTAATAGAATTACACTTAATTGGAAAATGGATTATAAAATAATACTCACCGGTGGATATGCAAATTTCTTTAAAAAAATTGTTAAGAAAAAATCCATAGTTGATCAAAATATTACAATCAAAGGAGTATCTAGAGTTTATAAAGAATTATTATGAGTAAAGAGGAATTTCTTTTTTGTCCCTTAGGCGGATCAGGCGAGATAGGTGGAAACATGAATTTATACGCTTATGGAAATGAAGAGAGTCAAAAATGGATAATCGTGGATATGGGCGTTTCATTTGCTGATGATTCGGTCCCAGGAGTAGATTTGATAATGCCAGATGCAGGATTTATAATTGATAAAAAAAATGATTTACTTGGTATTGTTTTAACACACGCTCATGAAGATCACATCGGAGCAGTTGCTCACATATGGCCAAATCTAAAATGCAAAATATACGCAACTCCATTTACTGCTGCTCTTATTCTTGAAAAATTTAAAGAAAAAAAAATAGATATTTCTTCTTATCTAGAAGTAGTTCCACTTAATAGTAAAATTAAACTGGGAGATTTTGAAATCGATTTTGTAACTTTAACTCACTCCATTCTAGAGCCAAATGGTTTAAGTATTAAAACTCCACTTGGAACCGTCCTTCACACCGGCGATTGGAAAATTGATCCGAACCCATTAATTGGAGGTCAAATAGATCAACAAAAATTAAAATCTATTGGGGACAACGGTGTGTCCGCAATGATTTGTGACTCCACAAATATTTTTACCCCCGGCAGAGCAGGCTCAGAATCAGAGGTTAGAGACAGTTTACTTAGAATAATGGAAATCAAAACTAACAGAATTCTCGTTACGTCTTTTGCTTCAAACGTGGCCAGAATGGAGTCTATTTTTTATTGTGCAAAAAAAACAGGGAGAAATATTTGTTTAGTTGGTAGATCTATGCAGAGAATTTATAAAGCTGCAAGAAAATGTGGTTATCTGAAAGGCCTTATAGATCCTTTGGAACCTAAGGATGCAAAAAAAATACCAAAAAATAAAATCTTATATTTAGCTACCGGCAGTCAAGGCGAACCGATGGGAGCAATGAATAGAATAATTAATAATGTCCATCCAGAAGTTCATCTAGACAGCGGGGATTGTGTAATTTTCTCATCTAAGATTATTCCCGGAAATGAAAAAAAACTTTATAATTTGCAAAATTTAATTGTAAAAAATAAAATGGAGATGATAAGTGAGGAAAATGCCTTCGTTCATGTTTCAGGACACCCTAATAGAGACGATTTAAAAGATATGTATAAATGGGTAAAACCCCAATGTGTAATACCAGTTCATGGAGAGCACCGCCATATGGCCGAACATGTTTCCTTTGCAAAAGAAATGCAAGTTCCAAAATCATTATTGATTGAGAATGGGGATATAATTAAAATTTTACCAGGAAATAAACCAGAAATTATAGATAAAGCTCCGTCAGGAAAAGTTTATCTTGATGGAAGTATAAACGTTGAAACAGACTCTAAATCTATTAAAGACAGAAAAAACTTATCTGTAAACGGATATCTCGAAATTACTTTAATAGTTTCAAATAATGGCAGTGTAAAAAAACCTGTAATTTCTTACAAAGGAATACCAGAAACTAATGAGGACAATGCTTTTATTTTTGATATGGAAGATGAAATAATGAATATTTGTCGAACTTTTTCGATGGATAACAAAAAACAACAACATAATCTAATTGAAACATTAAAACAAAATTGTAGAAGAATAATTAAGGAAAAAACAGGAAAAAAACCTTTTACTAATATTAACATAGCTAGAATTTGATGGGTATAACAGGCTCCATAATCGTATATGTGATGATTTGGTGGATAATTTTTTTTTCAGTTTTACCAATCGGAATACAATCTAATAAAGAAGTTTTTAAAGAAAAAATAGGTGGTATGGATCCAGGGGCTCCAAAAAATCCGAAAATTGCAAAAAAATTTTTGTTAACTACATTAATTACTACCATAATTTTTGCAGTTATATATTATCTTGTAAGTATTGATTTACTAAATTTAAGAGAATTTTTACAATAATGTACCTTTCAAAATTATTCATTCCAATTACTAAAGACCTTCCTACAGAGGCTAAAATAAAATCTCACCAACTTATGTTAAGAACTGGGATGATTAAACAATCTTCAGCTGGGATTTATTCCTGGCTCCCGCTAGGATTCAAAGTAATGAAAAAAATTGAACAGATTGTAAGAGAAGAGCAAAACTTTATAGGTGCTCAAGAAATGTTAATGCCAACTATACAGTCATCTGAAATATGGAAAGAGAGTGGTAGATATGATGATTATGGTGAAGAGATGCTAAGAATTAAAGATCGTCAAGGGAGAGAGATGCTCTATGGACCAACAAATGAGGAGTTGATTACAGATATATTTAGGTCAAGCGTTAAATCTTATAAGTCACTCCCTCAATTACTTTACCATATTCAATGGAAATTCAGGGATGAAATAAGACCCAGATTTGGTGTGATGAGATGCAAAGAGTTTTACATGAAAGACGCTTATTCTTTTGACCTTTCAGATGATGAAGCAAAAAAATCTTATAATAAAATGTTTTTTTCTTACCTAAAAACTTTTCAAAGGCTAGGTTTGAAAGCTATACCAATGGCAGCAGATACTGGGCCTATCGGAGGAGATCTTTCACACGAATTTGTAATATTAGCTGAAACTGGTGAAAGTCAAATTTATGCTGATAAAAATATATTTGAAATAGATCTAAATAATTACAAGTTCAACGATCAATCACTCAAAAAAATGCGAGATGATTTTTCTCAAATTTATGCTGTAACAGATGATAAATACAAAGAAGAAGAATTTAATGATAAAGTGAAAAAAGATAACCAAATGAAAACAAAGGGGATTGAAGTTGGACACATTTTTTATTTTAGTGACAAATATTCTAAACCAATGAATTGTTTAATTGACGATAAAGATGGAAAAAAAACCTCCGTTAAAATGGGCTCATATGGGATCGGCGTTTCAAGACTAGTAGGAGCTACTATTGAAGCAAATTATAATAATGATGTAATGAAATGGCCTAAATCTATATCTCCATTTGATGCAGTAATCATACCGAGCATAAGTAAAAATAATAAAGAAAACTTAGAAAAAGCTGAAAAAATTTATAAGGAACTTCAAAAACAAAATATTGACGTATTGTTGGATGATGTTGACGAGAATATGTCGAATAAATTTAAAAAACATGATTTAATAGGCGTTCCGTATCAGATTATAATAGGCTCAAAGTCTGATGGGATCAATTTAGAATTCAAAGAATTAAACGATAAAAGCGAATTATTAAGTCTGGACAAAATTAAATCAAAACTAAAAAATTAATAAATTGTTTACAAAAGCAGAGAGAATCATTTCTTTAAGAAATTTGAGGCCTAAAAAGAAAGAGGGTTTTTTAAAAATTATTTCAATATTTTCTTTTTTAGGAATCACTTTAGGTGTTTCAATTTTGATTATTGTAATGTCTGTTATGAATGGTTTTAAAACAGATTTAACTAAAAAAATTTTAGGATTGAATCCGCATATTGTAATTCAGCCTAACAGTTTTAAAATAAATGATGAATTTATTAGTCAAATCAAAAACAATTTTGAAAAAATAAGTATCAGCAAGTCATTTAAAGGCGAAGGAATTATTATAAGTAACAATAAAGCTAAAGGTATCATTTTAAAAGGAGTCGATAAAAACGAGAAAAATATCAAGGAATTTTTTAATACTTTTATTTCTAGAGGTGACTTGAAAAATTTGAAATCCAACGAGTTGTTTATTGGTTCAGAACTTGCATTTAACTTAAACTTACAAATAGGAGATACGGTTAACCTAATGTCATCTGCTTTTATTTCTACTCCTCTGGGGAGTTTGCCTAAACAAGAAAATTTTAAAATTGCAGGAGTGTTTAATACCGGTTTTGTAGAATTTGATCAAAACATTATTTTTATGAATATAAAAGACGCACTATCAATTTTTAACAAAGAAATTAATGATCAAGATATTGAAGTTTATTTGGAAGATCCATTGAAAGCTAATATTTATAAAGAGAAAATTCAAAAAATTAACAAAAATTATTTTATTTATACTTGGTCTGATTTGAATAAATCATTATTCAGTGCTTTAAAAGTAGAAAGAAATGTAATGTTTATAATTCTTTCATTAATAGTGGTTGTGGCAGCATTTAATATAATTTCTGGACTCACAATACTTATAAAAAATAAGACAAAAGAAATTGCTATTTTAAAAACCTTGGGTTTGAGCAACAAGTCTATAAAAAAATCTTTCTTTTTGACAGGTTTGACCATTGGTTTTTTTGCAACAACGACGGGTGTAATTTTGGGAACTTTAATTTCTATAAATATTGAAAAAATAAGATTGTTTCTTTCTGCAGTCTTTAACTTTGAAATATTTCCATCTGATATTTATTTTTTAGATAAATTACCAAGTGAAATAAATTTATTTTCAATTTCAATAATATTTACAATTTCTTTGATTATTTCAGCTATTGCCTCATTTTTACCTGCTGCAAAAATTTCAAATATGAGCACTTTCAGAGCATTAAGATATGAGTAAAATTTTATTAGAAATAACTAATCTTAAAAAAAGCTACGAACATATAAATGGCTCAATAACTGTTTTCAAAAATTTTAATTTAAAAGTAAAAAATGGTGAACTAGTTGCGTTGGTTGGACCATCAGGTTCGGGAAAATCTTCATTACTTCATTTAATAGCTTTATTAGATGAACCTTCTAAAGGTAAAATAATTATCGATAACCACAAAATAGACGGGCTATCTAATGATCAAAAAGATGAGTTGAGGAGAAAAAATATTTCAATTATATTTCAAGATAACAATTTATTGTCGGATTTTACCGCCATTGAAAATGTAATGATGCCTCTAATAATTAAGGGAGAAAATAATAAAATTATCTTTGATAAAGCTAAACAAATTTTGAAAGATATCAGAATTTATGACAGGTCTAATCATTTTCCAAATGAACTGTCAGGCGGGGAGCAACAAAGAGTAGCAATCGCAAGAGCATTAATTGCAGAGACAAAATTAATTTTAGCTGACGAACCTACAGGAAATTTAGACTTCAATACCTCAAAAGAAATTTTTTCACTTTTTTTAAAATTAAAAAAACTTGGTAAAACGGTTATATTTGCAACTCATAATAGAGAACTTGCTAACAGGGCTGATTACAAGTTGTTTATTTCTAATGGTAATATAAAACGGGTTAATGCTCGTTAGTAATAAAGAATTTAATCATATCAAAATCCATACACAATATTCTATCTGTGAAGGAGCAATAAAAATTGATGATTTGGCGGAATTTTCAAAATCTAATAAAATTAAATGTCTTGGTCTTGCCGATAGTTTAAATCTGTGTGGTGCATTAGAATTTTCAGAAAAGTTGTCTAAAGCAGGAACGTTCCCAATTATAGGAAGTCAAATTAACCTTAAAATGCATAATGTTATTGGAAAAATAACCTTGTATGCTAAGTCTGAAATTGGCTATAAAAACTTAACAAAATTATCATCTTTAAGTTATTTAGATGGTAGAGAAAATGAGGATCCTGCATGTAAAATCGAAGATTTAATTGCTAATAGTAGTGATCTTATACTTTTAACAGGAAGCCACAGAGATTTTTTTGGTAAATTATTTGAGGTTAATAAAATAAAAAATTTGTTGGATACGGCAAATACTCTAAAGAATTGCTTTAAGAATAGAATTTATTTTGAAATTCAGCGACATTATGAAAATGAGGAAAAAAATTATGAAAATTTTATTTTAAATTTATCAAAGTCTTTAGATATACCATTAATTGCTACACAAGAAGTTTTTTATATCAAAGAAGAAATGTACGAGGCTCATGATGCTTTGACATGTATTGGTAACAAAAATTTTGTCTACGACCAGAGTAGATTTAAATATAGTAGCCATCATTATTTAAAAAACCATAATGATTTACTGGCTCTTTATGAGGATATCCCGGAAGCTTTAGAAAATAATTTTAATTTTCATTTAAGATTTAATTTTAAACCAAAAAAATCAAAACCTATTTTACCATCTATTGCAAATGAGCAGAGCAGTTCCCCTGAAGATGAGCTTTCTAAATTAGCAAACGATGGATTAGAAGATAGATTCAAAAATTATATTTTTTACAATTCATCTGAAAAAGAACATGACATTAAAAACTTTTATAGAGATAGACTAAAGCATGAAATCAAAATTATAAATTCTATGGACTATGCAAGTTATTTTCTAATAGTTTCTGATTATATCAAATGGGCTAAGAAAAATTCTATTCCTGTGGGTCCTGGAAGAGGATCTGGCGCTGGTTCCCTTGTAGCGTATTGTTTGGATATTACGGATCTAGATCCAATTAAATATGATCTTATTTTTGAAAGATTTTTGAATCCAGATCGTATTTCAATGCCTGACTTTGACATAGATTTTTGTGAGGAAAAGAGAGATAGAGTATTTGAATATTTGAAAACTAAATATAAAGATGGAGTGGCTCACATAATAACCTTTGGTAAATTAAAAGCCAGAATGGCACTTAGAGATGTAGGTAGAGTACTTGGCTTACCTTATGGACATGTAGATAGACTTTGCAAAATGGTTCCTTTTGATCCATCTAGACCATTATCATTAAAAGAGTCGATTGATAGAGAGCCAAGATTTAAAGAAGAAATAAAAAAGAACTCTAAAGTTGAAAAACTTTTAGAACTTTCGTTAAAATTAGAGGGTTTAAATAGAAACATGGCAACGCATGCTGCAGGAGTAGTAATAGCTGGAGATAAATTAGCTGAACAGTTTCCACTCTATGTGGATCATAATTCAAATTTAATTTTACCATCGACTCAGTTCGATATGTATTCATCAGAGAATGCAGGATTAGTAAAATTTGATTTACTTGGTTTAAAAACTTTAACTGTAATCGACAAAACTTTAAAGATGTTGAAAAATAAAAATATCGAATTAGATATTCATAAAATTGATCTTGATGATAAAAAAGTTTTTTCTTTATTATCTACAGGTGAGACTACTGGTCTGTTCCAACTAGAAAGTGCTGGAATGAGGGAAGCTATAAAACAGATGCAACCAAATAGGTTTGACGATATAATTGCGCTTGTAGCATTGTACCGCCCAGGACCTATGAGTAATATACCGATTTACAATGATTGTAAAAATAATTTAAAAGAACCGGACTATATTCATCCAACGTTAAAAGAGATTTTAAAACCCACATATGGAATTATTATTTATCAAGAACAAGTTATGCAAATTGCACAAACTCTAGCAGGGTTTACAGCAGGCGAGGCTGACATTTTAAGACGCGCAATGGGAAAGAAAAAAAAAGCAGAATTAGACAAACAAAAAGAGAGGTTTGTAAATGGAGCAATTAAAAATGGTATATCAAAAGATGTAGCTAATTTTGTTTTTACAAAAATAGAGCCATTTGCACAGTATGGTTTTAATAAAAGTCACGCTGCAGCATACGCTTTAATTGCCTATCAAACAGCTTTTTTGAAAACTTATCATAAAGAGGATTTTATAGCCGCCACAATGTCTACAGAATTAACAAATACTTCTAAATTGAGAGAGTTTGTTGAAGAATTAAAAAGACTTAAGGTTAATATTGTTAGGCCTTCAATAAATGAATGTTTTGCAGAATTTAAAGCAAAAAATGAAAAAATTTATTATGGATTAGGAGCAATTAAAAATGTGGGTCATGAAGCAATTTTTAATATTATTAGAGAGAGAGAAGAAAGAGGAAAATTTAATTCACTAGAAAATTTTATTAATAGAATAGACTCTAAAGATGTTAATAAGTTACAATTGGAAGGGTTAACAAAAGCCGGAGTTTTTGATGAATTTGATAAGGATAGAGGAAAAATTTTTAATTCGATACCAAAAATTTTACAAGAAATAAAAAATGTTAATGATAATAAAAAAAATAATCAAACAAGTCTCTTTGAAAGTGTTGGTAATTTAGATAATAAATTTACCTTTCTGCCTTCAACTCCTTGGAAGCAAAAGGAACTTTTGACCGAAGAATTTAAATCATTAGGATTTTATATTTCAGATCACCCTTTAAATGAGTACAAAGATATATTTAACCAACTAAAAATAATTTCTTACGAGGAATTTATTAATAATGACCTTAATGAAAGTTTGGTTGCTGGCACAATTATGTCTGTTAATGAAAAGAAAAGTGCAAAAGGCACACCATATGCGATCATAAAATTTAGTGATAAGAAAGGTGAATTTGAATTGTTTTTATTTGCGGAATTATTAATAAATAATAGAGATAAACTAATCGAGTCCGAGTCTTTTGTTTTGACACTTCAAAAGGATAAAACATCTAGTGACCTGACAAAAAAAAGAATTAATGTTAAAAAAATTCTTAGTTTACAAGATGTCGTTAATAAACCTTACTCAAAAATTACTATTGAACTTAAAGAAAACTTTGATTTAGATGAAATTAAAAAAATTCTTTCACAAACTGGAAGCACAAAAGTCGACTTAGTTTTCCATAGTCAAAATAAAAAAGCTAATTATTCATTGCAAAATAATCGTAAAATCGATTTAAGTCACATAAAAGCATTAAAAGCTAAGAAATATGTCACAAAAATAACAGTTTAGAGTATTGATTTTTTAGTGCGTTTGTATATATCAGTGAATGATTTCGCACACAGTTTCAAGGGCATTGCCCTACCGGTCCTTAAATGGAATTACTGTGGTGGATAAACCGGAAAACTATGAACGTACCAAAAATAGATATTAAGCAATTATTAGAAGCAGGTGTGCACCTTGGGCATAAGACACTAAGGTGGAACCCAAAAATGAAAAAATATATTTTTGGTGAAAAAAACTCAATTCATATAATTGATTTAACACAAACAGTTGATTATTTAAAAAATGCACTTGTTCAAGTACATAAAATAATTTCTGACGGAGGAAAACTTTTAGTTGTTTCTACAAAAAAACAAGCTTCAGAACAAGTAAGTGAGTTAGCAAAAGAAACAGGACAATATTACGTAAACTACCGATGGTTAGGTGGTATGCTTACAAATTGGAATACAATTCAAAATTCAATTAAAAGATTAAAAAAATTAGATGAACAACTAAACAAAGAAAATATTGGATTTACAAAAAAAGAAATTTTAAAATTTAGCAAGGAAAGAGAAAAACTTAAAAGATCACTTGGAGGTATTGCAGAAATGAAAAAAACTCCTGATTTAATATTTATAATAGATACTAATATAGAGTCTTTAGCCGTTGCTGAAGCCAAAAAACTTGGTATACCAATTGTAGCGGTTTTAGATACTAATTCCGATCCAACTGGGATAGATTTTCCTATTCCAGGGAATGATGATGCTCGAAGATCAATAAATCTTTATTGTGAATTACTAAAAAACACTATTAAGGATGCTGAAAAATTTATCAAAGGAACTGAAGAAAAAAAAGATAAAGAAAAAAAAATTGAGTCTAAAAATAAGTAGTTCTCTAAATATTTCACAATGTCAAATACAGACCTATTAGAAAATATAAAAAAGTTAAGAGAAATGACTGGAGTTGGCTTTAAAGATTGTAAAGCTGCATTAGATGAAACAAATGGAGATTTAGAAAAATCAGTTGAATTTTTGAGAAAAAAAGGTATCGCAAAAGCGTCAAAAAAAATGAGTCGGACAGCCTCAGAGGGTCTTGTTTTAATTAAAGAAGAAAAAGGTATAATCTCAATTATTGAAGTAAATAGTGAAACTGATTTTGTTGCAAAAAATAAAGATTTTATAAATTTTTGTAAGGAATTATCTGAAATTAATTTTTCAACAAAAGGTAACTTAGATTTAGTTAAAGAAACCAAAATGGCTAACGGATATTTAGTAAAAGATAATTTAGTTAATTTAATTGCAAAAATAGGTGAAAAAATAATTATTAGAAGAAGTAATTACTTTGATAACTCTACAGGAATGAATTTTTTTTATGTTCATTCTAGTATTGAAAAAAATATTGGTAAAATAATTTCAGTAGTTAAAATAGATGGGATTTTAAAAGATAAAAATGAAGATATAGGAACAAAGATCGCAATGCATATTGCTGCATCTAATCCCTTAGCTATTGAAAAAGAAGATATCGAAGAAGAGATAGTTAAAAAAGAACTTGAAATAATCAAAGCTGAAATAGAAAATTCAGGTAAACCAGCTGATATTGTAGAAAAAATCTCTAAAGGTAAGATAACAAAATTTTTAAATGACAATTCACTGTTAAACCAAGTTTGGATAATGGATCCTAAAAAAAAGGTAAAAGATATTCTAAAAGAAAATTCTGTAGGAAAAGAGATTCAGATCATAGATTTTGTTAAATATAAAGTTGGAGAAGGTATTTAAATGAGCAATGAGTTTAATGAAAAAAATTATTCTTCTAAAATGGAAAAAAGTATCCATTCTTTTAAAAAAGATATTTCAACATTAAGAACTGGAAGAGCAAACACTAACATGCTTGATACGATAAAAGTAGACGTATATGGTCAATTAATGCCAATAGACCAACTAAGCACTATAAGCGTGCCTGAAGCAAGATTAATTTCAATTCAAGTATGGGATAAAGCGAACACAACATTAATAGAATCCGCAATTCAAAAATCAGAACTAGGAATAAACCCTCAAATAGACGGCCAAACAATAAGATTAAGAATTCCGGATTTGACGGAGGAAAGAAGGAAAGATTTGATTAAGATATTAAAAAATATGGGTGAAAAAAGTAAAATTGCTATTAGAAATATTAGAAGAGAAGGTAATGAGGATCTTAAAAAAAAACTAAAAGATAAAATAATCTCAGAGGATCAAAATAAAAATTTTGAAAAGAATATTCAAAAAATCACTGACCTTAATATTGAAACAATTGAGAAAATTTTGTCTGAGAAAGAAAAAGAGATTAGTCAAATATGAATAAACTCAACCATATTGCTTTTATTATGGATGGCAATGGGCGTTGGGGAAAGAAGAAAAATAAAGGAAGAAATTATGGTCATTTGAAAGGAGTAGATACTGTAAAAAAAATAGTTAAATCTTCTATCAAATTTAAAATTCCAATTTTAACCTTTTATGTGTTTTCATCTGAAAACTGGAGGAGACCGAAAACTGAGGTAAATTTTTTATTCAAACTTATTAAAAATTACTTTTCAAATGAAATAGATAGCGTCATGGAACAGGGTATAAAAATAAATATAATTGGAGAAATAAATAAGTTATCTCATGAATTACAAAAAATATTGAATAGATCCACAGTTCTCACAAAAAACAATAATAAAATAATTGTAAATTTGGCAATTAATTATGGATCAAAAAATGAAATTATTAATGCATTTAAAAAGGTAAAAAAAAGATTTAGCATGAGAAAATTTGAAAATTGTCTTTATACAAAAAAATTACCAAACCCGGATATTTTGGTGAGAACCGGAGGGCAACAAAGGTTGAGCAATTTTATGTTATGGCAACTAGCTTACACAGAATTGTTTTTTTTAAGTAAATTGTGGCCTGATTTTAATTCCACAGATTTAAAAAAAATAATTACGAAATTTAAAAAAATTAAAAGAAACTTTGGAGCAATTTGATATTAAATAATCTAAAAACTCGTATTTTCACTTCAATAATTTTATTAGCATTATTAGTTTTAATTATTAGTTATAAATTTTTTCTCATATTTTTTTCATTAATCTTGGGAGTTTTTTCAATTTTAGAATTTTTTAATATTACTCAAAAAATATTTAAAAAAAAAACATTATCTCTAATATTAAATTGTTTATTCACAACTTACATTTTTACATTTTGTTTAATTTTCATAACTTTTTCTGATCTAGTAGGTTTAAAAATAATAATCTATCTTCTTTTATTTGGTTGTATCGCTTCAGATTTAGGTGGATATATAATTGGAAAAATATTTAAGGGTCCAAAATTAAGTAAGATAAGTCCTAATAAAACTATTTCAGGAGCAATCGGATCTATTTTGTTTACTACTTGTACTATTTACTTATTCAGTATTTATTTTTATATAAACTTAAATACTAATTTAATAATAGTTAGTCTTCTTTTATCAATTGGCTGTCAAACAGGTGATTTATTTTTTTCATTTTTAAAAAGGAGAGCAAAAATAAAAGACACTGGCAATATTCTTCCAGGACATGGAGGGGTATTGGATAGGATTGACGGAATTTTATTTGGAGTGCCAATTGGTTTAATTACATTATTTTTAATTTATTAGATGACAAAATATATTTCAATTCTTGGATCAACAGGTTCTATAGGTAGGTCCGCATTAAGTATTTTTGAAAAAAAAAAAACCTTCAAATTAAATTTACTATCAGCTAATTCGAACAAAAAAATAATTATTTATCAAATAAGAAAATATAAACCTAAATATTTTGTTATAACTGATTATTTTATTTACAAAAAAATTAGAGATAAGTTTAATAATAAAAAAACAAAAATTCTAAATAATTTTGAAAATTTGAATTTTAAAAAAAAAACTGATATTACAATTTCAGCTATTCCAGGAATTACAGGGCTGAAACCAACATTAAATATGATTAGATTTAGTAAAAAAATATTAATTGCAAATAAAGAGTCTATAATATGTGGATGGAACTTAATTCAAAATAGTTCTATCAAATATAAAACCAAAATTATTCCAGTTGACTCTGAACATTTTTCAATTTTGATGTTACTTAAAAATCATCAAATGAAAGAGATTAAAAAAATTTTTATAACAGCATCTGGGGGGCCTTTTTTAAATTACGATACAAGAAAATTTAAATCAATAAAACCAAGTGATGCTTTAAGACACCCAACATGGAAAATGGGAAGGAAGATTACGATTGACTCTTCAACTTTAATGAACAAAATATTTGAGCTAATTGAAGCAAGAAAACTTTTTAATATTCCCCAAGATAAACTTGATATTCTGATTCACCCAGAGTCTTTGGTTCACGCAATAATTCAATTTAAGAATGGATTAACTAAATTTCTTTATCACGAAACCTCAATGTTGATCCCATTAGCAAATGCTATATTCGAAAACAATTTAATTATTGAAAATTTTTACAAAAATAAAAAAATTCTTAAAAAAAAAATAGATAATCTAACTTTTCAAAAAGTAAACAGAAAAACTTTTCCAATTATTTCTATTAAAGATAAGATTTTTAAATATCCCTCAACCTCAATAATCATTAATGCAGCAAATGAAATATTAGTTGATCAATTTTTGCGAAAAAAGATACCTTTTTTAACGATTTCTAAAACCATTGTGAGTATTCTAAATGGCAGAAATTATAAAAAATATGCTATAAGAAAACCTAAAAATATCAAGGAAATAATACAAATCGATTACTGGGCACGTGAATATACTTTAAAATTTTTAAAAAACCATGATTAGAAATCTTATAGTTTTGATTTTATTTATACTATCTTTTTCGACCGCTAAGTCAGAAATAGTTAATAAAATAATAATTGAGGGAAATAATAGAGTGTCAGATCAAACTATTATTTTATACGGAGAAATTGAAAAAAACAAAGATCTATCTAATAGTGATATAAACGATATTTTAAATAATTTATATTCCACTGATTTCTTTGAAAATGTAAAAGTTGAACTTAATAATAATATTTTAAAAATTACTTTAAAAGAATATCCAATTATTAACCAATTAATAATTACCGGTGAAAAAAAGAATGCCTATGTAGACCAGATTAAAAAACTAATTAAAACAAAAGAAAAAAAATCATTTATTAAATCTTATTTAACAAATGATATTGATATAATTAAAAAGTTATATTCTTCATTAGGTTATAATTTTGCAAAAGTTGATACAAAAATAAGAACTATTGATAAAGGCAACTTAGAGTTGTTGATTCAGATTGACCGCGGTCAACAAACAAAAATTGCTTCAGTAAACTTTATCGGAAATAAAGAATTTAGATCCAAAAGGTTAAGAGCTGTTATTGCAAGCGAGGAAGATAAATTTTGGAAATTTATATCAAGAAATACAAATTTGAGTGAAAATTTAATTAACTTAGATAAAAGATTATTATTGAATTATTATAAATCAAATGGTTTCTACGATGTAAAGATAAGTTCAAATATTGCTGAACTAAATAAAGAGGGAAATGTCAACCTAGTTTATTCAATTGAAGAAGGAGAACGATATTCAATTAATAAAATTTCTACAAATGTCGATGACGTTTTAGATAAAAAAATTTTTTTTCCTCTAAATGATATTTATCAAAATTATATTGGTGATTATTATTCTCCTTTTAAAATTAAAAAGCTTTTAGAAGAAATTGATATTTTAATTGAGGAAAATAATTTACAATTTATTGAGCATAATGTGCAGGAAGTTGTCGGAAAAGAAACTATTGATATTGTGTTTAATATTTTTGAGGGAAAAAAGAATTTAATTGAAAGAATAAATATTACAGGTAACAACACAACAAATGAGGATGTTATCAGAGGAGAACTTATTCTAGATGAAGGAGATCCACTTACAAGTCTAAATTTAGAAAAATCGATTGCAGAAATTAAAGCAAGAAGATTATTTAGTGATGTAGTTTATAAAGTAAGAGATGGGAGTCAAGAAAATCTGAAAATAATTGATATTGAAGTTGAGGAATTGCCAACAGGTGAAATTAGTGCCGGAGCTGGAATAGGAACTTCAGGAGGTACTATCGCTTTTAGTGTCAAAGAAAACAACTGGTTAGGACAAGGAAAACAAGTAGCTTTTGACGTCCAACTTAATGACGAGTCAATTATTGGATCAATTAATTTAACTGATCCAAATTACGATTTCTTGGGAAATTCTGTATATTATGGATTTTCAAATGAAAAAAATGACAAACCAAATCAAGGTTTCGAAAATTCAATAGTAAGCGGATCTGTTGGAACTTCTTTTGAGCAATACAGAGATGTAAATTTAAATCTCGGACTAAGTGCAAGTTACGATGATTTACAAACAGACAGCACAGCATCAGATTCCTTAAAAAAACAGTCAGGTACATTCGAGGAAATTGCTACAAGTTACGGATTTACTTATGATCAAAGAGATAGGGCATTTATGCCGACTAGCGGTTCAATTTTAAGTTTTGGTCAAAGTTTTCCAATTCATGCAGACAAAAAATTTATATATAATAGACTCAATACAAGTTTCTATAAATCATTTAGTGAAAATATTGTTGGTGCAACAAAATTTTTTGTATCGTCTGTAAATGGCTTAGGTGAAGATGATGTAAGAATAAGTAAAAGGCAACTATTAAGCCAAAAAAGAATACGTGGTTTTGAAAGGAATAAAATTGGTCCTGTAGATGGGAATGACCATGTAGGAGGTAATTATTCTGCAGCTTTAAATTTTGAAACAAACTTACCAAAAGCACTTCCAGAAAGTTACAATGCAGATGTTGGTTTCTTTTTAGATTTTGGAAGTGTTTGGGGTGTTGATTATGACAGCTCAATAGACGATAGCAATATAATCAGATCAACTACTGGAGTAAAGCTTGACTGGATGTCACCTATAGGCCCTATGAATTTTGTTTTTTCTCAAAATTTAAACAAAGCTGATACTGATGTAACAGAAAGCTTTACATTTAATTTAGGTACTACATTTTAAAAATGACATTTAAAAAAACATTAGCAATAATATTTTTTTTATTCCTTGGTCAAACCATAGTAATGGCTGACACAACTCATTATTTAGATTTTAAATTCATCTTGAACGAAAGTGAAGCTGGTAAGAAAGCTCAGACTGAACTTAAGAATAAACTTGAAAATGGATTCAAAAATATAAAAAATAAAGAGTCAAAACTACAAGAGGAAGAAAAGAAGATTATAGAACAAAAAAAAATAATTTCACCTGAAGATTATAAAAATAAAGTATCAGAATTGAGAAAAAAAGTGTCTTCGCTTCAAAAACAAAGAAATAATCTTTTACAATCTGTCGCTAAATCTAGATCAAAAGCGAGAACTCAACTTTTAAATAATTTAAATCCAATTTTAAAAGACTATATGAAAGAAAAAAATATTAAAATCATTGTTGATAAAAAAAATATCCTTCTTGCTGATGAAAGTTTAGATATTACTAAAGATATTATTTCTTTATTAAATAAAAAAATTAAATCTTTAAAGATCAATTAGATTTGAATGAATTCGAATTTTTTTTTTAAAAAAAAAAAACTTAAAATTAAACAAATATTTCCTGAATTAAGTTTTAAGAAAGATATAATTATTAATGATGTGAAACCACTTCATACAGCAAAAAAAAACGATCTAACTTTCTTTGACTCGGCAAAATACAAAGATCAAGCTATAAATACTAATGCATTTGCATGCATTACTACATCAAAGTTAGAAAAATTATTACCTAAAAAAATTGAAAAAATTATTGTATTAAACGTTCTTTTAGAGCTCGCAAAAATATTAAAAAAAATTTATCCGGATGCCGATGTAGATCATCCTGATTTATCATTAAGACCACCATTAAAAAAAAAATATAAGACTGTTAAATTTGGAAATAATGTTTTAATTGGTAAAAATGTAAATATTGGTAAAAATACATCTATAGGTTCAAATACTATAATAGAAAAAAATGTATTTATAGGAAAAGATTGTGTTGTAGGATCTAATGTAGTTATAAAAAATTCGATTTTAGGAAATAGAATTATGTTACAAGATGGATGTAAAATTGGCCAGAAAGGATTTGGATTTATACCATTAAAAAATAAAAATTTAAAATTTCCTCATATTGGTAAAGTTATTATCAAAAATGATGTTGAAATTGCCTCAAATTGTACTATCGATCGAGGTTCAGTAGATGATACAGTTATTGGAGAAAATACCTACTTAGATAACCAGGTGCATGTTGCTCACAATGTAAAAATTGGATCAAATTGCATGATAGCAGGTCAAGTTGGATTTGCTGGAAGTTCAACTATAGGAGACAATGTTTCAATTGGTGGGCAAGCTGGTATATCTGGACATCTAAAAATTGGAAATAATGTTAAAATTGGTGGTGGAAGCGGAGTAGTTAAAAATATCGAAGACAATCAAGTAGTTATGGGTTATCCAGCAGTTCCACTAAAAATATTTTTAAAAAAAAATAATGATTGAAAAAGAAATTAATAAAAAAGTTATCGAGGGTTTGCTTCCACATCGTGAACCAATGTTGTTAATTGATAAACTTACAAATATTGTACCATTAAAATCTGCAACTGCCATTATGTATGTAAAAAAAAATGGCTTTTATGTGCAAGGACACTTTCCTGGTCAACCAGTAATGCCCGGAGTTTTAATTGTTGAGGCTTTTGGTCAAGCTGCTGCTGCTTTAACTGCACACGGAATAGATTCTAAAGAATATGAAAACAAACTAGTTTTTTTAATGAGTGTTGATAAAGCAAGATTTAGGAATCCAGTTATACCTGATTGCGAACTTCATTTAGATATAGAAGCGATAAGATCTCATGGAAGAGTTTGGAAATATAAGGGTATAGCAAAAGTTGACGGTAAAAGAATGGCCGATGCAGAATGGTCAGCCACAATAGTTGATAAAAAAAATAATGATACATAATTCAAGTGTAATAGATAAAAACGCTAAAATTTCAAAGAACGTAAAAATCGGTCCGTTTTGTTATATAGGACCGAATGTCAAATTAGCAGAGAATGTAGAATTAGTATCAAATGTACACATAGAGGGAAGTACATCAGTCGGATCTAATACAAAAATATTTCCATTTGCAAGTATAGGAACACAACCTCAAGATCTAAAATTTAAAGGGGAGAAAACTATTTTAGAAATTGGAAAAAATAATTTAATTCGAGAGTACGTAACTATTAATCCTGGAACTGCAGGCGGAGGATCAAAAACAATAATCGGTGATAATTGTTTATTTATGATTTCATCACATATTGCTCATGATTGTATAATTGGAAATAACGTAATCATAGCAAACAATGTGCCTCTAGGAGGACATGTAACAATTGAAGACTCGGTTGTCATAGGTGGCAATTCTGCTGTCCAACAATTTACAAGAATTGGTAGACTAGCAATGATTGGTGGAATGACAGGCGTGCTCAAGGACGTAATTCCGTTTGGTTTATCTATAGGTAATAGAAATTATTTACAAGGTCTTAATTTAATTGGTTTACGGAGACAGAAATACGACAATCAAAAAATTATGGGGTTAGATAAAGCTTTTAAAGATATATTTGCCTCTAAAAATCTTCACGAAAATTTAAGTAAGATTAATGGTGAATATAAAGATAATGAATTAGTAAGTGAAGTTATTAAATTTATAGAAAAAGATAAAAAAAGACCGATTTGTTCACCGCTTAGTTAAAATATTTATGATTGGGTTAATTTTTGGAGAAACAGAATTTCCAAAATATATATTAAAAAAAATTAAAAGAAAAAGTAAATACTTAATTATAGATTTAACAAAAAAAAAAATATTTAAAAAAGATAAAAATTCTTACTCAGTATCTATTGGTCAATTTGGCAAAATTATTTCAATACTGAAATCAAAAAATTGTAAAAAAGTTTTATTTGCAGGAAAAGTAACAAAACCAAATTTTAAATCTATAAAATTGGATTTTAAAGGAATTTATTACATGCCAAAAATTATAAAAAGTTCGAAATTAGGCGATGCAGCAATTTTAAAACAAATTATAAATATTTTAAAAAAAGAAAAGATTCAAACTGTTAGATCAAACAAATTTACTCCAGAAATAAGTCTGCCTAAGGGAAATTACACATCAATTAAACCAAATACCTCTGATAAAAAAGATATTCTTTGTGGGCAAAAAGCTCTAAAAAAGTCTGGTAATTTTTCATTTACCCAAGGCGCTATTTGTAGAAATAATAAAATTTTAACAATTGAGGGAAGAGGCGGAACACAAAAAATGATTAAAAAAGTGAAAAAAATAACTAAATTTCCTAATGGAGTACTAATAAAATTCCCAAAAAAAAGACAAGACTTGAGAGTCGATCTTCCAACTGTAGGATTAGAAACTTTGAAACAATGTAAAATGGCAGGACTAAAAGGAATAGTTCTAAAACATAAATTAAATATTTTTTTAAATAAAAGTCAAAGTGTTCAATATGCAAATAGAAATAAAATGTTTATCTTAATTAAATGAAAAAATTATTATCAATTTTTCTTCTACTATTCACAAATTTAAGTGCTGAAGACTTTAGATTAGAGAAAATTGTTCAAGGGTTTGATAGCCCATGGAGCTTAACATTTATAGACAACCAAAATTTATTGGTTACAGAAAAACCAGGAAATATAAAATTTATAAATTTAAAAGAAAAAAAAATAAAAGATATAAGCCATAATCTTAAGGTCTTAGAAGATGGCCAGGGAGGGTTATTAGATATACTTCACAATGAAAGCATTGTATTTGTTTCATATTCTGAAAATAGATCAAACGGAATGTCTAGCACCTCTGTTGCAAGAGCAAAACTTAATACTGAGAAACTTAATTTTAAAAACATCTTTCAAGCCCAACCCCCTATAAATTCTGGATATCATTTTGGATCTAGACTAGTCATAAAAAATAAACATTTATATGTAACCGCTGGTGAGAGAGGACAAGGAATGATAGCCCAAGATCATACTAAACATCCTGGAAGTATTATAAGAATTAACTTAGATGGATCGATACCAAAAGATAATCCAAAATTTATTAATAAAAAAGATTGGTTACCTGAAATTTATCAAATTGGAGTTAGAAATCCTCAGGGCATGTCTCTTTCACCATTTGATGACAAAATATATTTGACCAATCATGGTGCTAGAGGGGGTGATTGGTTTGGGACAGCAAATTTTGCAGAAAACTATGGATGGAAGATTTTAGGTTGGGGAGGAACTAATTACTCTGGAACTAAAATTGGTCCAAAATGGAAACCTGGCTTTACAAAAGCAATAAAATACTGGGTTCCTTCTATCGCAGTAAGTGCTATGACAATTTATAAAGGTGAAACATTTAAAGAATGGAACGGTGAAGCTTTAATTACATCTCTGAAAGATCAATCTTTAAGAAAAATAAGATTTAATAAATCAAATTTTATCGATGAAAAAATTTTATTCAAAGGTGATATAGGAAGAATAAGAGATATCAAAATACATGAGAGCGGAGATCTTTATTTACTATCTGACAAGGGCGAACTTTGGAGAATGTATAAGTGAAAAAAATATTTATTTTAACAGGTGAGCCGTCCGGAGACAAACTCGCATCAAAAGTAATTAAAGAATTTAAAAAAGATAATGCCGAAATCGAGTATTTAAGTGTAGGAGGTGAAAATTTAGAAGCTTTAGGAATAAAATCAATTTATGATTTAAAAGAGATTACCTACATAGGTTTTACAAATGTTATAAAAAATATTTTCAAAATTAATAAAAAAATCAATGAAACTGTAAAAGCTATAAAAGATTTTAATCCAGATATTTTATTTACAGTTGATAGTCCTGATTTTACTTTAAGAGTTGCTGAGCGCATAAAAAAACAAGATCCAAAGATAAAAACAATTCATTATGTTGCACCACAAGTTTGGGTTTGGAGAGAAGGAAGGGTTAAGAAAATTAAAAAGTTTATTGATCACATATTATTATTATTTAATTTTGAAAAACCGTATTTTGATAAAGAGAATATGAGCAATGAATTTGTGGGCCATCCCTTATTAGATGAGTCTTCTGAAGGTAAAATCGATATCAACCAAATATTTGAAAAAAATAAAGCGTTAATATCAATTTTTCCAGGAAGTAGAAAAACTGAAATTGAAGTTTTAATGCCTATACTTTTAGATTTTATAAAATTAATGAATAAAAATTATCAAGATTTTATTTATATATTTCACTCGACAAAGCAACATTATAATTTAATTCAATCTTACGTAAAATCTCAAAATATAAGTAACTGTGAAATTATTAGTGATGATAAAATAAAGTCTCATACTCTTAAGAAATCTGTATTTGCAGTCGCTAAGTCGGGAACGGTCTCACTTGAAATTTGCAAATCTAAAGTTCCATCTATCATTCTCTATAAAATGAATTTTTTAAATTATTTGATTGTAAGGACTTTAGTAAAAGTAAAATTTGCCAATATTATTAATATTGCTGCAGGTAAAGAGGTAATACCCGAATTACTTCAATCTAAGTGTAATCCAAAAGATTTATTTAAATCTGTAAGTTCTTTTATTGATGATCCAAATAAGATTAAGGAGCAGGTTGAAAAGACTCAATCGATACTAAATACATTTAAAACTGATATTTCCTCATCAACACTTGCTAGTAGAGCTTTAAGTAAATATTTATAAATTACTGGTATTTTGCTTTTTTCAAAGCATCAGCACATATTTTTTGGGTTAATATTGCTTCATTTATTAAAAGATTTTTTTTATTTTCAATAAATTTTTTTAAACAATCTAAGTATGACTTTCTGTGTCTTACAGAAAAGTCATTATATAACGTCTCTTTGTTAGAAAAATTGTCAGAGTCTAGTGAAAATTTTTCACCTTGAACTTTAATTTTTTCAAAATTTCCAAATCTGCACTTTCTACTAAATATTATTTCGACGACTATTCCATTCTTGAGTTTTAGATTGACTACTGCATCTGAGAAATCTCCTTTATTTAAGAAATCCTCAGTACTAATTGATTTTGAAATTACAATCATTTTCTCTGGTTTCGAATTACTTAACCAACAAGCTAAATCAAAAAAATGAAATCCTTTATCAAAAAAAAGGCCTCCATTTCTAATTGATAAATCAACATTATGGTTGGCCGATCTAGATATTATTTCGATATAATTAATTCTTTTTTTGCTAACTTTCTTTTTTAAAGCAACATACTCTTTTGCAAATCTACGATTTAAACCAGCACAAAATTTAATTTTATGCTTTTTTATTAAGTTTTTGAGTTTACCAAGTTTATTATTATTATTTGTAATTGGTTTTTCACAATAGATCATTTTCTTAAATTTTATCAATCTTTTTATATAAAAATCATGTGTTGTTGTAGGTGATGCAATTACAAATAGTTCTATATCTTTTTTTTTCAATATACTATTGAAGTCTTTGGAGGTCTTGCATCTAAATTTTTTAGATAGTCTTTTGCTTAGATTGTAATTTTTATCAAAAATATAATCTAATGAAGTGTTTTTTATTTTCATTAAACTTTCGCAATGAATTATACCTACTTTTGATAATCCTATCACACAGGATTTTATCATTTAAAAAGCTACCCACTTTTTTTTGGATGATGACTTTACACATCCATCTATAAATCTTGCTGTAAGTAAACCCTCGTATGCAGTTGGAAAATAAAACCTTTTGTTGCTATTTTTTGAATTAATTTTTATTGCAATTTCTCTATACAAATTAGAAAAAGCGCTCAAATATCCCTCAGGATGACCGTATTTTATTCTTGAAAAGTTTTTTGAGAAAGCACTTTCATTGAAACCTCTTTCTAAAACTTTTGTAGCTCCATTAGCAGCATTATATTTCAAATAGTTGGGATCATTCTGCACCCATTCTAAACTTCCCTTTGAACCAAATACTCTTATTCGTAATCCATAAACACCACCCTTAGCAGTGGTTGATGCCCAAAATAAACCCTTCGCTCCATTCTCATAATTTATGAAAACTTGAGCATTTGTATCAAATCTAATTTTTTTTGAATATTGTTTGATATCTGCAAATAATCTTTTTCCTTTAAGACCAGTAATGTAATTACATAAATGATATGCATGAGATCCTATTTCATTTAGCACAGTAGAAACTCCGGCTATTTTTTTATCTAACTTCCATTTAAATATCTTTTTTGCAGAATCAGGAGTAACTTTTTTACCATTAGACCAGTCCTGGACATATTCGACATTAATATACTCAATATTTCCAAGTTTCTTATCTTCCACCAATTTTTTAGCATGCCTTACCATTGGGTAGGCTGAATAATTATGTGTAAGTCCGTAAACAATTTTTTTATTATTCTTAATTGTCTTATAAAGTTTTTTAGCTTGAGTTAGAGAACCTGCAAAAGGTTTATCGGAAATTACATGAATGTTATTTTTAATAAATAATTCTGCTATCTCTTGGTGACTTCCAGGAGGTGTCATAATTGCCACCACATCAATACCATTTTTAATTTTTTTTTCAAAATAGCAAAGATCTTTATAATTTTTGTAACATCTATTTTTTTTTATACCTATACTTGTCCCAAAAGATTGATTAATTCTAAAATTTCTTGAAAAAACGCCTGCTACGATCTCATATTTATCATCAAATCTTGAGGCAATTCTATGTACATGACCAATCCAAGATCCAGGACCACCACCAATGATACCAAGTTTAAGTCTTTTCATTAGTTTACTCTTATTTTTTTTCCAGTTTTAGTACTTCTTAGTATGGCATCAAATATTTTAAGCGATTGCAAGCCATCATTTCCACTTACTTTTGGTTTAGCTTTTCCAGACACAACATCGCATAAGTGATCAATTTGATTTATTAAAGTAAATCTGCTCAAACGAATATTAAGATCCTTATGATAGATTGGTTTCCACCAACTTCTCTCACCTCTATTATACCAATGTTTTAAATTAGGAAATTGTATCGAGCCTTTCGTCCCCCCAATAAAATATGCTGATTGATTTGTTATAGGGTATGCAGGATTTTCTCCAGCTGTAAGCTCATAACTGTAAGGAGCTACAATTGTATCAGAAACACTTAATGTACATAAAGTGCCTGATCTAAAAATAAAATTAACTATTGCGGTATCTTCAACTTCATATTTTCTAATTTTATTTGAGGTTGTTGCTTGAACATGTGTTATGGGACCTAGCAAGTAACAAATAAGATCAATATCATGTACTAGATTAATACCTAGAGGACCTCCTCCTTTTTTAATACGCCATTTTTCTTTGTACCAATCTTTATTTTTGTATAACCAGCACATAACATTAGCAGCAACAATTTTTCCAAGATTTCCGCTATCAATTTGTTTCTTTACTTTAGTTACGATACTGTTGTGCCTTCTATGATAGCCAATAAGTAGATGAGTTTTATTTTTTTTTGAGCTTTGAATAATTTTTTTTGCTTTTGAAATATTATCAGAAATTGGTTTTTCTAATAAAACAGGTATTTTTGAATTTAAAAAACTTATCGTATGTTTTTCATGAAATTGATTGGGTGTAGCTACAATTACAGCATCTGGTTTATTGTTATTAAGTAATTCAGTCGACGATCTGTAGAATGGAACTTTAAATTTTTTAGCATGTGCTATAGAATTTTTATTCACATCTACAATTGAATGGAGTTTTGCTTTTTTTGAAACCCTTAAAGCTTTTAAATGTTGACTTCCCATCAATCCAATCCCAACAACTGCAATCTTTATTTTGTTTTTCACTTTAAATTTGAAATTGAATTTATAGTTATTTTGCCGATAGCCGCTTTTTATGACTTTAAGGTAGTATTTTGCAGGCTTTAAAATAGGAGTTTTTCTTTTCATGAAGTAATACATTACATTTTTATTTTTTTTATTAAAAAATTTTTTTATATATAACTTAGGATAGTCTTCGTATCTATCTAATTTTTTCTCAGTTGTTTTATCTATTTCATAGATAATACCTTTCACACTTGAACCCTTTTTTCTTTGTATATCTGGTACCCTATATTTTGATCTAAAGACTAATTCAAAATTTTTTAAAATATGCTTGCTTAGATATTTAGCGTTTTTATATTTTTTTAAAAAAATTTTTTTATTAAGATTTGTACCATAAGCAAAGTACAAACGTTTCTTAGTATTTATCATTAAAAAATTTTGTTTGAGATTTGAACTTGGTCTGGATGAATACAAGCTTTACCACCAAAACCTAATTTTTTTACAAAATTACATGATTTTTCAAATCCATTTAAATCTTTAAAGTTTAAAAAAGAAGTATCTATTGGACTCTTAATATTTTTGGATTTATTTACTATATTTTTTCTAAATTCTAATATTTCTTTTTCATCTTCTGAAATCTTAAGATTTATAGATTTAGCTAAATCATGAGAGCCAAAAGATATAATTTGAATTCTTTCCGAAAAAGAGCAAATTTCCTCAAGATTAGCTAGACCGTTTATACTTTCCAAAATTGGGATTATATCAGTTTTCAATTTCTCAGTTTTTTTTAATAATATATCTATCTCAATTAATTGTTTTTTTGTTTCTGTAAATGGAAGAAATATTCCAGGGAATTTTTCTGATGTAACAAATTCTAAATCTGAATTATTATTTATCCTTATATATGTTTGATCTTTATTGACATTGCATTCTTTAATTATTTTTTTAGCCTGATCTTTCTGATCTTCAGGAACAGTTGATTCTAAGTCAAGAACTATTAAATCTGAATTTAATGTATAAGCTTTTTTAATTTTTTTTTCTTCATGTCCCGGAACAAATAAAACAGATCTATATTTCATATTTACTTAATTTATTGTAATCCAGGTCAATACCTAGACCTGGTCCTGAAGGTAATTTATATTTCCCATTTAATGCTCTTTTGAAATTAGGGTAAAATTCTTGATCGATATCTAAATAGAATCTCTCAATATAGGTATCTTTTTCCATTAATGAAGCTAATTGAAGTGTAGCTAAAAAACCTGGTCCAAAATAAGCAGTGTGAGGCATTACAGAGACATTATTTTTTTCTGCATGCTGAATAATTTTGAACATTTCATAAATACCACCAACTTTAATTACTGATGGTTGAACAAAAGTAACTGCTTTTTGTTTGATTATTGATTTAAACTCAAATTCTGTACACGCATTCTCCCCGCAGGCTATGGGTATTCCAAGTTCTTCATTCAATTTTGCAAGAGTTTCATAATCTTCCGGCGGGTAAATAGGTTCTTCCAACCAAGTTAGTTTCATACTTTTTAAAAAATCTTTTTTGGATAATGTTTCTTCATAAGTCCAAGGACAATTAGTATCTAACATTAAAGGAAGATTACCTGTTCCTTTTCTTCCAGCTTCAATGCAATCATTTTCTATTTCATGAAGTTTTATAGCTTGGTAACCATCATCTAATGATCGCTTACATTTTTGCTCTATAATTTTTGGATCTCCATATCTAAAAAGACTTGAATAGGCTTTAAATAGATCTTTATTTTTTTTTCCTAACAATTCATGAATTGGCTTATTTTTTTCTTTGCCTAAAGCATCCCATAATGCAATTTCAACACCAGATATTGCAAATATCGTTATCCCGTATCTGCCAAATAAGTGCAAAGATTTTTGAAGAGTTAAAAGAAGTTCCGGTATATTACTCATATCTTTTCCAACGAGTAAAGGAGCCACCATTTCTTCAATTGCTATTTTTACTGCTTTCCAACTTGTATAACCAAAGGCTTCACCCCAACCAGTGATACCTTTATCTGTTTCAATTTTTACTAAGTTAAATTCTAAACTTTTCCATTCTTTTCCATGAAAAATTACCTTTTTTCCTCCATGGCTAAACGGCATACTCAAAGTGATTGCTTTGATTGATTTAATTTTCATTATCTAAATTTTTTGAAATTTGGCTTTCTTTTTTCTAGAAAGGCCTTTGCGCCTTCAGCCTGTTCTCCAGTTTTAAAATAATCAGGAGCAACTTCCTCGACCATACCTTTTTGGGTAATTTTTAAAATTTCTTCAAATTGTTTTCTAAAACTGGCCTTTAATATCTTTAAACAAGTTGGTGCAGCTTTTAAAATTTCATCGCCATACTTTTTAACTTCCTCATCTAATTTATCTTTCTTCACTACTGAATTTACCAAACCCCAATTCATCATCTCTTTTGCTGAGTATCTTTTGCAAGTCATCCACATTTCTCTTGCACGTTTGTGTCCTAAAATATTTGCAGAGTGGGCAACTATAGCTCCTCCTGCTGGAGAACCAACTCTGGGGCCATTTTGACCAAATATAGAATTTTCACTTGCAATAGTTAAATCACAAAAGTAAGCCATATGATTTCCACCACCAATCGCGTATCCATCCACTTTAGCTATGATTGGTTTGCTACATTTTGTTAAGTGAATGTGAAATTCGTATTCATGATCTTGAAATTCTATAGAGCTTTCCCAGTTCATATCTCCACCTGAGCAAAATGCTCTATCTCCAGAACCTGATAAAACAATTACTCCAACTTCTTTATCTTTTTCTGCAGCGTCGAGAGATGCCTTAAGTTCTTGAAGAGTTACTGGTGTAAAAGCGTTTAATACCTTAGGTCTATTAATAGTGACATGAGCGTAATCACCTTTAACTTCATATAATATATCTTTAAATTGCATGAGATCTAATCTCCTCTACAGATTCTGGATTTAATAGCGTTGATAAATCACCTGGATCTTGGTTTGCTAAACATGATTTTATAACTCTTCTCATAATTTTCATATTTCTTGTTTTAGGCAAATCTTTTACAAAAATTACCTTATCAGGCTTAAATGATTTCCCTAAATCTTTTATAACTAAATCTTCAAAAAAACTTTCTTTTTGATCATTATTTTCTGCAGGAACTATAGATAAAATTATTTTTGACCCTTTATTTGCGTCAGGTATTCCAACAGCAGCAACCTCTTTTACTTTTCCACTTTTTACTATTACACTCTCAAGCTCAGAAGGACCTATTCTTTTACCTGATACTTTAATGGTATCATCAGATCTACCATGTAAATACCAATGACCATCAGCATCTCTACTTGCAAGATCACCATGCACCCAATAATCTTTAATTACGCTCCAATAATTATCGATGTAACGCTTATCATCATTCCATAAGCTCTTAGTTAATCCGATTGATGATTTTCTCATGACTAATTCGCCCATTTCATTTGTGGAAACTTTTTGTCCATCTAAATTTAAGATATCCGCGCTCATTCCAGGAATAGGAGCATTAAAAGATCCAACCTTAAAAGGACGATGTAAACAACAATGTAATATAGAACCAGAAACCTCAGTGCCCCCAGCTGAATTCATAATAGGAACTTTTGATTTTCCTATGACTTGAAATAACCATTTCCAAGGTTTTTCTGTCCAAGGTTCTCCTCCCGTACAAATCATTCTTAATGAACTTAAATCTAAATCTTTAAAACGTTTTTCATCTTTAATCATTTGTGCTCTGATGAGAGCAGGGGAAAGCTCTGTCCAGGAAACCTTATATTTTTCTATTAGTTTCCAAAAACGAACTTCATCAGGAAAATCAGGAACTCCCTCAGCTATTACCATTTGCGCTCCATGTGCAGAAGCTATTGTTGCAGACTTAGAACCCACCATCCATCCCATATCAGCCATACACAAATGAATATCAGTTTGTTTAAAGTCTGCTAAAACTCCTTCATCAAAAGACATCTTAGCAACTAAACCAATATGGGTATAAACACATCCTTTCGGTTTTCCAGTTGTACCTGATGTAAAGTGGATAATAGCAGGATCTTCAGCATCAGTTTCCTCTGTCTTTAAATTATCAGAAACATTTTGAAAATTTTCCCAATTAAAGATTTTCTTTCCTTTCTCTTTTCCCAATAAAAAAATTTTTTCTAAAGAAATGACTTGATCTAATTCACTTTTGATTTGATCAAACATTCTTATTTCTTTTGCTTTTCTAAATGTTTTTTCAACAGTAAAAATACCTTTAGCTTTTGCTATGTTGAGTCTTTCAATAACTGCCTTTGGTCCATATCCAGAGAATAAAGGTAGCACTACACACCCAATTTTTAAAATAGCAAAGTAAGCAATGTAAGTTTCTATAAATTGAGGCATGTAAAGTGCGATCACATCACCTTTTTTAAAGCCATTTATTTTTAAAGTATTCCCAATTTTTGAGATTTGCTTATCAAATCCTTTATAAGTAATTGAGCTTTCTTTCCCGTCTTCTCTTTCGGCAAAAATAAAAGTATCTTTAAAAAATTCCTTATCTTTATGTCGATCTATACAATTTAAAACTATATTAGTTTTTCCCCCGATACACCACTTTGTCCAAGGAGTCCCTTTTGTTTCATCTGATATTTTTGAGTAAGGTTTATAAAATTTTAAATCTGAAAATTTTATTACACTGTCCCATAACCATCCTGGATCAGAAAAACTTTTTTTTTCTAACTCATCATAATTTTTTAATTTACAATGCTGTATAAACTTAGTCAGCTTTGAATTTTCAATTTGCTCTTTTGATGGTTGCCAAATAATTTCTTTAGACACAAGTCTTATACGTACATACCCTCTTTAATCTTAATAATATTATACATGAGGTCATTTAAAGGTGTTTTAATCCCATGTTTTTTTCCAATTTTAGACACAGCTCCACTTATGAAATCAATTTCTGTTTTTCTATGCTTTACAACATCGAATGCCATAGATGATTTATTGGTTTGTCTTGAGTCTACTATTCTGTTGAACATTTCTAAACAATCACTTTCACTAACATCAACTCCATCGGCTTTTGCTACTTCTCTAGTTTCAAGGATTATATCCTTACCTAATTTTCGAGACATAGTCTGATTTTTATTAGAAATGTATAAATCTGTATGATGTAAATCGAATATTGCAGATAACGGACCAATTGCTGTTAAAGCAAATAATTTCATCCATTTTCTTCTTTTGATATTTTCTTCTGCAATAGTTTCTAAGCCATGTGCAGTAAAAGTTTCAGCTAAATCTTTTACCCTTTCACTTGAACCACCTTCGTATTCACCAATCCATGATGGCAAACTTGCGTGGTTTTGAATTATTCCAGGACCTTGAATACTAGAAGCTTGTGTTGTAGAACCACCTAAAACTTTTTCTTTACCAGCTATTTTTTGCATGATTTCTTCATGCCCAATACCATTTTGAAATGACATTAACACTGTATTATCTCCGATAATATTTTTTGAATTGGATAAAGCTTGCTCTAAAGCTGTAGCTTTACACATAATAATTATTGCATCGACTGGCTTTAAAGTTTTTGGATCAGTTGTAGCATGGATTTTTACTATTCTATCTCCGCCATGACCCATCATTTTTAAACCTTTACTATTAATTTCGTCTACATGTTCTTTCCAAACATCAATAAGATGAACCTCTAAACCTTTTTCAGCTAACAACCCACCGAAAAGACAGCCCATAGCACCAGCACCTAATACTGCAACTTTTGTATCTTTCTTTATCATTAAGCTTTCATTTTAACTTGAACACCAAAGAAGCCTGTTGGCTTGATCATTAAAACAACAATCATTAATAAAAAGGCGTATAAATCTTTGTGACTTCCAGAAATATAAAAAGAAGAAGCTGTTTCAAATATTCCAACTGTAAAACCTCCAACTATTGCACCAGGCAGATTACCAAAACCACCTACGACCGCAGCAGCAAAAGCTTTCATAAGAATGATATAACCCATGAATACAACAACTTGATAAGTTGGACCTACTAAAGTTCCTCCGATACCTGCTATGGCACAGGCAATACCAAAAATAATTGATATGTATAGTGGCACGTTTATTCCAACTAGATTTGAAACATCTTTAGAGTAAGCTACGGCTCTGATACCTAATCCCATTTTTGTTTTATTTAAAAAGAACCAAAGACCTGCTGCTACAGATAAACCAACGACTATCATCCAAATATAAGTAATCGGTAAAAATAGTCCTCCTATTTCCATTGGCAAACCTAATTCAGCAGGGAAAGGTTTTGCTACTGGATTCCAAATTAAATAAGCAACGTTTATTAAAACCACTGAAAGACCAAATCCACATATGATTATTCCCATTCCAGCTACGGTGTAACCACCACCTTTTTTTGTTAGAGGTCTTAAGAAAACTCTTTCAATAAAAACTCCAAATAAACCCATTGAAACAAAGGCTGTAAATAAACAAACAACATAAATTATCCAACCATAAGCATCAGGAAATATATTAAAAATCCAGTCTTGATTACCTAAAAGATTAAACATAGTCAGACCGGCAAAAGCACCTATCATGAAAAATTCACCGTGAGAAAAATTAACTACATCTAGACCTGTGTAGATTAACGAAATTCCAAGAGCAACTAAGCCATAAATAATACCAACAGATAGACCAATTGTTAAAACTGATTTAAGTGACTCAATACTCATATCGGGGCTGCTTACACACCAGCCGATGTAAAGAAGCACGAATGTTCCGAATATGATATTTTCACCTTTTTTTCCGATTCTCAATTTATTAAACATTGGCTTTAGTACCCCCAAGATAAGACTCTTTTACACTTTCGTCGTACATTAATTTCTTACTATCGCCCTCAACATTTATCACACCGTCTTTAATTACATATCCGTAATCAGCAAGCAATAATGCCATCCTAATATTTTGTTCTACCACAAGAACTGTTAATCCATCTTGTCTAATTCTATTAATATTTTTAAAGATATCTAAAACTATTTGAGGCGCTAGAGCAGCACTGGGCTCGTCTAGCATTATCATTTTAGGATTAGACATTAACCCTCTTCCAATACATAACATTTGCAACTCTCCACCTGATAAAGTTGCGGCCAACTGATCTTTTCTTTCATTTAATCTTGGAAAATAGTTATAAACTTTTTCTAAATTATCTGACAGTTGTTGTTTGCTTTTTAAAATAAATCCACCTAATTTTAAATTTTCAGTGACAGACATTGCAGGGAAAACATCCTTTCCTTGAGTTACCTGTACTAATCCTCTTCCAACTATTTCGTGAGCAGGCAAGTTTTGAATTTGCTCACCGTTAAATTCGATTGTACCTTTCCATGATCTAATTAATCCAGATGCAGCTCTTAAGATAGTTGATTTGCCTGTCCCATTACCACCGAGCAATGCAACTATAGATTGTTTCTCAACTTTCATATTAGCTCCATTTAAAATTTGTACAGAGCCATATCCAGAAATAAGTTGATCTATCTTAAGCAATTATCCTCCAAATTTTTTTCTTGATTTACCAAAAATGTAACTATTAGTCATAGACATTATAACTATTATTTTATAGCCTTAGCAACAATTAAATAACAAATGGGGGAAATAATGAATAAACTAAAATTTGTTTTTTCAGCAATTGTCTTTTCCGCAGGTTTAGTGATCACAACTTTAGCTCAAGCAGAAACAATCAAAATTGGTGTTTCTTTTAGAATGCTATCTGATGTTGGTTACAAACACGGAGAGTTAATTACTGATACTGTTGCAAAGTGGAATAAAGAAGGCACTATCAACGGTCAAAAAATCGACTTAACACTTTATAACGATGAGTGTAAATCTGAGAAAGGTGTAGCAAATGCAACAAAACTTGCTTACCAAGATAAAGTTCACGTTATAATCGGATCTAGCTGTAGTTCTGTAACATTACCTATGGTACCTGTTTCAGCTAAAGCTAAAGTTCCACAAATCATACCTCACTCAACAAATGCTGACATTACTAAAAAAGGTAGTGAATACATTTTTAGAGTGCCTGTATCATCAAGATTTTACAAAATCGTACAAGGTAAATACACTGCAGAAAATCAAGGAACTAAGATAGCTTATATCTATGGTCCAGATGCTGCTGGTAAAGATTTTGCATTATCTTTAGCTGATTACATGAGAGAGAACTATAACGTTGAGCCAACTTATATGGTTCAATCTGGAGAAAAAGAGACTGACTTTAGAAGTTATTTAACTAAAGCTAAAGCTACAAATCCAGAAGTTCTTGTAATCTCAGCATTAATGGATGAGACGGTGCGAGGTTTAGTTCAATCATATGAAGTTGGAATTCCAAAATCTGTCTATAGGGTTACAGCTTCTATTGGTTCTAAGGTAGAGATCCCCACAAACGCAGGATCTGCTGCTAAAGGTGTAACGTATGCTGCTGCATTTGCTGCGTCGGACAAAAGACCTGAAGCGAAAAAATTTGTCAAAATGGTAAAAGACAAATATGGTGTAGTACCAGGACATGACTTTTCTCAAATGATGGACTTGTTAGATATATTAGAGATAGCTCTTAAAAAGACTAAATTCTCTGGAGATCTTGCAGCTGATAGAAATAAATTGAGAGATGCAATTGCTGCTACAACTGACTTTAGAGGTTTAGCTTCTGGCCCAATCAATTTCTGTAAATCAGGAACGCCTGAGTGTAGAGACGGTAACAGAACTCCTGTTATGATCGAGTACACAAAAGG
>CABZFF010000003.1 GCA_902524945.1 uncultured Pelagibacteraceae bacterium
TAATAATAAACTTAACAAAAATTAAAAATAAAAATGATAATAAATATTTCAAAATGGAATTAGATAAACTTTGGATACATGGTCTGGTCCATCTCTTTGGTTATGACCATAAAAAAGATAAGGACTTTAGCAAAATGCTAAAAGTTGAGAAAAAATTCCTTTCATTCATTAACAAATGATTGAAAAATATTTAGATAACCGATTTTATACTTTATATTTTTTTCCTTTTTTAATTGGACTTTTAGCTGTTCTATCATTTCAACCTTTCAACTTTACTTTAGTTAACTTTATTATCTTACCTTTATTTTTTTATTTGACAGTTTACATAAATAAAAAATCTAAAAGCGTATATAGGAAAAAACCTTACAAAAAAAATCTATTTATTTATGGAACTGTTTTCGGGTTTGGATTTTATCTTGGATGTATACATTGGATTACTAACTCTTTAACTTTTGATGAAAGTTTTAAAATATTAATTCCTTTTGGTCTTATTTTAATACCTTTGTTTTTAAGTTTATTCTTTTCCTTAGTTACTCTATTGTTAGGGCCCTTATTAAAATTTAACATATCTTCAATAATTCTTTTTTCGTGGGGACTTGCATTATCTGATTATATACGTTCAAAGATTTTAACTGGTTTTCCTTGGAATTTATGGGGTTATAGTTTTTCTTGGTCTACAGAGATAATCCAAATATCTGAAAAAATTGGCTTATTTGCCTTTAATTTAATTTCAATAACTGTTTTTTTAATACCTGCAGTTTTATTTATTAACTTTAATAAAGCATATAAAATATTTTTTCTTTTGCTAACTATATTTATTCTTTTCCTATCCTTTATTTATGGAAATTACTCTATCAATCAAAATAATAAAAAAATTAGAGAAGTTAATGAAAAATTCCATATTAAAGTTATTTCACCTAACTTTAATCTTGAGTACGGATTATCTCAAAAAGACATTAAAGAAAGATTTACTAAATTAGTGAAAATTAGTGAACCAAATAAAAATAAAAAAACATTATTTGTTTGGCCTGAGGGAGTTTTTAGTGGGTACAGTTACTCAGATATAAAAATATTAAAAAATCTATTTGATGAGAATTTCAGTGAAAATCATCTTATTATTTTTGGCGTTAATCGTTTAGATAGTAAAAAAAATAAATTTTACAACAGTTTAGTGGTAATAAATAATCAGATGAAGATTATTCAAGAATATAAAAAACAAAAACTGGTTCCATTCGGTGAATTTTTACCATTTGAAAAAATCTTGAATAATTTAGGGCTTAAAAAAATTACAGAAGGGCATGGATCTTTTTTAAAAGGAGGCGTGCAAAAAAATTTAGTAATTGATAATTTAAATATTTTACCATTAATATGTTACGAAATAATATTTAGTGAATTAATTCTTAAATCACATGAGGATACAAATTTAATTATAAATATTTCGGAAGATGGTTGGTTTGGAAAATCTATCGGTCCATATCAACATTTTGCTAAAAGCATTTTTAGGGCAATCGAACAAAATTCATTCTTAATAAGGTCTACGAATAAAGGTGTAAGTGCTATAATTAATAACAAAGGAGAGATAGTTAAAAAACTTGATCCTAATGAAGCAGGTAATATTGAATTAGAAGTACCATTAATAAAAAATAAAAATAAAAATAAAAATGATTTGATATTTTTCTTACTTTTAATTACATATATTTTAATTTTTAATATTTACAAAAAAAATGACAAATAATAATTATTTATTTACAAGTGAATCAGTTTCTGAAGGCCATCCAGACAAAGTATGTGATAGAATTTCTGACATGGTTGTGGATTCATTTTTATCAAAAGATCCAGTATCTAGGGTTGCTTGTGAAACTCTTACCACAACAAATAAAGTGGTTTTAGCTGGAGAGATAAGAGGGCCAAAAATAAAAAAAGATGAATTAATAAACAAGGTTAGAGATTGTATTAAAGATATTGGATATGACCAAACTGGATTTAGTTGGAAAACAGCAAATATTGAAACACATCTTCATGAGCAGTCTACCGACATTGCAATGGGAGTTGACTCAAAAAGTAACAAAGATGAAGGTGCTGGAGATCAAGGGATAATGTTTGGTTATGCTTGTTCAGAAACTGAAGATTTGATGCCTGCTCCTATTTATTACTCTCATAAAATACTTAGATTAATGTCTGCTGATAGAAAAAGTGGAATACTTAAAGGTATTGAACCAGACTCAAAAAGCCAAGTTACTATGAAATATGAAAATGGAAAGCCAACTAAAGTTACTTCTGTAGTAATTTCTACTCAACATTCAAAAGATTTAAACCAGGAAAAAGTAAGAAACTTAATTATACCTTATATAAGAAAATCTATACCAAGTGATTATTTAGGTGGAATTGACTCAAAAGAAATTTATATAAATCCTACAGGTCAGTTCATTATTGGGGGCCCTGACGGAGACACAGGTTTAACTGGTAGAAAAATAATTGTTGATACATATGGCGGCGCCGCACCGCATGGTGGAGGTGCTTTCTCTGGAAAAGACCCAACAAAAGTGGATAGGTCTGCAGCTTATGTTGCAAGATATCTTGCTAAAAATATTGTTGCTTCTGGAACTTCAACAAAATGCTTAATCCAACTAGCTTACGCCATCGGTGTTTCTAAACCTTTATCAATCTTTATTAAACTAGCCGAGGGTGATGAGACTAAGGTCGAAAAAATCAAAAAAATAATTCAAGAAAATTTTAATTTAACTCCTCGAGGGATTAGAGAAATGTTAAAATTGAACAACCCAATTTATGAAGTCACATCTGCTTACGGACACTTTGGAAGAAAACCCACAAATAATGGTCAATTTACTTGGGAAAAGACGGATAAAAAAGAAATATTTAAATTGTGAACTTGAAAAAACCATAATTTTCTTCTAAATATATCTAATATTATTAACAATTCAAAATGGGCACTAGCCCATTTTTTTTTAGGGGCGTTAAAAATGTTAAATAGAGGATTAGATAAATTAGAGCTTTTAAGAATAGTCGAGGCAGTAGCAAATGAAAAATCAATAGATAAAGAACTTGTTATTGGTTCAATGGAAAGCGCTATTCAAAAAGCTGCTTTAACTAAATTTGGAAATGACAATAATATCGAAGTATCTATTGATAGAGAAAACGGTGAAATAAAGATTCAAAAAGTTTTAGAAATAGTTGAAAATGTAGAGGATCCAGCCCGGCAAATCAGTCTAGAGCAGGCAAAAAAAATTAATAACAATAATCAATTAAAAAATGGTGATAAAATTTATGAGGAATTACCTCAAATAGATTTTGGGAGAATAGCTGCTCAAAGTGCAAAGCAAGTCATTAGTAGTAGAGTAAGAGAGGCAGAGAAAAATCGTCAATATGAAGATTTTATAGAGAAACAAGGACAGATTTTAAGTGGCATTATTAAAAGACTTGAATATGGAAACGTGATAGTAGACCTCGGTAAAGCAGAGGGAGTAATTAAAAAAGATGAACTTATACCTAGAGAAATACTTAAAACGGGCGACAGGGTTAAAGCATACTGTTACGAGGTAAAAAAAGAACTTAAAGGTCATCAAATTTTTTTATCAAGGGCTCACCCACAGTTTTTGGCTAGACTATTTTTTCAAGAAGTTCCTGAAATATATGAGGGTACAATAGAAATTAAATCTGTTGCTAGAGACCCTGGTAGTAGAGCTAAGATTTGTGTTCATTCGCAAGACTCTTCTATTGATCCAGTTGGGGCATGCGTAGGTATGCGAGGTAGTAGAGTACAAACGATTGTTAATGAATTACATGGTGAAAAAATCGACATAATAAAGTGGACAGAGGATCTTCCTACTTTAATTTCAGAGTCACTTTCACCTGCAGAAATTCAAAGAGTATTAATAGATCAAGAAAATAAAAGAATAGATATTATTTTAACAGAGGAAAATCTAAGTAAAGCAATAGGTAGAAGAGGACAGAATGTTAGATTAGCATCTAAACTCACTAATTATGAAATTGATATTTTAACTGACAAAGAAGACTCTGATAGACGTCAAACGGAGTTTAAAGAAAGAACAGAAACATTAATCAAAAACCTAGAAGTTGATGAAACTTTAGGTCAATTGCTAGTATCAGAGGGCTTCAATTCTGTAGAGGAAATTTCTCAATCTAATCCCGAAGAAATTTCAAAAATTGATGCAATCGACGAAGAAACTGCCAAAGAATTAATTAATAGATCTAACGAAACTATTGAAAAAGAAAAAGAGGCGGTTGCTTTAAAATTAAAAGAACTTGGTGTTGAAGAAAAATTAGTTAACCTTAAAGGGATGACCCAAGGAATGCTTGTAATTTTAGGAAAGAAAAATATTAAAAAATTAAGTGATTTTGCGGATTTATCCTCTGACGAATTAATTGGTGGATTTGATGAAATAAAAGGAAAAAAAATAAGAATCGATGGATATTTAGAAGAATTCTCCTTATCCAGAAAAGAGGCTGATGAACTAATAATGTCAGCAAGAGATATTGTTTATAAGTAATGTTATGGAAAAAGATAAAAAAAAGACCCTTACCATATCTCCAAATTTTAAAAAAAAGATAAATAAAAATTCTATCTCTACCCAAGGGAAAAAATCTTACTCGGTAGAAAAAAAGAAATCCTTTAGGTCAAATAAACAAAGACAAGATGTAGGAAAAAATTTTAATCAAGAAACAAGTAAGAAAAGAAATTTTGCTAGAAAATATATTGAACAACAAGCAACTAAAGAATTTATAAAAAAAGATAATAAACCAGCTGGAAAAAGTAAACTTAAATTGAAAGGCCCAGTAGATAAAAGAGATTTTAAACTTACAGTTTCAAGAGCATTAAATGTTGAAGAAATTGAAATTAAACAAAGAAGCTTAGCTTCCGTAAAACGTGCTAGACTGAAAGAAAAAAAGAGTAAACCAGAAACTGAGGAAAAAAAAGAATTTAAGAAAGTAATTAGAGAAGTTAAAATCCCTGAGCAAATCACAATTCAAGAACTTTCAAATAGAATGGCTGAAAAATCTAATGACATTATTAAGTTTTTATTCAATATGAAAGTTGTAGCCACAATAAATCATAATATCGATAAAGATACTGCTGAATATATAGTTAAAGAATTTGGTCATAAACCGATATTAGAAGAAAAACTTGCTCTTCAAAAAGAAAAAATTAAAGGTGAGCTACAGGGCGAAGTAAAATCAAGACCTCCGGTGGTAACAATTATGGGTCACGTTGATCACGGCAAAACCTCTTTACTCGATGCATTAAGGGAAACTAATGTAGTTTCAAGCGAATACGGGGGAATTACACAACATATTGGTGCTTATCAAATTAAAACTAATGATAACAGATTAATAACTTTTATAGATACTCCTGGACATGCTGCCTTTACGGAAATGAGAGCCAGAGGTTCTAAAATTACAGATGTTGTAGTTTTAGTTGTTGCTGCCGATGACGGCATTAAACCACAAACTGTCGAGGCAATTAAACATGCAAAAGCAGCCAAAGTTCCAATAATTGTAGCAATTAATAAGTGTGATTTACCAGAAAAAAATATAAGTAAAATTAAAAATGAATTGATGCAATACGAGTTAATAGCAGAAGATCTAAGCGGAGATACTCTTTTTGTAGAAGTGTCTGCATTAAAAAAGACTAACTTAAATAAACTTTGTGAAAGCATATTGTTACAGTCTGAAATACTGGACTTAAAAGCTTCTTATAGCGATAAAGCTAGTGCAGTTGTAATTGAGTCGAAAATAGACAAAGGCAAAGGGCCAGTATCTACAATATTAATTAATAACGGAGTTTTAAATAAAGGTGATTATTTTATATGCGGTGATACATGGGGTAAAATCCGGGCAATGATCAGCCATACAGGAAACTCTATAGATAAAGCTTTACCATCTATGCCAGTAGAAATTTTAGGAATGAATAGCTCTGTTCAAGCAGGATCAGACTTTGTTGTTACAGAAAATGAAAATGAAGCAAAAGAGATGTCAAAATTTAAAAAAGACAATGTTTCAAATAAAAATTTGCTGTCAAAAGAGAAAACTACTTTATTTGATAAAACCCAAGATAAAGATGAGTTGAATATAATTATTAAGTCAGATGTTCAAGGATCTAGTGAGGCCTTAAATATGGCAATTGAGAAAATTTCCCATAATGAGGTAGAGGCAAACATTATCTTATCTGATATAGGCATGATAAATGAAACGGATGTATCTTTAGCTAAAGCCTCTAATGCAATCTTAATTGGCTTCAATGTAAAACCGAATAGGGAAGCAAAAAAATTAGCTGAGGAACAAAAAATTGATATAAAATATTTTAATATTATTTATGAAGCACTAGATTATATAGAAAAATCTTTATCTGGGCTTTTAGAGCCAGACATAAAAGAAACCGTGTTGGGTAGTGCTGAGATTCAGAAAATTTTTAAAGTGTCCAATGCTGGAAAAATAGCAGGTTCAAAAGTGATAAGTGGAGAAATAAAAAGCAAATCAAGAGCCAGAATAATAAGAGATGGGGTGGTGGTTTACAGCGGTGAAATTTCTTCCATTTTTAGAGAAAAAAACCAAGTTAAAGAGGTTAGTACAGGACTTGAATGTGGTATAAGTATAAAAAATTTCATTGATTTTAAAGAAAAGGATGTAATTGAATCTTACTTATCAGAGCAAGTTCAAAGATCAATCTAATGGGTGCGAGAATTTCACAGAGACCGTTTAGTCAGAGACAGCTTAGGGTAGGTGAATTAGTAAAACAAAACTTAGGTGAACTGTTTATAAGAAATGAAGCTAAAATACCCTCTATAAATTGTAAGTTAATAACTGTTACAGAAGTAAGAATGACACCTGATCTAAAAACAGCTAGAGTTTACGTGATACCTCTAGGAGGAATAGGGACTAAAGAAGCAGTAAAAATCTTGACTGAATACTCACATCTTGTTAGAAGAGCGCTGTCTAAAAGGCTAGATATAAAGTTTCTTCCTAAACTTACTTTTATCGAAGATAACTCATTTGAATATGCTGAAAAGATAGAAAGAATAATAAAGAAGAATAAAGACAATGATAAACAAAAAAAAAGATACAATTAAATCTCTTGCAATTCACACTAAAGATGTAGGATCAACAGAAATTCAAATTGGTTTACTTACAGATAAAATTTCAAAATTATCAGAACACTTTAAAAAATTTAAAAAAGATAAACACTCAACTTTAGGTTTGACTAAATCAGTAAATAAAAGAAAAAGACTTCTTGCTTACCTTAAAAAGAAAAATACTGAGTCCTACCAAAAAGTTATAAAACAACTAAATATAAGGAAATAATGTTTAAAATACACAAGGAAGAAATTCAAATTGATGGTAAAAAATTAACTTTAGAGACAGGAAAGATTGCACGTCAAGCAGATGGAGCAATAATTGCTACACTAGGTGAGACAGTTGTAATCGCAACAGCTGTTGGGGCAAAAAAAGTTGCAGAAGACCAAGATTATTTTCCACTATCCGTAAATTATCAAGAAAAGTATTACTCTGCTGGTAAAATTCCAGGCGGATATTTTAAAAGAGAAGCGCGACCTACAGAGGCTGAAACACTTATCTCTAGATTAATAGATCGACCTATAAGACCTTTATTTCCATCTGGTTTTATGAATGAAGTACAAGTTCTTCCAACTGTTTTATCTTATGATAGTGAGAATCAACCAGATATACTATCTATTATTGCTTCTTCAGCAGCGTTAGCAATTTCAGGTTTACCATTTTTAGGACCAATAGCTGCTAGTAGAGTTGGATACAAAGATGGAAAATATTTATTAAATCCATCAATAGAGCAACTTAAAGAGTCTGAATTAGATTTAGTAGTTGCAGGGACTAAAGATGCGGTTTTGATGGTTGAGTCAGAAACATCTGGATTATCTGAAAAAGTGATGCTAGATGCAGTGAAATTTGGACATGAAAAATTTGTACCAATAATTGAAGTAATAGAAAAACTAGCAAAGAAAGCTGGCAAACCAAAATGGGAAGTTGAGGAATTAGACCATTCTGAAATTAAAAGTAAAATTTCTAAAAAATTTGAGAGTAATTTAAGAGAAGCGTTTAAAGAAATTGACAAGAAAAAAAGATCAACAGCAATTTCTGAAATAGAAAGTCAATGCAAAGAAATATTTGCCGAAGATGAAACTATTACAGAAAATCAAGTAATAGGCCAACTAAAATCTTTAGAGAAAGATATTGTAAGAACCGCAATTTTAAAGGAAAAAAAAAGAATAGATGGAAGAGGTTTAGCAGATGTAAGACAGATTAAATGTGAGGTAGGTGTTTTACCAAGAACACATGGCTCTGCTCTTTTTACTAGAGGAGAGACTCAAGCTCTTGTAGTTACTACGCTTGGAATGACTGACGATGAGCAAAGATTAGAAAGTCTAGAGGGTATGCAAAGATCAAACTTTATGCTTCACTATAATTTTCCACCATTTTCAGTTGGAGAATGTGGAAGAATAGGTACAGGCAGAAGAGAAATTGGACATGGAAAACTAGCTTGGAGAGCAATTAACTCATCTTTACCGTCAAAAGAAAATTTTCCTTACACACTTAGAGTAGTTTCAGAAATAACAGAGTCCAACGGATCATCATCTATGGCGACAGTTTGTGGTACTTCATTATCTTTAATGGATGCAGGAGTTCCAATAAAAGAACCAGTAGCCGGAATTGCTATGGGTTTAATTAAAGAGGGTGAAGATTTTTCTGTGCTCTCTGATATTTTGGGAGATGAAGATCATCTTGGTGATATGGATTTTAAAGTTGCGGGCACAAAAAATGGTATCACATCACTTCAAATGGATATTAAAATAACAGGTATAACATTTGAAATTATGGAAAAAGCTTTAGATCAAGCAAAGGAAGGAAGAGAACATATTCTAAATGAAATGAACAAAGCAATTAAAACGTCTAGAAAAGAATTTTCAAAACACACTCCTAAAATGGAAACTATTAAAGTCGATAAAAAAGATATTGCAACAGTAATAGGAAAAGGTGGAGCAACTATAAGAGAAATTGTTGAGACTTCAGGAGCTAAAGTAGATGTTAAGGATACAGGAGACGTGACAGTTGCAGCACCTGATGAAGCTTCAAGAAATAAAGCCATCGATTTCATTAAAAATTTAATTGCAAAACCTGAGATGGGAAAGGTTTATAAAGGCAAGGTAGTTAAAATTATGGAATTCGGAGCTTTTGTAAATTTTTTAGGAAAACAAGATGGATTAGTTCATATTTCTGAATTAGCTGATAAACGTGTTGCAAAAGTTGGCGATGTTGTAAAAGAGGGTGACGAAGTTTCTGTAAAAGTTGTCGGATTTGATAGAGGAAAAGTAAAACTATCGATGAAACAAGCTTCAGCTTAAGTCATGTTTCTAGGATCAGGCATTCCTACTTTATTATAACCTGCATCCACATAATGAATTTCTCCTGTAACACCTGCTGCTAAATTACTCAACAAGTACAATGCAGAATTACCAACATCATGAATATCTACATTTCTATTTAAAAATGAGTGATCTTGATTCCATTTGTATAAGAATTTTGCGTCCCCGATCGCTGAAGCTGCTAAAGTTTTAATAGGACCCGCACTAATTGCGTTCACCCTAATCTTTTTTTTACCAAGATCCCTAGCCAAATATTTAACACTTGCCTCTAAAGCAGATTTGCAAACTCCCATTACATTGTAATTAGGTATAGCTTTAGTAGATTCGTAAGTAAGAGTAAGTAGACTTCCCCCTTCTCTCATTATTTTTACTGCCTCTTTAGATACTTCAGTGAATGAAAAACAAGAGATAAGCATACTTTTAAGAAAATTTTCTCTGGTTGTATTTAAATATTCTCCTGATAACTCTGATTTATCCGAAAAGGCTACTGCATGGACTACAAAATCTATTTGTCCCCATTTCGTCTTTACATCATTAAAAAGTTTAACAACATCATCCCTTTTCTCAACGTCACAGCTAAAAGTGACTTTTGAATTTAATTTTTCTGCCAAAGGCTCAACTCTCTTTTTTAAAGCATCACCTAGATACGTAAAAGCTAATTCAGCTCCAGCCTCAGCAAGTTTTTGAGATATACCCCAAGCTATGGAGCGCTCATTTGCAACACCCATTATCAGACCTTTTTTCCCCTTCATCAAAGTCATTATTTTACCTTTTCAAAAACTAAAGTTGCATTTGTTCCACCAAAACCAAAACTATTAGACATTATAGCATTTAAATTGACACCTTTTTCAACTTTTGTAACAATCGGGTATTTTTTTGCTTCCTCATCTATATCATTTATATTTGCAGATGCAGCAATAAAATTATTTTTCATCATAATTAAACTATAAACTACCTCATGAACTGAAGTAGCACCTAAGGAGTGACCGGCAAGAGATTTGGTAGAGCTAATTTTAGGTTTGTAGTCGCTAAATACTTCTCCTACAGCTTTCAACTCTGTTATATCTCCAACAGGTGTTGATGTGCCATGTGTGTTTATATAATCAATTTTATTTTTTACGGTGCTCAAAGCCATCTTCATGCATCTTACAGCTCCCTCTCCAGAAGGAGCAACCATGTCATAACCATCTGAAGTAGCTCCGTACCCTGTTAGTTCTGCATATATTTTTGCACCTCTTGACTTAGCATGCTCATATTCTTCCAAAACTAAAACCCCACCACCTCCTGAGATAACGAAACCATCTCGAGTTTTGTCATATGGTCTAGAGGCTTTTTCAGGAGTATCGTTATATTTTGAAGATAAAGCAGTCATTGCATCAAACATCGCAGTCATCGCAAAATGAACTTCATCACTGCCACCTGCAAAAATAATTTTTTGTTTTCCTAGTTGAATTAATTCCATTGCATTACCGATGCAATGTCCGCTAGTTGCACACGCTGAACTGATGGTATAGTTAACTCCTTTTATTTTAAAAGGTACTGCAAGAGTTGCTGAGGCTGTACTGGACATTGTTCGTGGAACTACAAAAGGTCCCATTCTTTTTGGACTTTTTTCTCTTGTCTTGTCTGCTGCTAATATAACGTTTTCTATTGAAGGACCGCCAGATCCCATAATCATTCCAGTAGAAATACTGCTTACATCTTTTGCTTCAAGCCCGGAGTCTTTCACAGCTTCATTCATTGAAACATAATTATAAGCAGAGCCTGGCCCCATAAATCTTATAAATTTTCTATCTACATGATCTTCTAGTTTAATATTTGGTTTTCCGTGAACATGACTTTTTAAATTGTATTCTTTATATTCTTCAGCAAATGTAATACCTGATTTTGCATTTAGTAATGACTCATACACTTCATCTTGATTATTTCCTAAACAAGAAACTACCCCAATTCCAGTAATTACAACTCTTTTCATGATTTGAATAATCCTACCTTAAGATTTTCTGCAGTGTAAATGATTTTACTATCTGCACTTAAAATACCATTAGCTAATCCAACAGCTGTACCTTCTTTTTTAAGAATTCTTTTCATATTTATTTCATAGGTCGCCATTTTAATATTTTTTAATACTTCACCTGTGAATTTTACAGAATTTACCCCTAAAGCTCTACCCTTTCCTGGCTCACCTATCCAGCCTAAATAAAATCCAACTAACTGCCACATAGCATCTAAACCAAGACAACCCGGCATAACTGGGTCCTTCTTAAAATGGCAATCAAAAAACCATAGGTTGTCTTTAATATCAAGTTCCGCTTTAATAAAACCTTTTTGAAATTCACCTGTATCTTTTTTTATTTCTGTAATTCTATCAAACATCAACATTGGAGGCAGTGGTAGCTTAGCATTTCCCTCACCAAATAGTTTCCCCTCTCCACACGAAATTAGTTCATCGTAATTGTAACTATTTTTTTGCATGATTTAGAATTGTTTTACTTGATTTAGCAAAAGTTTCATATATATTTTGTGTTTAGAATGATTATAAAGTAGCTTAAAAAGTGAATTAAAACGTGAAAAAAACAGATATTTTAAAAAAATTAAGATCTTCCGGGTTAAGACCGACTAAACAAAGAGTTGAAATAGCTAAATTTTTATTTGAAAGGGAAAAAACTTTCCATTTTACAGTTGAAAGTTTAAATAGACTTTTGACCAAAAAATCGGTTTCAAAAATTGCGCTAGCTACAATTTATAATACCGTCCACGCATTTAAAACAGCCGGACACTTAAGTGAAGTTGAAGTAAGAGGAAACAAAACTTATTTTGATACAAATGTCTCAAACCATCACCACTTTTATGATAGTGAAACTTCGGAATTAATTGACATAGATGCGAGTGATATAGTCATTCAAAAAATTCCAAAAGCTCCAAATGGTAAAAAAATTAAAAATGTTGAGGTATTTATAAATTTGAAAAATTGACAGTTTGTCGCTTGTTTTTCACTTTAGAATTATTATAAACTAGAATTATGAGTGTAGATTATAAAAAAAGTAATAATGGAAAATGTCCAGTCATGCACGGGGGTGTTACTAAAGCAGGAGAATCAAATACTGCCAGACTTTGGCCTAATAGCATAAATTTAGATATTTTACATCAACACGATACAAAGACTAATCCTCTTCCAGGATATGATTATAAAAAAGAAGTAAAAAAATTAAATTTTAAAGCTTTAAAAAAAGATTTATTAAAGTTGATGACAGACAGTCAAGAGTGGTGGCCAGCAGATCTTGGAACTTACAGCGGACTAATGGTGAGACTAACTTGGCACCAAGTTGGTACTTATAGAGAATTCGACGGAAGGCCTAATGTTGGATCACATAGATTCTCACCTCAAGATTCTTGGCCTGACAACACAAACTTAGATAAAGCTAGACGTCTTTTATGGCCAATTAAAAAAAAATACGGTAATAGGTTAAGTTGGTCAGATTTAATGGTGCTAGCCGGTACTTTGGCTTATGAGCATGCTGGATTTAAAACTTTCGGTTTTTCATTTGGTAGAGAGGATATTTGGGAGCCTGAAAAAGATGTTTACTGGGGGAAAGAAACAGTTCCATTAGCAGTTAACAGATACGAAGATCCACAAGATAGATCTTCATTAGAAGCACCTCTTGCAGCTTCTCATTTTCAATTAGTTTACGTGAATCCCCAAGGTGTTGAGGGGAAACCTGATCCGGTTAGAACTGCGATGGATGTCCGAGAGACTTTCGGAAGAATGGGAATGAATGATGTTGAGACAGCAGCACTCACAGTTGGAGGCCACTCTATTGGAAGAGCGCATGGTAATGGTAATCCAGATAATTTAGGGCCAGAACCTGCTGGAGCTGATATTCATGAACAAGGTTTTGGCTGGAACCAAGAAAATGGTACTGGCGCAAATCAAATTACATCAGGTCTCGAAGGTGCTTGGACAACAAATCCTGATAAGTGGGATCATCAATATTTAGATCTTTTACTTAATTATGAGTGGGAAAGTAAAAAAAGTCCTGCAGGTGCTTGGCAGTGGGAACCAATCAATCTTGAAGAGGAAAAAAAACCAAGAGACTTGGGAGATCCTAATAAAAAAGCTAGATTAATGTTTACTGATGCCGACATGGCAATGGCAATGGATCCAGAGTATAGAAAAATTTCAGAAAGATTTTATAAAGATCCTAAATTCTTTGAGGACTCTTTCGCACGAGCATGGTTTAAGTTAACTCATAGAACGATGGGAAATAAAGAAAACTATATTGGACCTTGGGCTCCAAAAGAAGATTTATATTGGCAAGGCAATGTTCCAAAACCTAAAAAGAAATATAATGTGGAGAAGGTAAAGAAAATGATTTCTTCTTCAAAATTAAATTCTAGTGATTTAATTACTACTGCTTGGGATAGCGCAAGAACATATAGAAGAACTGACAAAAGAGGTGGGGCTAATGGAGCGAGAATTCGTTTAGAACCAATGAATCAATGGGAAGCAAATGAACCGAAAAAACTCTCAAAAGTTATAAAAGTACTTGAAGGAATAGCCAAGAAAACCGGTGCAACAATTGCCGATACTATAGTTTTGGCAGGAAATGTAGGCCTTGAAAAAGCAATAAAAAAAGCCGGGTCTAAAGCAAAAGTTCCATTTTACCCTGGCAGAGGGGATGCTTCACAAGATCAAACTGAAATTAAAAGCTTCAAATGGTTAGAACCTCATCATGATGGTTTTAGAAACTATTTTAAAACCGATTATTCAGTAATGCCTGAGGAACTTCTATTAGAGAGGGCTTCTCTTATGGGGTTAACTGCACAGGAAATGACTTGTTTAGTAGGTGGAATGAGAGTGCTAGGAACAAATCATTCATCCGCCAAAGAAAAAGGTGTTATGACTGACAAAGTCGGAGCACTTACAAATGATTTTTTTATAAATTTAGTTGATATGAAATTTACTTGGAAACCAACTGGAAAAAATTCATACGATGTTATTGATCGTAAAACCAACAAAGTTAAATTTACAGCTTCTAGAGCTGATTTAGTACTAGGATCCAATTCTATTCTTAGATCCTATGTAGAAGTTTACGCACAAGACGACAATATAGAAAAATTTATTAAAGACTTTATTAAAGTTTGGACAAAAATAATGAATGCGGATAGGCTCAATTTAAAAAAGTTGAATTAATATGGAAATCGTCAAAACGCCAAATTTAGAAAAATTAAATCGAAATATAAAAGATGATTTTTATGTTGTTCCAAATTTAAAATTCGATATTGATAAATTGAGAGCTGATTTGAATATAGTACTTAAAAAGAAGAAATTTAGTACATTAGGTATTAAAAATTTTGGAGCGATCTCTTTAAACCAAGTACCAGGCGATAAAAGTTCTACAGAGGGCCACAATGTAAGAGGTACGTACTGGACCATACCCGATGAAAAAGGTAAAGAAGTTGAGAGAGATAAACCTATCGATGAGTCAAAATATACTGAATTAGTTTCTGAATTTAAAAGGACATATTTTGAAGAAGTTTATAATACTTTAAGGAAACACTTTAAACTTGGAAGAGTAAGAATATTATTAAAAGAACCTAGATCTACTCTTAGCTGGCATAGAGATCCAGAACCAAGACTTCATATTCCTATAATCACAAATAAAGGTTGTAGAATGGTAATTGAAGAAGTTTGTAGACATATGCCGGCAGATGGATCAGTTACGATTACTAATAATACAAAATATCATAATTTTTTTAATGGAGGGGAACAAAATAGAATACACTTAGTAGCTTGTGTATTAGAAAATCCTTTTATTTAAATGACAGAATTTACTCACGGAATCTTTTCAGCCTCAAAAACTATATATGAGAATAATAAAGGTTCTATATTAAGAACAATAATTTATACAATTGGTCATTTCGTTATTGCCATATCAGTTTTGATGTTAATAGCAGATGTGTCTTTTATGGTGGCTCTCACTGATGCAATTGTAGAACCATTAGCTAACGCAATTTGGTATTTCGTTCTAGATAAAATTTGGACAGCTAAGTACAAGAAATAGTTTATAATAGACCCCACAAAACATCTTTTTTAACCCAACCTTTATATTTCTCTACACTTATTTTACACCAGTCATTTTTGCATTTATGAATCTTGCATAATCTACCTTTTTTAATAACAGCAAAAGGCTTGGAATAAATAGAAGGTTTATTAAAAATTAATTGATCGTCTTCAATTGTGATTGCCGCTTTTTTTTTTGATAATTGTGAAATATGAATCCAACCAGTATTATTTTCATGATCTCTTATTTTTCTAAAATTTTCAAATTTATCTTGAATTAAAACAGGTAAAAATTTTTTTTTATAAAATAATTTGATAGGATATTCGAAAGATGGCCCTTGTCTAAGATTTACTTTGTCATTTCTCAACGTTAAAAAGTATTCATTTGCGAAAAGATTTTGGAATGAAAAACAAAAAAAAAAAGCTATATAAATAATTTTTAACATTTGTTTTTACATTTAGGATTGAGCGATAATTTTACTTTTCTTAAATTTATTTTAATTGAATTAAAAATCATCATCTGGTTATCTAAACCATTCTTTAACCCTAAAATTGATTTTAAAACTTCATTAGCTTGTAGTGATCCCAAAACCCCAGCTACTGGTGAGAAAATCCCATCTGTCTCACAATTTTTTTCTAAAACAGGCTTATCTGGCATAAAGCATCTATAACAAGATGTTTTTTTTTTAAAATTAAATTTATATAAATGACCATCAAATTTACTGATTGCTGCAGAGATGAGTATTTTTTTCATTTTTTTACATTCATCATTAATCAAGTACCTTGTCTCAAAGTTATCAGTTCCATCACAAATTATTTCAAAATTTTTTATTGTTGATTTAATATTCTTTAGAGTTATTTTTTTTTTAAAAGTTTTAATTTTAATTTCTTTATTTATTCTATAAATACTAGATTTAGCCTTATCGACTTTGTACTTACCTATATCATTGGTAGTAAATAAAGTCTGTCTATTTAAATTACTTATTTCAATTTTATCTGGATCTACAATTCCTATCGTTCCAACCCCAGATGCTGCTAAGTACGTCAAAAGGGGACAACCCAAACCTCCAATACCGATTATTAGTACTTTAGCGTTAATTATTTTTTTTTGTCCAGATACTCCAACATTTTTAAGAATAATTTGTTTTTCAAACCTTTTAAAATCTTTAAACCCTAATTGCATATATTATTTCAAACCAGTAGATCCAAAGCCACCAATACCTCTGCCTGTATCATCCAGGTTATCTACTTCCTTAAACTTAGCTTGAACTATAGGGCATAATACCATTTGAGCAATGCGTGTGCCTCTCTTAACAACAAAAGTCTTATTACTCAAGTTTATTAATATCACTTTTAATTCACCTCTATAATCAGCGTCTATTGTCCCGGGTGAATTAAGAACTGATATTTGACTTTTAGCAGCTAATCCTGATCTTGATCTAATTTGTATTTCAAAATTTTTAGGTATAGACACTGATATACCAGTTGGAATTATTGATGTTTTTCCTGGTTCTAATTCTATCTGTTTTTCAATATTAGCTGAAAGATCCATTCCTGATGAACCATTAGTCTCGTATTTAGGTAGCTCAATATTTTTTGATAGTCTTTTAATTAAAACTTCTGTCATTGATTAAAAGTTTATCTAAGACTATTTCTGCTATTACATTGGCTATAAAACTTTTTTTACTTTTTTTAATATTTTTTATTTTTCCTGAATTATCAATTATCGAAACTCTATTATAATTTGAATTAAGTCCGCTATCTTTTTTAGAAACATCATTAACAACTATAAGATCACAATTTTTTTCTCTTAATTTAGAAAAAGCATTTTTACTCAAATTTTCAGTTTCGGCTGCAAAACCGATTACTAAGCTTGGTCTATGTTTATTATTCTTACCTAGAAATTCAACAATATCTCTATTTTTCTCTAATTCAATTAATTTTGATTTCATATTGTCTTTTTTGATTTTAGACTTACTTTTTTTAATTGGCTTGAAGTCTGCTACAGCAGCTGCACATATTGCAATATCTACTGGCAAACATTTTTTTACCGCCTCAAACATCTCATCTGCTGTGATTATTTTTTTTGTTTTAATATTTTTTCTAGAAAAAAGATTTGATGGTCCCGTAATTAAGGTTGTTTTTATACCCAACCTACTTAATGCTTCAGCTATTTCAAATCCTTGCTTACCACTTGACTCGTTTGAAATATACCTTACTGGATCCAAGTACTCCCTTGTTGGCCCAGCTGTTACTAAGGCTTTTAGATTTTTTCCTTTGATAATATTTTTTTTATTAAAATATTTTTCAATAAAGGAGTATATTTGTCTTGGGCTTGACATTTTGCCCTCTCCATATTCTCCACAGGCCATCTCACCTTTTTCGGGTCCTAAAAAAAGATAGCCATAATCCTTTAAATTTTTTACATTTTGTTGTGTTGCTTTGTGTATCCACATTCTCACGTTCATTGCAGGAACTAATAAAATATCTTTATTTGATGCTAAAATTACTGTTGTCGCTAAATCTTCTGCTTTTCCAAGGCTTAACTTTGTCATAAAATTTGCAGTTGTAGGTAATACAATTATTAAGTCGGCCCATCTAGACAATGCAATATGATCTATTTCCACCTCAGAGTCCTCGTCAAAAATATTTTCAAAAGTCTTAGTTCTTGTTAGAGTAGAAACAGATAGAGGAGTAACAAATTCTTTACCACTTTTAGTTAGTATAGTTTTTACTTCATTACCGTTTTTTTTAAGCAATCTTATCAAGTCTAAAGACTTATAGGCAGCAATACCACCACCAATAATTATAAGGATTTTTTTATTTTTTAAAGTCATATATAATTAAAATACTAATAGAAAGACAATTACAACACCAAAAAAACTAATAACTATATTATTTCTAAAGTTTTTAATCTTCATTTGCTCTAATTCTAAATTTTTATTTGCTCCAATAGCTAAATTCAAATTTCCATCAGCCATTAACTTTAGAGCATAATCAGCTCTATCCATTAATTCTGGAAGATCCGGTATTCTTTTTAGAATTTCAGATGAAGTATTGATTGCTGTATCGATAGTAGATTTTGGACTTTTAACATTTTTTAGCCAATCTTCTAGAACTGGTTTAGATACCTCCCAAATATTAGTTTCGGGGTATAGTCTTCTTGCAACCCCTTCAACTACCACCATTGTTTTCTGTAATAACAGAAGCGGGGGCTGAGTAGGCATATTAAACTTCTCGGTGATCTCAAATAATTGTGCCAATAGATTTCCACCAGAAATATCTTTAATAGATTGTCCAAATATAGGTTCTCCAACAGATCTTAAGGCCTGAGCAAATTCTTCTTTTGATGCATCCTTTGGCACAAGGCCAGCTTGAAAATGAACTTCAGCAACCTTAACGTAATCTCTTTTTATAAAACCATATAAAATTTCAGCTAAAAATTTTCTATTATTTTTATCTAAGCGCCCCATAATACCAAAGTCTACTGGGATTATATTTCCTTTGGGATCTACAAATAAATTTCCTTGATGCATATCACCATGAAAAAAGCCATCTCTAACAGCTTGTGTTAAAAATAATTGTATTAAGTTTTCTGCTAGTTTCTTAAGATCTACTCCTAGGTCATTAATTTTTTGTATTTCACGTATAGAAACGCCTTCGACTTTGTCTAAGGTTAATATTTTTTTTGTTGTGTAATTCCAATAAATTTTGGGTACGATAAACCCTCGGTCATTTTTGGTATTTTCATAAAGCTCATTAGCTGCAGCAGCTTCAAATCTTAAATCCATTTCTATATTAGTTATTTCTCTCAACAAATGGACAACTTCAACTAATTTCAATCTCTTTGCTTTTGTAATAGTACTTTCAACTATATAAGCAAACAACATTAGTGCATCTAATTCTTCATTGAATAATTTTTCTATATCAGGTCTTAATATTTTGATCGCTACTTGTTTTTCTTGCTCTTCATGCTTAATCTTGGCAAAATGTACTTGAGCTATAGATGCTGCTGCTATTGGTTCGCTTAATTCTTGAATATCTCTAAAATAATTCTCTCCGATTTCTTTTTTAATAATTTTTTTTGCATCGTGTAGATCAAAAGCAGGAACTTTGTCCTGTAATTTTTCAAGAGATTTTGCAAGCTCTTCGCCAATGATATCTGGCCTTGTAGCTAGAAACTGACCTAATTTTATAAAAGTCGTTCCCATTCCCTGAAGCGCAATGCAAAGCTTCTCACCAGATGACTTTTGACTATTCTGTAGATTTGGGTTTGCACCAATCGAAATAAAATTAAAAAACAAATTTATAATTGTCGGTAATTGATGAATCTCATTTATTGTGGCTACTGCTCCAGAGGTAGAAAATTTTCTAGCTATTTGGAATAATTTAAAAACTCTTTTTAACATCTAAATTTTCCAACCCGAGTGAATTGCCGATATTCCATTAGAAACATTTCTATATTCTACATTGGAAAAACCGTTATCTAAAATTAATTCAACTAATTGTTCTTGATCATAAAATTCCTCAATACTTTTAATCAAATATTTATAAGGTTTATCTGAACCAACTATTAACTTACCAATTAGCGGTATAGTTTTTGAATACTGCTTATAAAGATAATTCAACAACTCATTATCAATTTTCGAAAATTCTAGGCACATAAAACGACCCCCTGGCTTTAATACTCGAAAAGCTTCTTTCAAAACGGTATTAATATCTGAAACATTTCTTATTCCGTAGCTTATAGAGTAATAGTCGAAAGTGTTATCTTTAGTTGGTATTTTTTCAGCTGGAGCATTTATCCATTTAATATTTTTATATTTTTTCAACTTTTTTTTACCTTGATTTAACATTTGAATGTTAGGTTCAATACAAGTAATTTTTCCAGAATTTTTAGTTTCATTTGAAAAAAGTTTTGCAATATCTCCAGTTCCTGAAGCAACGTCAATAAGTTTTGTTTCAGGCTGCGGACTCATCCAGTCAATAAATTTTTCTTTCCAAGTTCTGTGTACCCCAAGTGACATTATATCATTCATTAAATCATATTTATTATGAACGTCCGAAAATACAGAATTGACTAATTTATTTTTATCTTGAATAGTACTGTTCATAATAGAATTATATGCCAGAATTACCAGAAGTTGAAGTTGTTAAAAGGTCTCTTAAAAAAAAAATCCAAAATTTTTTAATAAGAAAAGTAAGGGTCAATGATAGCAAACTGAGATACCCTGTTACAAATAAAGATATGTCCAGGATAGTTGGTCTTAAGATAAAAACAATTAAAAGAAGGTCAAAATATCTTTTAATTTTTTTTAATAAACCAATCGTAATGCTTACTCATTTAGGAATGACAGGTAAATTTTTTTTTATAAAAAATAAAAGAAAATTTAGAACAAGTTTTTACTATGAATTAAATAATAAAAAAGATAATAAACATGATCGTATAATTTTTTATTTATCAAACAAACAAAAGCTAGTTTACAATGATGTTCGTAAATTCGGATTTATAAAACTTCTGGATCTCAAAAATTATCATAAAAATTCACATATAAAAAGTTTAGGGCCAGAGCCTTTAGGCACAAAGTTTCATTTCAATTATTTTAAGAAATACACAAAAAATAAAAAAAGAAATATTAAAAGTATACTTATGGATCAAAAATTTATCGCTGGTCTGGGCAACATTTATGTTAACGAGATACTTTTTCTTAGTAAAGTTCACCCGAGTCGAGAAGTCAAAAATCTTAAAAACTTTGAAATAAAAAAAATTATTAAAATTACTAAAAAGATTTTAACTTATTCGATAAAATCAGGAGGTTCTTCCATAAAGGACTTTTCTAGTATTGATGGAATAAAAGGATTTTTTCAGGAAAAATTTAATGTGTATGGTAAGAGCGGTTCTATTTGTTCTAATACAGATTGTAATAAGAAAATAATCAGGTTAGTTATCTCTAATCGAGCATCTTTTTATTGTTCCGATTGTCAAAAATAATAAAGTTGACCGGTATAATTGCGACATATATACAATTTAAAAATGCCTAACACTAAATCTGCGATTAGAAGAGTAAGAAGAGTTAAAAAACAAACTCAAATAAATAGAATTAGAAAAAGTAAGTACAAAAATGCAATAAAACAAATGGATTTACTTTTAAAATCTAAAGATGAAGATAAAGCAAAAAAGAATTTTTCCAAATTTCAATCAATTCTAATGCAGGTTGCTAGGTCTGGCGTAATAAATAAAAAAACTGCTGCTAGAAAAATTTCTAGAGTTTCTAAGAAGATAAAATAAATTTATCAATCTTTAGTTGTTAATTTTAAATTAATTAATCAATATTTAGGATAAAAAATTTTATTTATCAAAATATAGTTTCTTTTTAAAGTTGCAAAGTTTTTTTTAAAAATTTCTATCTGTACGATAAAGCTACAACCTAAATCAATTTTTTTTTATAAATTTAAAAAAAATTCTTGAAAATATTTTTAAAAGATCGTTTATAGGAATCTCTTACAAATTTCTAATGGATAAAAAAAATATTAAAACACAAAATGTTTATGTTTCTGAGGAAGAAAACACATTAAACTGGAATGATATCCAATTTTCTTTCAAAAAAACATTCGGTAGCGAGATTTACAATAGTTGGCTTCAAAAGATTTCATTAGTAAAAGAATATAATGATTACTTAATTCTTGGTGTCCCAACAAGATTTTTTAGAGATTGGATAGTTTCCAGATATTTAGATAAAATATTAGAACAGGTTAAGAGTTTTAAATTAAGTTTAAATAGAATAGAATTTAAGATCATAGAAGAAAACAAACATAATCAAGAGTTGGCAAGTATAAATGAGTTAAGCAAAGTAACTGAAATTAAAGACTCTATACTTAATTATAATAGATTAAACCCTAGTTTAAATTTTGAAAGTTTCGTAAATGGTAAAAGTAACGATATTGCCTTATCTTATTCAAAAAAGGTTTGTGAGCATATATCTCGCTATAATCCATTATATATTTGCGGGGGGGTGGGTCTAGGTAAAACCCATCTACTTAATGCAATAGGATTGGAGCTTCAAGAGGATAATAATGTGATGTTCATATCAGCCGAAAGATTTATGTATCACTTCATAAAATCGATAAAAAAAAATGATATGGTAAATTTTAAAGATTTCTTCAGAAAGTCCTCAGTATTTATAATTGATGATATTCAATTTATGAGCGGCAAAGAAAGCCTCCAGGAGGAGTTTTTTCACACATTTAATAGCCTTATGGATAAAGGTTCCCAGATAATTATATCTTCTGATAAATCACCAATGAAGCTAGAGAGAATTCAAGAGAGAATTAAATCTAGACTGGCTGGAGGCCTAGTAGTTGATATTGATGTTCCAGATATAGATTTAAAAGAAAAAATTATTAAAAAAAAGATCGAGGAAATTCAGAGTCAATTTAAAGAAAATATAAATTTAAGTGAAGACGTAATTAAATATATTGCTAGCGAGAGTAAAACTAATATTCGAGAATTAATAGGTGTTCTAAATAGATTAATTGCTTTTAGCAGGGTTCATAATAGAATTTTAAATGTGGGTGATTGTAAAAATATTTTAAAAGATGTTTTCAATCAGATTAGAGTCATTACAGTGGATAAAATACAGAATGTAGTGTCAAATTATTTTAATATCTCATTGAGTGATATGTTATCTCAAAGGAGATCAAGACCTCTCGCTAGACCTAGGCAGATAGCCATGTATTTAGCAAAAAAAATGACTACTAGATCCCTACCTGAAATTGGAAGAAGGTTTGCAAATAGAGACCACACAACAGTAATTCATGCTGTAAAAACAATTACTCGTCTGTCCGAGCAAGATGAAGAAATGAAAAAAAATATAGCTCAAATAAAGAGTCTTTTACTTGAGCAGTAAATAAATGCAATTTGTAGTAAAAAGGGACATTTTATTAAAATCGTTAAATTTTGTGCAAGGAGTTGTTGAAAAGAAAAACACATTACCTATTCTCTCAAATGTGTTGCTACAGCTCAAAGATAAAAAATTATCAATAGTAGCTACGGATCTAGATATCATTTTTTATGATGAAATAATTGATGTTCAAATTTTAAAAGAGGGCAGCACAACAACATCTGCAGCAATATTATATGACATTATAAGGAAAATATCTTCAAATTCTGATTTAAAATTTGATTTAAAAACAGAAAATAAACTTAGCTTACAAAGCGATACTTCTAACTTTAATCTTTTATGCTTACCAACAGATAATTTTCCAACATTTGAGGATAATTTTGAGGGAAATGAGATTTTATTAGAGAGCCGAAAATTTCTAAAACTTTTATCCAAAACTAGAATTTCTATTTCAAATGATGATACTAGACATTATTTAAATGGAGTTTATCTCCATTTAATAGAAAGCAATAATAGATGTTTTTTAACTGGGGTAGCTACAGATAGCCATAGGCTATCATCTAGTAGCATAGAAATAGAGCGAGCGGATGAGTTTTCATCATTAATTTTACCAAGAAAGACTGTTTACCAGTTAAGTTCATTATTATCAGAGGAGTTGGGTAAATTAACCATGCAAATCAGTGAAAATAAAATCAAATTTAATATTGGTAATATAAAACTGATTTCTAAGGTAATTGATGGAAAATTTCCTGATTATAAAAAAGTTGTGCCCATTAACAATGAAAAAACATTGGTTGTATCTACAAAAGAATTTATAAATTCAATTGAAAGAGTAACTAGTGTATCACTAGACAGAAAAGAGGGTGTAAAATTAAGTATTGATAAGAATAACATACAATTGTCAGTTAATAGCGCTAACTCTGGCGAAGGAAACGAAAAAATTAAAGCTCAATTCGATTCAGATAATTTAAATATAAGTTTTAATTCAAAATATTTAGTCGATATTGCCAATGAGATCGAAGACAAAAATCTAAAAATTAATCTTAAGGACTCAGTATCACCAGTTCTTATAGAGGATGCATCTGATAGAAATAGTTTTTTTGTAATTATGCCGATGAAAATCTAATTTTTTTTAGATTTATGATTAAATTTTATTTTTAGCTTTAAAAGCCTTGATTTAGAATACTTCTAGCACAAAGACTATTATGGACGTTTTATATTGTCATGAAAAAATGATACAATTAAAAATTCAAAAATATTTAAAATGTCAAAAAATTTAAAATCGAACATAAACGAAACTTACGGCGCGGACTCAATTAAAGTTTTAAAAGGTCTGGATGCAGTTAGAAAACGTCCAGGGATGTACATCGGTGATACGGATGATGGGTCTGGATTACATCATATGGCCTTTGAAGTGATTGATAATTCTATAGATGAGGCATTAGCTGGATATTGTAAAAATATTAATGTTTCAATTAATTCAGATAATACCGTTACTATAGAGGATGATGGGCGAGGCATTCCCGTTGATATGCATAAAGGTGAAAAAATTTCCGCAGCTGAGGTTATAATGACACAATTACACGCCGGAGGTAAGTTTGATCATGATTCTTATAAAGTTTCTGGTGGTTTACATGGGGTTGGGGTATCAGTTGTTAATGCTCTTTCAGAAAAGCTTATTTTAAATATTTATCGAGAAGGTAACGAGTACGAGGTGATTTTTAAAGATGGGAATTCAATAAAACCTTTAAAAAAAATAGCTAAAACAAAAAAAAGGGGTACAAAAATTACTTTTCTTCCATCAAAAAATATATTTTCATCAATAAAATTTAACCCATCAATTTTAGAAAAAAGAATCAGAGAACTCGCTTTTTTAAATAAAGGTATTTCAATCAATTTACTGGACAATACTAGTAAAAAATCAAAAGAATATAATCACAAGTATGATGGTGGTATAACAGAATTTGTAAAATTTATAAATATCAAAAAACCTCGATTGATTAACAAAAATGAGAAAGAGGTTTTCAAAAAACCTGTTTATGTTACCTCTGCAAAAAATAATGTAATAGTTGAATGTTCTTTTGAATGGAACGGCGGATATTCGGAAGAAGTTCTTCCTTTTACCAACAATATACCCCAAAAAGATGGAGGAACACATTTACTGGGATTTAGAAGTGCATTAACCAGAGTAATAAATAAATATTCTTCAGATAGAAACAAAAAAAGCAAAGTCACCCTATCAGGCGAAGATATCAAGGAAGGTTTGGCGGCAGTTTTGTCTATTAAAATGTCCGATCCAAAATTCTCATCTCAAACAAAAGATAAACTCGTTTCCTCTGAAATTAGAAATATTGTCGAGCATATTATTAGTGAAAAAGTTTCAACTTGGTTTGATCAAAATCCATCTATTGCAAAAACTGTAATTGAAAAAATTACTCAAGCTGCGATGGCTAGAGAAGTCGCAAGAAAAGCTCGAGACAGTGTAAGGCGAAAAGGGACATTCGAATTATCTGGTTTGCCAGGTAAATTGGCTGATTGTCAAATTCAAAAAAGAGAAGGAACCGAATTATTTATTGTAGAGGGAGATTCAGCAGGTGGGTCAGCAAAACAAGGTAGGGTGAGAGAATATCAAGCAGTTTTACCCCTGAGAGGAAAAATATTAAATACGTTTGTTAATGGTAAAAAAAATGGCGAGGATCAATCTATAAAAGCGTTATCAAAAATGATGTCCTCTAGTGAGATAGTTACATTAATTAATGCATTGGGAACTGGCTCTAAAGATTTCAATATTGAAAATCTTCGTTACGATAAAATAGTAATCATGACAGATGCTGATGTGGACGGCTCACATATTAGAACTTTATTACTTACTTTTTTTAACAATCATCCTTTTAATCAACTAATAGAAAATGGACATCTTTACCTAGCACAACCTCCTTTATTTAAAGTAACCAAAGCAAATAAAAGTATTTACATTAAAGATGAGAAGGCCCTTGAAGCTTATATCTTACAAACAACAAAAATAGAAAAAAATATAAAGAAAGGCTCTGCAGAATTTAAAAAATTTTTACAGGAACAAAGGGAAAAACTTTCTATTCAAAGATTTAAGGGATTAGGAGAAATGAATCCCGAAGAACTATGGGAAACAACATTAAACCCAGATAATAGGACTATGTTAAGAGTGCAGTATTCTAAAGGAACTAAAGATAAATCTAAAGACGATCAAAAAATGATTGAGGTATTAATGGGGGATGAAGTTGCGCCTAGAAAAGATTTTATTACAAATAATGCCCTTGATGTAACTAATTTAGATATTTAATCTGCTAATGGATCTTTCTACTCTTTTCAGAACAAAAGAGAATTTAAGTTTAGATAAAAATACATTAACGATTCTAAGATATATCGCCATTATCGGTCAAATTTTAGCTATTAGCATTGTTTTTTATTACTTAGATTTACCGTTCCCAATTATAGAAAGTTATTTGATAATCTCATTAGGTTTAGCTACAAATTTATATCTTCAATTTGGAATTAGGATCAATCAACTAAAAGATTTTTATGCAGCTCCTTTTCTCCTGATCGATTTGTTACAATTAAGCGCCCTTCTTTATTTGACAGGAGGTATTTTTAATCCTTTTTCAATTCTATTGATTATCCCAGCTATTGTTTCTTCAACATTTCTAAGTATGGGCACAACAATTATTTTAGGATTAATAACATCATTACTTTTATTAACTATATCATTTTTTTATTTACCTTTGCCAGGAGAAGATATGAGTTTGTTACATTTTCCAAATTTTTATAAATTCGGAATTATTATCTCCATATTAATTTGTTTAATATTTTTAAGTTATTTTGGGATTCGTTTCTCTGGTGAAAAAAAGAAAACAGAAGAAGCATTTAAAAAACTTCAGGAAGTTATTTATAAAGAATATGAACTAGAGTCTTTAGGTGGGCAAGCGGCAGCAGCAGCACATTCTCTAGGAACACCTCTAGCTACAATAAGTGTAGTAGCTAAAGAATTGAAAAAAGAAATTGGGGATAAAAACGAGCTATCTAAAGATATTGATCTATTAATTAGCCAGTCCAAAAGATGTAGTGAAATTCTTAAAAGAATATCAAAAAAACAGATAGAGGAGGATAAATTTTTTAGCTCGACGAAATTAGAAAATTTACTTGAGGAAATCATAAATTCTTTTAAAGAGACAACTTCTAAAGAAATTATTTTAGTTTCTGATAATGATAAAAATAAAATTGATATTCAAAGGTCAGCAGAAATGATCTATGGCTTAAGAAATTTTATAGGCAATGCAATTAAATTTTCAAAAAGTAAAGTTAATATTTTTCTCATTAGCAATGATAAAGAAATAAAAATTACAATTAATGATGATGGGCCAGGATTCCCAAAAGATATTATTGAAAAATTAGGGGAACCATATATTAAATCCAGATCATTAGAATTAAATTCAAACTCTGGCTTAGGCCTTGGAACTTTCTTGGGTAAAACTTTGCTAGAAAGACAAAATGCTAAACTAATATTTAAAGATGATAAAAATTTAGGTGGTGCTTCAGTAGTAATTAGCTGGTCTCCTAAAAATATTATACTTTAAGTAAAAACTTATTTTGGTTCTTGTTGTGTTAAACAATGAATTGATCCAAACCCCCAAATTAATTCTGAACAATCTATAGGAATAATTTTTCTATTATTAAATTCTTTTTTAAAAATTTTAATCACTATTTTATCTTTTGGATCATTGAAAGTAGGCAATAAAACAAATTTATTAAAAATATAAAAGTTTAAATACGATGCTGGAACTCTTATTTTATTTATATAAATAGGTCTAGGCATAGGAATTTTTTTAATTCTAATTTGTGAAGAATTAATTCTGATTTTTTTCAAAATTTTGAAGTTTTCATCAAGATTTTTGAAATTTTTATCTTTTTTATTATTTTCGTAAGCAAGAAAAACTTTATTATGTTTTACAAATCTAGCAATATCATCAACGTGACCATGAGTATCATCTCCCTCAATTCCTTTATTTAGCCAAATAACTTTTTTTGCTCCTAAAAATTTTTTGAATATGCGATTATAATTTTTTATTTTTAAGAAAGAATTCCTTTGTTGAATTTTACTCAATAAGCATTCTTTGGTTGTGAGTAGTAAACCTTTTCCATTAACATCGATCGCTCCCCCCTCGAGAACTATTGGTTTTTTATTAAACTTTGGGGTGATGACATTTCCTTTGTAATTACTTTTTATTCTTAAATTGACTTTATTGTCAGCCCTATAATTTTTATATTTAGCCCAACCATTAAACTTCCAATTCAATAAAATATTTTGGCTCTTTTTATCCTTAATAAATATCGGCCCTGTATCTCTCATCCATACCCTATCTGTTTTACAAATAATAAATTTTACATTTTGTACTTTTGCATTATTTTTCCTAAGCAATCTTTTAATTGCATTCTTAGAATTGTAGTTTTTAATTAATAGATTTACTTCCTGAGACTTAGTAATTTTAGAGATTATTTCAGCAAATATCTTGGGGATATTTTTAAATTTGCCTGGCCAATCATTTTTATTATAAGGCCATCCTATTAATGTAGATTGTTGTCTTTCCCATTCAGCTGGCATCCTGAAAAGAGATTTTGTTATTTTAGGCATCTCTCGGATTTTTAAGTAGTCCTTTATAATAGTCTATTCTTCTATCTCTAAAAAAAGGCCAATGTTGTCTAGAGGTTTCTACTTTTTTGAAATCAATTTCACAAATTAAAATGTTTTCTTTTAAACTGGCTTTTTTAACAACGTTACCATTTGGATCAAATATTACACTATTCCCCCAGAACTCTATCTTTTTATTACCTTGTTTTTCAATTCCTACTCTATTTACTGCAGCAACATATATACCATTAGCTATTGCGTGAGACCTTTGAATTGAAAGCCAGGACTCGAGTTGCGACTTACCAAATTTCCTTTTTTCTTTTGGATGCCATCCAATAGCGGTTGGATAAAAAATAATTTCTGCTCCTTTAAGAGCTGTTAATCTTGCTGCTTCAGGAAACCACTGATCCCAACATATTAAAGTTCCTAAATTACCTTTTGAAGTTTTAAAAGATTTGAAACCTAAATCTCCAGGGGCAAAATAAAACTTCTCGTAAAATTGTGGATCATCAGGGATATGCATTTTTCTGTATTTTCCTAAAAGTTTACCTTTTTCATTAATTACAATACTACTATTGTGATAAAGCCCGGAGGTCTTCTTCTCAAATAATGAAATTATTAAAATAATTTTCAGTTTTCTAGCAAGTGCAGAAAACAAGTTACTACTAGGCCCTGGTATTTTTTCAGCGAAATTAAAGTTTTTATGACTTTCAACCTGACAAAAATATTTTGTCATGAATAATTCTGGTAAGCAAATTATTTTTGCACCCTTTTTTGCTGCAGAATTAATTTTGTCGACAGCATTTTGAATATTTTTTTTTGGGTCAGAAGACATTTTCATCTGCACTAATGCTATCTTCGTTTTACTCATTATTGTTTAATTGAATAAATTTTGAAAATTTCTTTTTTGTCTTGATTGCCAATATTTACGATGAAACGCATCGCTTACTATTAGGGGCAATACACTTGTAGCTTCAGCAAACACCATTTGTTCCTTCGTCACATCCACTTTGCCCCACGAACTTGCTTCTTTTAAGGTAGAACTACTACAAGCACCATCTCTCGTATCTGCTACAGTTATTTGAATTGCGTATTTATGCATATCTACCTTTTTACCTAATAACTCCGCACAAACCACTGTATCCTGAATAAAATTTTTGGGTACCCCACCGCCAACCATTAATAATCCCGATTGTTTTGATTTGAGTTTAATTTCAGTTATTTCTCTGAATTCTCTTATTGAGTCTATAGTAATGTGATTTTCTGGATTTTGTTCCTGATGCATTACAAGCCCAAATCCTGCTGAACTATCCGTGAAAGCAGGACAAAATATTGGAACATTACTATCATAAGCAGTTTCTATTAATGAGTTTTTTTTCTTAGAATTTGTTTTTAAATATTTTCCAAGTTCTTTGATAAATTCCCTTGAGGTATATGGTTTAGGTTTTAGAGAATTAGCAATATCACATATAGTTTTGTCACACGCTTGAAGCTCCTCTTCATCAATATAAGTGTCATATATCCTGTCAATATAGTTGTTTCTTAGCTTAGTATCATCTTGAAACTGGGATCCCTGATAATGCTTGAAACCTAGAGCTTCAAAAAAATCCATGTCTATAATCGAGGCCCCTGTAGCCACAATAGCATCAACCATGTTATGTTTTACTAAATCAGTGTATAAATCCATGCATCCACCTGCTGAAGTTGAGCCTGCTAAAGTTAAAAAAATCGAACAATCTTTATCTGCAAGCATTTCATTATATATAGCTGCCGCTCTGGCTGTATCTCTAGAAGTGAAAGACATTTTACTCATACCATCAATAATCTTACGAGCATCAAAAGACTTGATATCGATGTGCTCAACTGGGGAATTAAGTAAAGATTTTTTATTGTGTCCGATATTCGGACTATTTTTTTTATTCATTAAGCTACTAAAGAACCAACTTTATCATTAGCATTATCGTACATAGATATAATTGGTTTGTCACTTAATTCGTGAATGTCATTTGAATAAAAACCATTGAAGTTTGTTCTGAAAGTAAGACTGTAAGCCCCTAACTGACCTAACTCTATATAATCACCTTCTTTAATATTATTTGGCAACAAAAAAGGTCCTTTCATATAATCTAATCCATCACAAGTTGGTCCAAAAAAACTAAAAGCAGTTAGTTTTTTAGACTGAATTCTTCCGCTTGTAATCATCTTTGAAGGTAAAACAAAGTTTGGTGCCCCAGCGTCAAATAAAGATCCATATGTTCCGTCATTAATGTACAAGCTATTTTTTTTTCTTAAAATAACTTTAACAATTGTAGATCCACTTTCTGCCACAAGAGCTCTTCCTGGCTCACATATAATTTCTGGAAATTTATTTAACTTTAAATTATTAATCTCTTTTTTAATTTCTTCCATATAATTAATTAATGGTTCAGGATTAAGATCTGGATATACAGACGGAAATCCTCCACCAACATTAATTGTATTTGGTATTATTTTTGTTTTTTTAATTATATTTCCTATTTCACGAATTCCTTTTGAGTAAGAAATTTTGTGCATACATTGAGAGCCAACGTGAAAACTTATGCCAAGTTTTTTTGAATGTTCCTTACATAATCTTACTAATCCTAAAGCTTCAGAGGGAAGCGCACCAAATTTTCTAGATAGATCTATTTCAGCGTGTTCATTCGAAATTGCAATTCTCACAAATAATTCTAAATCTTTTGCTTGATTAGTGGCCTCTAGAATTTTCCTCAACTCATCTTTACTATCAAGAGAAAAACTTTTAACGCCATAATCGAAGTAAGCTGACGATATACTTTCTTTACTTTTAATAGTATGCATAAAATGTAACTTCGCATCCAACTTAATTTTATTTAGAAGCTTAATTTCATTTAGGGAAGCAACATCGAATTCATTAACACCATTAGCAATAATCTGTTTAATAATTTTTTCGTTTGGATTCGTTTTGACAGCGTAGAGTATTTTTCCAGGAAAATTATCTTTAAAAAATTTTACGGATTTTTTAATCTCGTTTAACCGCATACAATATACGGGGTGATCTGGTTGTAATGAGTTAACTAACTCGTTAACTGTTTTAAATTTTCCCATTTCATGTGTTCCTCACGTTAAATTACACAAAGATTTTTTAAAAAATTTAATAAAAAAAACCTTATTTATTTCGCGTTTAAGGTTTTTTTGACACTATGTAAAGAAAAAAAGACATTTTTGTCGTGTTGAAATTTTGTCAACAGTACCTATATAACTCTTCATGAGGACGCAAAAAAACATCCCAGAGCAGCTAAAATTAGCAGACTTTGCCGATAAATCGCTATTAATCCTTGATGATGATGATCCCTTAAGGGGTAGGCTTGCAAGAGCCATGGAGAAGAAAGGATTTCAAGTTAAAGAGGCTAAATCAGTAGCTGAGGGTCTTAATATTGCTAAAACAGCTCCTACAGCCTTTGCTGTAATTGATCTTAGGCTTGAGGATGGCAATGGATTAGATGTTGTTAAAGAACTCTCAAAAAATAAAAAAGATAGCAGAATTGTAATGTTAACGGGATACGGGAATCTACCTACGGCTGTAGCTGCAGTGAAAGAAGGCGCAATCGATTACATAGCTAAACCAGTTGATGCGGACGATGTTGAGTCTGCTTTATTAGCATCGCCAGAATCAAAAGCAAAGCCTCCTGAAAATCCAATGTCAGCAGATAGAGTGAAATGGGAACATATCCACCGAGTTTTTGAGTTATGTAACAGAAATGTTTCTGAAACAGCTCGAAGACTTAAGATGCACAGAAGAACACTTCAAAGAATTCTCTCTAAAAGATCTCCAAGATAACTTAAATAAATTTTCTAAATTTTTTAACTTGATTTATTGCAAGGGTTGCAATTAGAATCTTAAATAACTCTGCTAACAAGAAAGGTTGTGCTCCCAATTTGAATATTGGTTTATCCCAACCTATTAAATTACCTAGCCATAACATCCCTAATACATAAATAAAGCTTGTGGCAAAAACTAATTTAAAAAAATTCTTTAAATAATTATTATCGTAATTAAATTTTCCAGCTAAAAATCCAGCAACCATAAAACCTATCAAATAACCCATTGTTGGTCCTGTGAAGTATATTATTCCCATACCTTTTTCTGGGGTTCCTGAAAACACTGGCAAACCAATTATACCTTCGAATAAATATAAAGAAATAGTTGCCACACCAAGTTTCCATCCAAAACATATTCCTATTAACAAGACAACTAAAGTTTGCATCGTCATAGGGACTGGGTAAAATGGTATTTTAACTTTTGACGATATGGCTAAAAGAATAGAGCCCAATAAGGCGATAAATATATATTTAATTATTTTTGTTTGTTTAAAACTTTTTACAAATTCCATTTAATTAATTTAACTTTTTTTTTATTAAAATCTAGTGTTTTGTTAATTGAACAAAAACATCTTCCAAATCACCATCTTCTGTCGAAATATCCTCAATTTTGATATTATTTTCATTTAAATAATTGATTATTTCCCCAAAATCGAGTGAGTTTTTTTCATAAGTAACTAATATAGAATTCTCAGAGTTTATTTTAAAATTTATATCTTTCATATTTAAATTCTTATTTAATTCAATGTTTTTAACTTTAAAATTTATTTTTTTAGTTTTAATTCTCTCAAGTAATTTTTCGGTAGTATCTAGCGCAACTAAATTTCCCTTATTGATTATAGCTATTCGATCGCACATCTCCTGTGCTTCAATCAGATAGTGCGTGGTTAATATTATTGTTACACCTTCTTTGTTAAGAGCTTTTACATTTTCCCAAAGATTATTTCTAAGTTCCACATCAACTCCGGCTGTAGGCTCATCCAAAATTAAAATTGGAGGTTGATGAACCATAGCCTTTGCTATAAGTAATCTTCTCTTCATGCCACCCGATAAGCTTCTGGAGTATGCATTAGCTTTATCTTGAAGAGAAACCATCTTTAATATTAAATCAGTTATACGGTTCTCTTTAGAAATACCATAAAGTCCGGCTTGAAGTTCAAGAAGTTTTTTTGGACTAAAAAAAGCATCTAAGTTAACTTCCTGGGGGACTATTCCCACAGACGCTCTAACTTGACGAGGATTTTGATCTAAATCAAAACCCCATACATTTACTTTTCCACTAGTTTTAATAACTGTGCCTCCTAGAATACTTAAAAATGTTGTCTTGCCCGCTCCGTTCGGACCTAATAATCCAAATACCTCACCTTGTCTGACTTCAAAACTTAAATCATTCAAAGCTTTATTATGTTTTTTGCTTTTAGGACTAGAATAAACCTTTGTTAGATTTTCAACAGCTAGGGCAAATTTATTCATACTTTTTTATAATTCATCAAGATTTCAATGTAATATGTATATATGAGTTCAATAAAAAAAACAGATCATTTTTATTTGGTAGATGGATCTGGATATATTTTTCGCGCTTATTATGCTCTTCCTCCTCTTTCAAGAAAAAGTGACGGTCTTCCAACTGGTGCGGTTAGTGGTTTCTGCTCTATGCTTTTTAAATTATTAGAGGACGCTAGATCAGACGACTCTAAAAATAAACCAACACATTTTGCAGTAATATTCGACTCTGCAAGAAAAAATTTTAGAAATGAAATTTACAGTGAATATAAAGCGAACAGAGAAGAAGCACCTGACGATTTAGCACCTCAATTTGAGTACATCAGAAAATCTGTTGAAGCTTTTAACTTACCGTCTATTGAACTTTTAAATTATGAAGCAGATGATCTCATAGCCACTTATGCAAAAAAAATTACTGAAGCTGGTGCAAAGGTTACCGTGATATCGTCGGATAAAGATTTAATGCAGTTAGTTTCAAATAAAGTCAGACTATTTGATCCTATGAAAAGTAAAGTTATAGGCGAAAAAGATGTAATTGAAAAATTTGGAGTTCAACCAAGTCAAGTAATCGACGTACAATCACTTGCTGGAGATAGTTCAGATAATGTGCCTGGAGTTCCTGGTATTGGAGTTAAAACAGCAGCAGAACTTATAAATAAATATAAAACATTAGAAAATTTATTAAAGAAGGCATCAGAAATACCTCAGAACAAAAGACGGGAAACCCTATTATCTAACAAAGATAAAGCTATGATTAGTAAGCAATTAGTAACTTTAAAAAATGATGTTCCACTTAGAAATGATGCTGCTGACTTTATTATTAAAGATATTAATAAAGATAAACTATACGATTTTTTAAGAGACATGGAATTTAATAGATTGTTGAGCCAGGCAATTAGTTTTTATGGAGAACCTAGAAGCAAAGATTTTAATGAGAAAAATCCTGTAAAAAAAAACAATATGATAAATACTAAGACCTACAAAACTATTTTTAAAGAGAAACAACTGGACGAATTAATAAAAAAATTAAATGAAAAATCAGTTATAGCAGTTGATACTGAAACCTCATCCTTAAATCCCCAAGAAGCAGATCTTGTTGGCATATCGTTATGTTATAAGGCTAACGAAGCTTTCTATATCCCGGTAGGTCATACAGAAAAAACTGAATTAATAAAGGATATTGTTTTGAAGAAACTTAAACCACTTTTAGAAGACCCAAGCATAAAAAAAGTTGGCCAAAATATAAAATATGATTTTATAATATTTAAAAACCACGGCATCGAACTAAACTCGGTGGAAGACACGATGTTACTTTCGTACACATTAGATGCTGGAAATAATAGACATAATATGGATACGTTATCTGAATTACATCTTGGTCATAAAACCATATCTTATAAAGATTTGGTAGGAACTGGAAAAAAGCAGTTAAATTTTTCAGAAGTAGATCTTAAATCCGCCACTGAATATGCTGCTGAGGATGCAGATATAACGTTAAGATTATATGAAGTTTTATCTGAGAGAGTATCTAAAGAAAAGTTAGAAAAAATTTATGAGGAATTTGAAAAGCCAATGATAAAAATTCTCTCAAAACTAGAGTCGAGTGGTGTGAAAGTTGATGATGCTTATCTTAAAAAACTTTCAAAAAAATTTGAGGAAAAATTAATAACTATTGAAAAAGAAATTTATAAAATATCGGGTAAAAAATTTAATATCGGATCGCCAAAACAATTAGGAGAAATTATTTATAATGACTTAAAGATAGCAAAATTGAAAAAAACTAAGAAAGGAAGTTTAGCTACGAGCGCTAAAATTTTAGAGGACTTAGCATTAACTGGACATAAATTTCCTAATTTAGTTTTAGAATGGCGCCAAGTTTCAAAATTAAAAAGTACTTATACAGATGCTTTGCAAGACCATATAAATAATAAAACAAAAAGAGTTCATACTTCTTTTTTACTAGCTGCAACTAATACCGGTAGGTTAGCTTCGAGTGATCCTAATTTACAAAATATTCCTATAAAGACTTCAGACGGTAAAGAGATAAGAAAAGCCTTTATAGCAGATAAAAATAATTTATTAATTTCAGCAGATTATAATCAAATAGAAATGAGAATTCTTGCTGATATGGCTGATGTAAAAGAATTAAAGAAAGCTTTTAAAAATAAACAAGATATACATTCTTTAACAGCGAGCCAAGTGTTTGATGTTCCTATTACAAAAGTGACAGATGATTTTAGAAGAAAAGCTAAGGCAATTAATTTTGGAATTATTTATGGAATTACACAATATGGATTGGCAAAACAAATATCAGTTTCAAATGAAGAGGCTTTAAGTTTCATTAATTCATATTTTAAAAAATTTCCTGAAATTAAAGATTATATGAACACGACAATAAAAACTTGCAGAAAGCAAGGCTTTGTTACAAATATTTTTGGAAGAAGAATTCATTTAAGAGGCATTAACGATAAAAATTTTAGCGTACGCGCATTTCAAGAAAGAGCAGCAATTAATGCTCCAATACAAGGATCAGCTGCAGATATCATAAGACTAGCAATGATAAAAATTGATAGAATACTTGAAGAAAAAAAGAAAGCAAAAATGCTTTTACAAATACATGATGAACTTATTTTTGAATGTTTAAAAAAAGATGAAAGTGAAGTAAAAAAAATTGTTAAAGAAGTTATGACGTCAGTGTCAAGCTCAGACCATCACATGTTTTCAATACCTTTAGAAGTAAGTATTAACTCTGGAAACAATTGGGGAGAAGCCCATTAAACGCCTAAATTTTGACAATATAATTAAGAGAATAAAAATATGAGTCAAACAATAGCTTTAGTAGATGACGACAGAAATATACTAACTAGTATAAGTATTGCTTTGGAAAGAGAAGGTTTTAAAGTTCAAACTTATATCGACGGAGAGTCTGCCTTAATAGGATTAACTAGAAATCCTCCTGACTTAGCTATTTTGGATATTAAAATGCCAAGGATGGATGGAGAAGAGTTATTAAAAAAACTTAAAAAAAAGATGTCAATTCCAATTATCTTTCTAACATCAAAAGATGATGAAGTTGATGAATTACTTGGTTTGAAGTTGGGTGCTGATGATTTTGTCAAAAAATCTGGAGGTTTTTCTACAAAAGTTTTAATAGAGAGAATAAGAGTTCAATTAAGGAAAAAAACTAATACTATCGATGACACAAAAAATATAATTAGTCATGGTAAATTAAAATTAGATCCTGCTCAATTGGAGTGTGAATGGAATGGTAGAGCTTTGCCAGATAAGCTGACCACTACAGAATTTCTAATTGTAAAAGAATTAGCTAAAAGACCAGGAGTTATAAAAGAAAGAGCACATTTAATGGACATAGCATATAAGGAAAATACAGAAATTGAAGATAGAACTATTGATAGTCATGTAAAGAGAATAAGAAAAAAGTTTAAAAAGGTAGATGAGAAGTTTTCTGCAATTGAAACTAGATATGGAAGCGGGTATAGATGGAATGTTAGCTAATGAAACAAAAAAAATCAGCTTCTATTCTAAAGAAGTTTTTAATAATTAACCTTACGGTCTTTTCTGTTTTAGGACTTTTTACAATTATATACCTTGAGGCAATCCAGCCAAATCTAGTAAAAGAAAGATCAGATAATCATAAAATAGTAATTAATAATACCAAAGATAATCTTGAAAGACTAAATATAGAATACACAAAAGAAGGAATTAGAAATTTTTTGCTCTCTACTAGATTTTTATTTCAAAGTCTAGACCGTGTCCAATTTTATGATTTATCAGGAAATCTAATTGGAGACACAAACATTTTAGATTTAGATCAAAGTGTTTTTACAGGATCAGATATAATTTTCGAGGAAGCTTTGGGTGGTGAAACAATTAAGCCAAACATTGAAGAGAGACTTGAAGAAGAGGAAATAGACGAAATAAAAGATATTATTACAAATAAATATAATAATGAAATAATGACTGTGACTAACGATAAAAAAAATAATTTTTTTGTAAGCACGCTAAGCAAAATTAAATTTCAAAACGATGATATCGGTTATATTGTAGTTTCAGAGCAAGCAAATGATATCACCACAGCTGTAAAAGAGAGAAAAGCATTTATAATTAGAACTATGATTGCTGTTGCAATTGTGATTTTAATCTTTTCTCTGTTTTTGAATAAATATATTCTTAAGCCAATAGGACTTTTAGTTAAATTTAGTGACGGAGTTAAAAAAAAATCTAATCAAACAATTGATATAAACAAAGTTTTTATCAGAAATGATGAAATTGGAAAACTAACACAGTCAATTGATGAAATGACTAAAGAATTACAACAACGAACTAATAGAGCAGAAACATTTTCAAATGACTTAGCTCACGAAATAAGAAATCCACTCGCATCTTTAAAAAGTGCCTCAGAACTTTTAGACAAAACTACCGAAAAAAACGAGGGAGAAAAACTTCTTAAAATCATAAATCATGATGTAGAAAGAATAGAAAGATTAATAACTGATTACACCCAAATGTTAAAAGACGAAGCATCTTTATCCAGAGAAAAAATGAGTAAAATTAATTTAGTTGAGATAGTTAATAGTGTAGTGGAAGACTTTAACCAGGATCTTATTAATCAGAATAAAAAAATTGAGATAAGAGTTATCAATAATATTAAAAGTAAAAACGGTCATTTTATATTCGGTATAAGCAATAGATTAGAACAAGTAGTTGCTAATTTATTAGATAATTCAATTTCATTTAGCAAAGATAATCAAAAAATTGAGATTGGCCTTGAAGAAACTTCTAGCAATTTATTAATTTCAGTAAAAGATGAGGGACCAGGTTTTGCGGAAACATCGCCTCAGAAAATTTTTAAGCGTTTTTATAGCAATAGACCCGCAAGTTTTGGAAAACACTCCGGCTTAGGTTTGAATATTGTAAAAAATATTGTTCAATTGCATAAAGGCACAGTAGCAGCCTCAAATAGGCTTAATGCTAAAGGAGCACAGGTTGAGGTTTTAATTCCTAAAGTTTCCTAACATTATTTCTTGCTAAGGTTTATTTATGTTGATAATAACATCTTCAATATGATCCACGATTATAAAGTAAAAAATATTAACGAAGCAGATTTTGGAAGAAAAGAAATTTCTTTAGCAGAAACAGAAATGCCAGGACTTATGGCTCTCCGAAAGGAGTACAAAGGTAAAAAACCCTTGAAGGGTGCAAAAATCTTAGGCTGTCTTCATATGACTATACAAACAGCAGTGTTAATTGAAACTTTAGTAGAATTGGGAGCAGAGGTTAGGTGGTCTTCTTGTAATATTTTTTCAACACAAGATCATGCAGCTGCGGCAATAGCCAAAACGGGGATTCCTGTCTTCGCGTGGAAAGGTGAGACAGAAGAAGAATACTGGTGGTGCATTAAGCAAACTATTGAAGGAAAAAAAGACTGGAAACCAAATATGATTTTAGACGACGGCGGTGACCTTACAGCTTTGATGCACAAAGAATATAAAAATTTATTAAAAGACGTTAAAGGTGTTTCAGAAGAAACTACAACAGGTGTTTTAGCACTTAAAAAAATGGAGGCTGCTAAAGAGCTTCTAATATCTGCCATAAATGTAAACGACTCGGTAACAAAATCTAAATTCGATAACCTTTATGGTTGTAGAGAAAGTTTAGTAGATGGTATTAAAAGAGCGACTGATGTAATGATGTCAGGTAAAGTAGCTATCGTTGCTGGATTTGGTGATGTTGGCAAAGGAAGTGCTGCTTCTTTACGTCAAGCAGGTGCAAGAGTTATGGTAACCGAGACAGACCCGATATGCGCGTTACAAGCTGCTATGGAAGGTTACGAAGTTGTTGTTATGGATGAAGCTATCAAAGATGCTGATATTGTCGTGACTGCTACAGGAAATAAAGACATAGTTACAGCTGATCATATGAGAGACATGAAAGATAGAGCAATACTTTGTAACATAGGGCATTTTGATAATGAAATTCAAGTTGAGGCATTAAAAAATTACAAATGGGATGAAATAAAACCGCAAGTGCACGAAATAGAATTACCCAGTAAAAAAAGGATCATTCTTTTAGCTGAAGGAAGACTGGTTAACTTGGGATGTGCTACAGGGCACCCTAGTTTTGTTATGAGCGCTTCATTTACAAATCAAGTAATTGCTCAAATTGAACTATGGAACAATTCTGATAAGTATGAGAAGAAAGTTTATGTATTACCAAAACATCTCGACGAAAAAGTTGCCATGCTTCATTTAGAAAAAGTAGGTGCTAAATTAACTAAAATGTCAAAAGAGCAAGCAGATTATATTAGCGTTAAACCATCAGGACCATTTAAACCAGATACTTACCGCTACTAAACAGTAGCAAATGATTGTTAAATCTTTAGAACATCTCAATTCCTTATCTCAAAAAGTTGCAGACAAGCTATTTAAGAATGATTGCATTTTTTTAATTGGTGAAATCGGGGTAGGAAAAACCACCTTTACAAGATATTTGATTAATTATTTACAAAAAAAAAATGGAGAAAAGATTACAGAAGTACTTAGCCCTACTTTTAACCTACTTTATGAATATGACTTAAAAAGAATTAAGATTATGCATTATGATCTCTACAGAATAAGAGATGAAAAAGAATTAGAGCAATTAGGTATTTTTTTAGATAAGCAAGATACTATTAAGATTATTGAATGGCCTCAACTCATTAATATTCCATTATCTGATAAGTTAGAAATACATTTAGATTATGTTAAAAATGAAAAAGAGAGAGAGATAAAATTTATAGGCTCAGGCAAATGGAAAATTTTAGATGAATTATAAACTTAAAAAAATTTCAGGAGACGCATCATTTAGAGAATTTTACAGATTACAAAAAGGAAAGTATACATCAATTATAATTCAAGCTAAAAAAGAAAAATTTAAAAATTTAATTACCTATATTGTCGTTAACAAAATTTTGGCAAAATATAAAATATACTCACCAAAGTTGATAACTAATCATTATGAGCACAATATTATTGAGATTACTGATTTGGGACAAAAGTCTTTTTACGATTTAATTATTAAAAAAAAAAATAAATTTAACGATTACAAAGATCTCATTAAGGTTATTATAAAACTACAAAATATAAAGTTACAACGAAATTATAATTTAGGTAAATTCAAAATTAATTTTCAAAATTACTCAATTAAAAATCTTCATAAAGAATCTGATTTATTTTTTGATTGGTATTTAAAGTATTGTTTCAAAAGTTCAAATTTAAAAAAGATTAAAAATATTCTTAAAAAAGAATTGACAAAAGTTTATAAAAAACTCTATTTTCAAAATAATACTTTTGTTCATAGAGATTTTCATGCATCAAATATAATGGTTAATAAAAATAAACTTGGTTTGATCGATAGCCAGGATGCGATAATTGGAAATCCGTTATATGATGTTGCATCATTAATTGATGATGTAAGAATAAAACTGCCTTCAAAATTACAAGAAAGATTATTAAATTTTTATTATTACAAATCAAAATTAAAAAAGGAGGAATACAAAAATTTAAAAAATGATTTTGAAATATTATCTCTTCAAAGAAATTTAAAAATTCTTGGAATATTCGTAAGACTTTTTAAAAGAGATGGTAAACCTAATTATCTTAAATATTTACCTTATACTTGGAGTTTAATTGAGAGACGTCTTAAAAATCCTGTCTTAAAGAATCTGAATTTATTATTTAAAAAATATCTTAAAATTCGAAAATTGAAAAAAATAAATAATTTATGAAAATAAAACACGGGATGATATTAGCCGCGGGTTTAGGAAAAAGAATGCAACCACTTACTAATAAAAAACCAAAGCCATTATTAGAAATAAGAGGCAGCACTCTTCTTGAGAGAGCAATCAATCTTTTAATTAATCATGGTGTAGAAGAGATAACCGTAAATATTCATCATCTTGCAAATCAAATTGAAAAATTTATTTCAGATTTTAAATCAGAGGTTAAAATTAAAATGTCAAATGAACAAGATTTATTATTAAATACTGGTGGTGGAGTGAAAAAAGGAACAAAAGAATTTAAGGATTACCCCTTTTTTGTAATTAATCCAGATACACTTTGGAGTAATAAATATTCAGAAGAAATACAATCTTTAGAAAAAGTATATTTCACGAATAAAAGACCAAGTTTATTAATGGTAAAAAAAGAATTATCTTTTGATAATTCTTTCAAGGGTGACTTTAATTTAAAAAATAATTTAATTTCTAAAGATGAACAGAACCAATATATTTTTACTGGCCTGCAAATAATGAAAAATGATCATTTAGCTTTTATAAATAAAAATATTTTTCCTATGAATGAAGTTTGGACAAAATTAATAAACGAAAACAATCTAGGTGGGTTGGAAAGTAATCAAAAATTTTACCATTTAAATACCTTAGAAATGTTTGAAAAAATATCTTCTTTAAGTTCTATTGATTGAAAATTATATTTTTACTTCTAGACTCATCCAGATAATAATATTTTTTAATTTTTAATTTATTATCAAAATCAATTACCAGCGGATTTCCAGTAGGAATCTCCAATTCATTAATTTTTGTATCTGAAATCCTAAATAAATATTTACACAAAGCTCTTAATGAATTTCCATGAGCTGAAATTAAAATATTTTTTCCATTTTCTAAATTTTTGTTTATTTCAATTTCATAAAAAGGAATTACTCTTTCGTAAGTATTCTTTAAGGACTCGGTTAATGGAATTTTATTTTTTGGAATTCCGCCGTTTAAAGGGCTAAAATTTTTAAGGTAATTACTATCCTTAGTCATTAGAGGAGGCGCCACATCCCAAGATCTTCTGTATTTTTTAAATTGTTCTTCACCAATTTTTTTTTTTGTTTCTTCCTTATTTAAACCAGTTAATGAACCATAATGTCTCTCATTTAGTTCCCAAGCTGTGTTAAACTTCATAGATAAATTTAATGTTTTTAATATAATCGTGAGTGTTTCAATTGCTCTTTTAAGATAAGAAGTATAACTAATATCTATTTTAATATTTAATTTACTAATTAATTCACCGGACTTTTTAGCTTCTTCTTTACCATTCTCTGAAAGCTCAACATCTACCCAGCCCGTAAATCTATTTTCAGCATTCCAGGTACTCTGCCCATGTCTTGTTAAGATTAATTTACTCATATAATTTAGTTAAGTTATTATGTACTATATTAAAATCTAAATGAAAAATATTATCTTCTCTACTTCAAAATATTTATTCTATTTTTCATTTATAATTCTACTAATTCTTTATTTGTTCCCAGGAAGTTTAATTGGTTATTTTTTATACGGTAATTTAGGAAAACAACCTAATTTTATTTCAAATCCAATAGGTACCTCTATTAATCATTTAGTATTCTTTTTCTATTTAAGTATTTTAGGTTTTATATTTCGAAGTAATCAAAGAAAATTTTTAAATAGCTTTTCCTTTTTATTTTTAATTTCAATAATTTTTGAATTATTACATTATTTTATTCCTAATAGAGCATTTGAACTAAATGATTTATATGCAAATAGCTCGGGAGTATTACTGGCTTATTTAATATTTAAGCCTTTTAGGAAAACTAGGAACTAAATGCCTTTGCGTTTTATAATTTTATTTTTGACTTTTTTCTCAAATACAATAGCAGAAGAAATATCTGGTGTTCCTAAAATCGTAGATGGAGATACTATTCATATAAATGATAAAAAATTTAGACTAGAAGGTATAGATGCCCCAGAAATGAGGCAACAATGTAAAAAAGAGTCTTTAAAAATTTCATCTACAATTGGTTTCACATTTTACAAAGATTATAGCTGCGGGAAAGTTTCAAAAGAAAAATTAATAAGCAAAATTCGTGGATCAAAAATAAAATGTATATTTACAACTAAAGACAAATACAAAAGATATATTGCTACATGTTATAAGGAAAAAATAAACTTAAATCAGTGGATGGTAAGAAATGGATACGCAATAGCATATAGAAGATACTCAAAAAAATACGTGCCAGATGAGGATTTTGCTAAAGAAAACAAATTAGGATTATGGCAAGGGAAGTTTATAAAACCAGAAAAATGGAGAAAGCTTAACTAATTTTTAGTATAAATTACTAAGTGATTCCTTTTAAAAAAATAACATTTTTTTTAATTTTTTTTATTTTAAGTGCATGTTCGTCAATTCCAAAAAATACTCAAAATAGTTGTGCTATCTTTGAAGAGAGATATTTGTGGTACAAACATTCTAAGGCTTCCTTTGAAAAATGGGGAGCGCCTATTCATTTACAATTAGCTTTTGTCAAAAAAGAAAGCGACTTTAATTGGCTCGCAAAACCTCCAAGGACTAAATTATTTAAAGTAATTCCATTTAAAAGACCTTCATCTTCATTTGGATATTCCCAAGCGGTTAAGGGAACTTGGGAACAATATAAAAGAGAAACAAATAATCCACTTGCCACAAGAGCAAGATTCAAAGACTCAGTAGATTTTATAGGATGGTACATCCATAAAACAAATAAAATATTAAAAATTTCAAAAAAAGATCCTTATCGACAGTATTTAGCTTATTATAAAGGCTGGGGAGATTACAAAAATTATTCAAAAGACAAAAAGGCCATTATATACGCAAAGTCAGTCAAGGATATGGCAAGCAAATATAGAAAACAATTAACACTCTGTAAAAAAAATCTAGATAAAAACAAATATATTATTTTTTAAGCTGTTTCTGTAGCTCAATTTCAACAGCATCAATCCTCTTAGTTCCTCTTCCTATAATTGTATAAACAGTAGGAATTACGTAGAGAGTAAAAAATGTTGAGAATAACATTCCACCAAATATTGTTATACCAACAGTTAATCGACTTGCAGCACCAGGTCCAGTTCCAAAAATTAGTGGTAAAACTCCAATAATTGTCGAGATACTTGTCATGAGAATAGGTCTTAGCCTTATAGCGGCAGCTTCAAATACAGCAACTTCTAAACTTTTTCCTTCCTTCCTTAACTGATTTGCAAATTCTACAATTAGGATACCATTTTTAGCTGAGAGACCGATCAAAATGATTAATGCTATCTGACTATAAACATTCAATGAAGACCCAACTACTAATAAACCAATTAATCCACCAAGAATAGCCATAGGCACAGTTAACATAATTGTCAGTGGATGCCTCCAGCTTTCAAATTGAGCACTCATGGCTAGGTATGCAGTAATTAACGCTAAAGCAAATATTACATAAAGTTCAGTGTTAGTTTTTTTATACTCCTCGCTTTCACCTTTATAAGCAATTTTTGCTTGAGGTGTATTTTGTTCAACAACACCCACTAAAAACTTTAGAGCCTCATCAAGCGAATAGTCTCCCACAAGTCTTGCCGAGATAGTAACTGCTTTTTGTCTATTGTATCTTGCTAGGAATGGCGATTGTCCCTCTTCATCGTATGCAACTAAGTTTGACACAGATACAAGCTTTCCATTGTTTTTAGATCTTACAAAAACTTTACTTATACTATCTGGCTCTTGTCTATCTTTGATATCGCCTTGCAAAATTATAGAATATTCTTTTCCATCCCTTGTAAAGTTTGTAACTCTTTTAGAACCAAAAATTGTTTCTATAGTTTTTCCAATATCTTCTGTCGAAACACCTAGATCAGCGGCTTTTTTTTGATCTATTTTTACATTTAATTGAGGTTTATTCAGATCAAAGTCATCTTGAATAGAAGTAAGACCAGGATTTTTTCTTGCTTCTTTTTTAATTATCTCTTTCCACTCAATTAATTGATCATATGTATTACCTAAAACAACAAATTGAACAGGACTTTCTATTCCGCCAGTCCTTATTCCCTGAGGCATTATTGGAAAAGCCAAAACACCCGGTACTCTCGCAATTTTTCCAAAAGACTCTCTCATTATCTCAACACCGTGACGATCTCTTTTAGCCCAAGGCTCTAAGAGAACAATTATAAATCCACTATTTACTTGTTTAGCAGACTTTCCAAAACCAGGAACTCGCATGATTAATTTTCTATATTCACCTTTACCTACACTTGGAAGCAACAATTCCTCGATTTCTTCTGCTCTATCTTTGGTAAAATTAAAACCAGACCCTTGTGGAGCCTTTACAATTACAAAAAATGCCCCTCTATCTTCAGGAGCAATCAATTCTTTCTTAGCAAAATTAAAAAAAAATATTGTTAATGCAAGAGTTCCAAATAAAAAAATAGTTATTGTTTTTCTTTTTTTTATCCAATTTAAAAGTGAAACTTTATAAAGATAAGTGAGATCCTTCAAAAACTTCTCAAATTTTAAAACAATTTTTGATTTTTGCATATCTTTTTGCAAAAATTTACTTGCCAACATTGGACTTAATGATAACGCAACAAAGCTAGAAATGATCACAGCTGATGCAAGAGTAATCGCTGTTTGAGTAAAAAGAACTCCTGTAATTCCTTTAATAAAAATTAGAGGAACAAATACTGCTACTAAAACAACAGTTGTAGCTATTATTGCAAATGATACTTGCTTGGCACCTTTGTAAGCTGCAACTAAAGGTGTATCGCCTAACTCTATTCTTCTTACTATGTTTTCAAGCATCACAATGGCATCATCAACCACAATACCGATAGCTAGCACTAAGGCCATCAATGTAAAAAGGTTAATCGAAAAATCAAAAATATAAATTGATAAAAAAGTTGAGATTAATGAAACAGGCAAAGCTATTAATGGGACAACCAAAGCTCTAAGGTTGCCTAGAAATAGATAAATAATAATAGTCACTAATATTAATGCAATAATCAGTGTTTTATAAACTTCCTTAATAGCAGATTTTATATAATTACTTCTATCAAATGAAACTTCCAAGATAGTGCCTGGTGGCAAACTTGGCTTTAGTTCTTTTATCTTTTTTTTTATCCCATTAGCTACAGCGATAGTGTTTGCATCAGATTGTTGATATATCCCTATACCAACCACTTGCTTTCCGTTGCCTTTAAAAAGAGTTCTTGTTGACTCAGCTCCTAATTCGATTCTTGAAACATCTGATAATGTTATAATTGAACCGTCTTTAGCTCTTTTTAGCGGTAGATTTTTATAATTCTCAACTTCTTTATAAGCTTTATCGAGTTTTATAGTTAGATCGATATCTCTTGACTCAATTCGTCCAGCTGGGAATTCTGTATTTTCACTTCTTAAGACTGCTTCCACTTCTTGAGTGGTTAGATCTCTTGCAGCTAAAGCTATTGGATCTAACCAAATCCTAAGTGAAAGTTCACGTTGACCACCAAGGCGTACTCTACCTACGCCATCAACAGTAGAAAAAGTATCTGTTAAATATCGATCGGCGTAATCAGTTAATTCTAAATCTGTCATTGTTTCAGAATTGAAAGACAACCACATAGTAGTTCTCATACCCGCGCTTTGTTTAAAAATTTCAGGCTGTTCCGCACCTTCTGGTAAATTATCTAGCACTCTAGATACAGAGCTTCTTACATCGTTAGCAACGTCATCTAAGTTTAAACTCGTTTTAAATGTGAGTGTTATTCTTGAACTTTCATCTTCACTAAATGAATCTATCGTTTCTAACCCAGGTGTTCCTCCAACAAAATCTTCGATTTTTTGAGTTATTTGAGTATCAACAATTTCTGCCGATGCACCTCTATAATCAGTTTGAATTGTTACAACAGGAGGCTGCACATCAGGAAGTTCATCAGTTGGAATTTCTTGGAAAGTTACAAGACCAAATATCACCAGTACTAAGCTCATTACTGAAGCTACGACAGGTCTTTTGATAGATAGGTCCGTTAAAAACATTTAATTATTTGGATTTATAATTTTGATTTTAGCGTTATTTCTTACTTTCGAGACACCTTCTGTAATAACAAGGTCACCTTCATTTATTCCTGATACAACAGAAACTTTCCCAAAATTTCTTTTACCAATTTCAATGTTCTTTTTTTCAGCAGTTTCATCTCTTACTGTGTAAACAAAAGCTGTACTACCTTGAATCGTAACAGCGCTCTCAGGAACACCAACTTGATTAATTTCACCGTATATAATTTTTACTGTCATTAATTGCCCCGGAATAATTTTGAAATCAGAATTATCAACTAAAACTCTAGATAAAATCGATCTTGTAGAAGGATCTATTCTTGAGCTAATTGTTTGAATTTTACCCTTAAAAGTTTTTTTAAATGCTGAACTTGTTATTTCTGCTTTCAATCCTGGTTTAAGTATACTTACATAATTCTCTGGAACTTTTATATCTATTACAATTTTTTTTAAATCATCCAAAGTTACTATTAAACTCTCTGAACCCAAAACTCCCTGGGCAATTTCTCTTTTCCCCAATTTACCGGCAAAATCTGCAATAACCTCTTCTCCACTTTTAAATCTGAGGATTATTTCACCTTTTTTTACAAATCTATTATCAATATTTAATTTTCCAGCAACTTCATTAGTTTTTATTCTATACGTTTTTGAATTTTGAGCTAATGCTGTCCCAAAAGTTTCTATACTTTTGTAAAATAAAGATCTCTCAACTTGCTCTACAATTACACCTGGTGCAGGCCTTACACTAAATTTTTTTTTGAAGTGTAGACCAATAAAATGCCTTGCAGCAATAATTGCAAAAATAGTAATAAAAAAAATAATTAAAAATACTTTTAATTTTGATGATGCTTTCATTTTTATTCTAATCCGTACTCCGACCATGAACCGTCATAGATAGTAGGTTTTTTACCACTTATGATAGAATTAGCTAGCCCTAAAATACATGCCGTGACTCCAGATCCGCATGTAAAAGCAATATCTTTATCTTTATCTATTTCGTTCTGATCAAAAATCTTTATTAAATCTTCTTTTTTTTTGAAAGTTCTATCTTCATTTAAAAGTAATTGAAAAGGTATATTTTTAGATCCTTCAATGTGACCACTTTTTAATCCTTGTCGGGGTTCAGGAACCAAACCCAAATATCTTTCTTTGTTTCTAGCATCTATTAATTGAAATTTTTTATCTAAAATGTTTTTTATAACTTGAGTCTTATTAATTACCATGGATAAATTTTCATTAGTTTCATAATTAGTTTTGGAGATTTTTATTATTTCTTTTGACACAGCTCTATTTTCCTTCAACCATTTAGTAAAATTCCCGTCTAAAACAGAAACTAGATCAGCATTATGTCCAAAGTAAATAAAAGTATACCAAACTCTGCAAGAACTAAAGACATCTGAATTATCATAAATAATTATATGGTCAGAATTATTTATTCCCAAATTGGAAACAATGTTTCCCCATTGTTTATTTGAAGGAAGCATATGGGGTAACGAAGAATTTTTCTTTGAATTTTTATCAATATCAAAGAATATGGAGTTCTTTATATGATTTTCTTTAAACTCCTCTTCAGCATTTCTACCTGAGTTAGGTAAACACCAAGTAGCATCTAATATTTTTACTCTTTTAATATTTTTCTCTAGCCATTCTGTAGTAACAAGCTGTCTCATTATCTATTTTTTTCTAAGTATTTTTGATGATACTCCTCTGCCTTACAATAATTTTTGAGTTGAGAAATATTAGTTTGAATTTTCCCGTTTAGCTCTTTGTTAAATATTTCTAAAATTTCTTTAGCTTCAACTTTTTGAATATTATCTTCATAAAATATTTCACTTCGATATTGAGTTCCAACATCAGGGAATTGCATATCCTTTTGAGTGGGATCATGCATTTTAAAAAATAAATCTAAAATTTTTTTAAATGAAATTATTTTTTCATCAAAGGTCAGTCTAACAACTTCTGCATGACCAGTGTGACCTTTACATACTTCCTCATATGTAACTTTATCGGATAATCCACCAGCATAGCCGACCTCTGTTTCAATTATACCTGGCTTGTTTTTGAAGTTTTCCTCAGGTTTCCAAAAACAACCAAGAGCAAGTGTACATTTCTTCATAAAGTAATTATATAGAGTTGTGAGGATATTAAATTGTTAACACGAAATCAATTAGGCGTATTGTACGGGGTTGCATCCGTGGCATGTTTTGCCATGATGGATGCTTGTGTTAAATGGCTAGATCAGTTTCCTGTAGGTGAAGTGTTATTTGCAAGATTTTTTTTTGGTTTGATACCAATTCTAATGCTTGTACCTAGGAGTGAATTTAAAACTTTTTATAAAACTACAAGACCTAAATTACATGCTTTCAGAGCTGTAACGGGCACCTTAGCAATCGTTGCACTTTTTATTGCCTTGAGAGAGATACCTTTAGCAGATGTTGTAAGCTTAACTTTTGGAGGTCCAATTTTCGTTACATTAGGTTCAATATTTTTTTTATCTGAAAAAGTAGGTATTAGAAGATGGTCTGCAGTTTTAATCGGGTTTATTGGAATGTTAATGATTGTAAAACCAGCTTACGATGAATTAAATATTTATTATTTATTTCCAATAATTTTTTGTATTTTCTTTGCATGTGTAGCCCTAAGCATTAGAAGCTTATCATCTACAGAGCCTAATTATAGAATTGCCTTATACTTTTCTTTACTAAGTATGATAGTTGGTTTAGCAACACTTCCTTTTGGTTGGATTATGCCATCTAAATTTGATCTGTTTCTTTTAATTTTTACTGGCATAATAGGTTCAGTGGCAAATATTTTACTTACTGTGTCACTAAGAATTGCTGAAGCATCACTTGTTACACCAACAAAGTATTTAAATTTGGTATTTGCTATATTACTAGGATACTTCATTTGGGGTGAAATACCAAAAGTGTTAACTCTTCTAGGAGCTGGTCTAATAATTGTAAGTTCTTTAATTATCTTTATGAGAGAGTCTCAATTAAAAAAAGAAGTTGTAAGCCCAAGATCGTGAGCAAATATCCAAGCTATTGGTCGAAAGCAGTTAACACCTTATCCAAAAGAGATAAAGTTTTAAAAAGACTAATTCTTAAATACAATGATAAATTTTTGACTACTAGAAAAGATATTTTTTATTCTTTGTGTAAAAGTATAGTTGGTCAGCAAATAAGTGTATCGGCTGCCAATTCAGTATTTAATAAATTTCAAAAAAAAACCAAAAAAGTTACTCCATTAAAAGTATCAAAACTATCAATATCACAACTCAAATCTTGTGGTTTAAGTAGGCAAAAAGCTTTGGGAATTAAAGAATTATCCATTAAATTTGTAAAAAAAGAATTTGATCCAAAATTAATCAAAAACATGAATGATGAAGAAGCCATTATTTACTTATCATCTTTAAGACAAATAGGCAGATGGAGTGCAGAAATGATTTTACTATTCACTTATAATCGATCTAATATTTGGCCTTTACAAGACATTGGCCTATTAAGAGCGATTTCAAATAATTATAAGAAACAATACTTTCCTCCTAAAAGTTTTCTTAAAAAACTTTATAGGAAATTTACTCCTTATTGCTCAGTTGCAACATGGTATCTTTGGAGATCAATCGATGACGAGCCAATACAATACTAAGCCCCCTCAATTATTTGATGCTGGCGTTCTGCATAACCTATGAGAATTGAGTGCGCGTCTTGATATTCTTTTGACTTATAAAAGTCATTAGCTTGATCATAAGAAGTGAACTCAATGACAACAGTCCTCGGTGATTTTTCACCTTCGTTTGCCGTTGACCTTCCTCCTCTAATCAAAAATTTTCCTTCATATTTTTCAACCGCTGCTCTAGCTTTTAATGCGTATTCTTTAAGTTTTTCCTCATTAGTTATATTTTTATAAACACAAACTACATATCCTTTCATTTACAACTCCTTTAAAATAAATTATTTTTTTTCATGGCAGATAAACTTATCGTAGACTGGAAAGAGTATAATCTAATCGTAGAAAAATTAGCAATACAAATTTATGAAAGTGGCTTTAAGCCAAATTTACTTATTGGTATTATGCGCGGTGGGGCACCAATCATTGATGTTTTAAGTCGAGTTTTTAAATTGAAATGTGCTTACTTAGCTGTTGAGTCTTATTCAGGAGAGGGCACAGAAGATCAGCAAGGTGATTTAGTTTTTTCGAGAGAAATGAGTTCTACCGTTCAAAATATGAAAGGAAATATTTTGCTATGTGATGATTTATCTGACACTGGAATAACCCTCAATAAAAGTATTGATTGGTTGAAAAAATACCCACCTCTTAAAGACAACATAAAAGAGATAAAGACAGCGGTGCTTTGGAAAAAAAAAGACTCAACTTTTGAGCCGGATTTTTGTGCACAAAGGTTAGAGAGCAATCCTTGGATAGTTCAACCATTTGAACATTATGAAGAAATAAAAGTTCAGGATCTAATTAATAAACATCAGAAGAATTAAGGGCCAGAATTAACTGGCCCTAAAATTTTTATGCTACGTAAAAACTAATTACGCTAAATACTGCGATTACCCAAATAGCAGGAGAGGTTTTTCCAAATTTTCCTGTAAATATTTGAATTAATGCATATGAAATAAATGCAAGAGCGATACCGTTACTTATACTATATGTTAACGGCATTGTTATCATTGCAACTACTGCAGGACCTGACTCAGCTATATCATTCCACTCAATATCAGTGATGTTTCTAACGAATAATATTGCCACGTACAACAACGCTGCACCATCAATTTCTTTTGGCAAACTTGTAGCGAGTGGCGAAAAGAATAAACAAGCTAGGAATAAAACTCCTATTACAAGCGAAGTCATTCCAGTTCGGCCTCCGGCTTTTACTCCTGCGCCTGACTCAACATAACTAGTAACGGTTGTTGTTCCCATCATCGCTCCAGCTACTGTTCCCACACTGTCAGACAACATTGCTTTGTTGATGTCTTGCACTTTACCTTTTTTATCAACTTTACCTGCTACGTTAGCAACAGATGTTAATGTTCCTGCTGTATCGAAAAAGTCTATAAACAATAACGTAAAAACTATTGAAGCCATACCTGCAGTGAGCGCTGCTTTAAGATCAAAATCAAATAAGTAAGTCATTGGCGGGATAGAACCAACAACACCATTAAATTTTGCTAAACCAGTAGCCCAAGCTATTATACTAAATAAAAGGATACCAATTATAATGTTTCCTCTTATTTTCATCTTTTCTAAAACAATCATAAAGACAAAAGTTAAACAACCAAGAAGCACTAAAGGATTCTTAATGTCACCTAAAGTAACTAGCGTGACTGGATGGTCTCCCACTACTCCCATAATTTCTAAACCAATAATAGCTAAAAATAATCCAATCCCAGCACCAATTCCTAGTTTTAAGCTTTTTGGAATCGAATTAATCAACCACGCTCTTAAAGGTGTGAGTGATATAGCTAAGAAAATAATTCCAGCAACTAACACTGCACCTAATGCTGCTTGAGGGGTGTACCCCATTCCTGCAACTACTCCGTATGCAACAAATGCATTAATACCCATACCTGGTGCCAAACCTATAGGCCAAGTTTTTCCATAAAATGCCATGATGAAACACGCAAGCGCTGTAGCTAATATTGTTGCAGTAAATACTGCTCCAAAATCAAAAAAACCTTTTTCTGTTCCAGCAAATTCACCAGATAAGATAAAGGGATTTAAAAACATGATGTATGCCATTGTAAGGAAAGTAGTTACACCAGCTATTACCTCAGTTTTAAAATTTGTTTTATGTTTTCTATACTCAAAATATTTATCCATCATAAAATAAAACCTCCGTTTAAGACTTATTACTCTATATAACTGTTAAAATCTTAACTAAATCCCTCATATCTCCGTTGATTCAACCAATAGTAAATATATCTGTTTATAACTTTTCGTTATAAAATAAGGATAAGTATGAAAAGATTTTATTTTACGATTTTATACACATTATTTTTAATTTCATTAATTGGTTGCCAAACTGTCTCAAAGAAAATTGAAGATACGACAACTAAAGAAGAGCAGGAATTAAGCAAATGGTTAAATAAACCTGAAGAAGATCTTAAAAGTTTTTATGGCCAACCTGATAAAGTTGAATTTTTAAAAACAAGAAATAGAAATTACGTCTATATAACTGAAAAATATAAAATTAAGTGTGAGCGTAAGTTTGAGGTAAACCCAAGGAATATTGTGGTTGGTTTTAGTAGCAAAAATTGCTTTTAATTACCTGCGGAGTAAATACTCCGCAAGTAAGGTAAACTTATTTAATTTCAATAAGTCTTTTTTTCTTAATTTCAGGGATAATTTTTTCACAAGAAATAGTCAGTAAACCATCTTTAAGCTCAGCACCATTCACTTTTACATCATCTGCAATTGTAAATGATCTAGCAAAAGATCTTTGTGATATTCCTCGATGAATAACTTCATCTCCTTCTTTTTCTTCAGTTCTTTTAACGTCTTTTGTTTTTACAGTTAAAAGATTATCTTCATATTCAACTTCAACATCATCTTTGTTAAAGCCAGCAACCGCTACTTCAATAGCATACTTATCTTTGCCTGCCTTTCGGATGTTGTATGGTGGATAATTGGTTTGTACACCAAGACTACCATTCCCTAACATAGACTCAAACTGATCAAACATGTCATCGAATCCAATGCTAAAAGGTCTGAGTGAATTAAAGATCGATAGATCCTTACTTGTCATATGTCCTCCTTTGTTAGCAAGGTTAATGTCAGCCCCACTTGGCAACCGACAATTTAGATATGGGAATTATTTTTATTTTTTCAAGATTGTTATTTTAAAATTTTTGCAGATTTTAAAATAAAAGAATATTCTTCTGCTAGTTCTGTGATCGCATTGTCGCGGCCAGACATTCCTCCATGACCTGCTGCTTCCATTTTGCATTTTAATAATTGAGGATTGTTATCAGTTTTTGTCTCTCTAAGTTTTGCAATATATTTAACTGGCTCAGAGTAAAGGACTCTGTTATCAAATAAAGAGGTTGTAATAAGCATCGGCGGGTAATCTTTTTTATTAATATTGTTATAAGGTGCATAGGATAAGATATACTCAAAGTACTCTTTACTTTTTATCGGGTTTCCCCACATCTCCCATTCGCCTGGTGTTAATGGTAATTTCTCATTTAACATAGTTGTCATTGTGTCTACAAATGGAACTAACAAAAGCATTCCAAAAAATAAATCAGGAGCCATATTAGCTACAGCTCCACCTGTAAGACCTCCAGCAGATCCGCCATAAAAACAAATTCCACCTTTGTATGTATATCTTTGTTCTATAAGATGTTTTGCGCAAGCTATATAATCTAAAAAAGTATTTTTCTTAAATTTTTTTTTACCTTTTTCATGATGTCTATCTCCTAAATCTCCTCCGCCTCTAACATGTGCTATCGCAAAAGTAATTCCTCTATCAATTAAACAAAATCTTGAGGCACTAAAAGATGGAGATATACTATGTTTGTATGCCCCGTAGGCATATAAAAGAATTTTTGATTTTCCATCTTGTTTTGCTGTTTTCAATCTAACCAAACTAATAGGTATCATTTGACCGTCATGAGATTCAGCCTTTATTCTTTCAACAACATAATTAGCGGAGTCATGCCCAGATGGAACCTCTGTTTGTTTTACTAATTTTTTTTGCTTTGAGACGATGTCATACTCATATACTTGTCCTGGAGTTGTCATACTTTCCCATCCAACTCTTATCATTGTAGTATTTGTATCTCTTTGCATTAAAGAAACACCAGGAACGCCTATTGGTTCATTTGAAATTTTAATTTCCTCTTCTTTGTTAGTTTGAATATTTCTTACAAACAGTTTTGGTATAGCATCAGACTTTTCTGATCTAATAATATAATCATCTAAAAATTCAAAACCACCGATAACAGTCTCTTTTTTTGCTGGGATAAAAACTTCTAAATTATCTATCTGATTAGTCTTACATCTGAGTACCTTATAATCTCTAGCCTCCTCATTAGTGTGAACATAAAAATAACCTTGCCAAGAGTCTATTGAATAACGAACATCATTTTTCCTTTTTTGAAAAAGTGTGGGTTTAATTTCTTTAGCATCAGTAGAAAAAAAATATTCTTCAGTTGTTATGTGATCAGAAGTCCCAATAATGAAATATTTTTCATCAGAGGTAATACCAATACCACAAGTAAAAGTTTCATCTTTTTCTTCAAATATTAGTTGATCTTGATCGGTCGATGTTCCGAGAACATGTTTGAAAATTTGTCTTGGTCTATGATATTGATCTAATTTAGAGTAGAAAAAGCTTTTATTATCTAAAGCCCATGTGACGCTTCCGCTTGTATTTCCAATTACATCTTTTTCATTTTTTCCTGTTCTAAGATCTCTCAAATAAATTGTATAATATTCTGATCCTTTTAAATCTAGAGAATAAGCAATTAAATTATCACAATAAGAAGTGCTTACAGTGCCAACCCCAAAATACTCTGAACCAGACTTCTTCTTTTCCAAATCACCATCAAAATAAACCTCCTCAGATTTAGAGCCATCAATCAGTTGCCTCATTCTTTTACCGTAATTACCCTTAGCTTCTGTTTTTGACCAATAATAATATCTTTTATCTTTATATTTTAATCCAGTGTCATCTAATTTAATTTTTCCTTTGATTTCGTTAAATAAATTTTTCTGTAATTCTTTAACGTCTGTGAAGTAGTCTTCAGTTATTTTGTTGTTAGCTTCTATGTAATCCTTGACCTCAGTATTTAACTTTTTTGGATCCTTTAAAACTTCAAGGATATTTGGCTGATCGATCCATGAATAATCATCTTCTAGTGGAATCCCGTGATAATTTTTCATAGTCTTTATTTTTTTAAGTTTTGGTATATTCATACTAGGAAATTATATGAATTTGTTTTTGTTGGGAATTATCATTTTCGTCGTAATCTACCTTTTTCTAAATTGGTTCGCTAGAGCTAGTTCAAAAAAGATAGCCACAACTATAAAAAAAATTGCGATTTATATATCATTGATTTTAGCTGTACTATTTACAATTGGCGGTAAATTCATCTTCAGTCTTCCAATGTGGTTGATCTTGCTCTCTGGGCTCAAGATTAAAGGGTTTACTGCTTTGCAAATGTATCAATTATGGAGATTAATCCAATTTATGAAAAATAATACGGGAAGATTTTCTCAAGGTCAGTTTGGTCAAACTCCAGGATCATCTAGCCTTACATCAGACGAGGCTTATAAATTGCTAGGATTAAAAAAGGGCGCAAGCAAAGAGGAAGTTTTAAAAGCAGCTAATCAATTACAAAAAAAAATTCATCCTGATATGAACCGTAATGTAGACAGTTCTAGATTGAGTCAATTAGTAAATGAAGCTAAAGAAAAAATAATAAAAACTGATTTTAGTTAGATAAAAGCTCAATACATTTATTATAAACTTTATCAAAAGAGATCTTATCTACACCTAAAGTATCATGGGTTGTTGTCTCCTCAGTCTCACCTTCTGGAATAATTACATTAATATTTTTTGAATACTTTCCATAGGCCAGGACTGGACTATCCATAAACAATGCTACAGTTTTCAAATTAAGAGCGGCACTGATATGCATAAAACCTGTATCATTTCCGCAGTATAAATTACAATTTGCTATAATTGGAAGCATTTCATTTATCTTTAAGTTATTTAGAGAAATACAATTAGATCCTATATTTGAATCCGATATTTCATTTATCAAAGGCTGGTCATTTTTTCCAGCTGCTAAATAAAATTTTGATGGAAATTTTTGATTTATTTTTTCAATTAATTTAATAAAATTTTTTATTTCCCAGCGTTTAGTTGGTCCGGATGCACTAATCCCTAACACAATACATTTATTATTTAATGACATATTTTTTTGAGCTTTTAATATCCTATCCTGATTGACGAAGAGTTTTGGTTGTGTTGATACAATTTTATCAATTTCATTCTCAGTAAAAATTTTTGCTGTATTGACAACATGCTGCCCTTTTTTTTTAAATAGAGGATATTGAGCAATTTTTTTGATACCTGCAAATTTACAAACTAAAAAATATCTTACTGAACTATTAAATATGAATACTTTATCAAATTTTTTTTCTTTAATATCTTCTATCAACTTTATAAATCCATTTAAACCGTCGTGGCTACCAGTATTATCCTCTAAGCGATCTAATGTTATCACTTCTTTGATATGAGGATCGTCTTGAAAAAGATCTTTTGCCCTTGTATTTTCTTTGGCTAATATAGAAACTGGTTTTTCATATTTTTTCGAGATTTCATGTATATAATTCAGGTGAATTATATAGTCTCCTAGCCCAACTTTATTTATTAGAATCAAAACTTTCATTTTTGAAACTTATATTATAATTTATTTCAATAAATTGGGACAATAAGATGTTGAAACGAGGCGTATACGCAGCAAGTTTAAGTGTTTTAAATAAAGACTTAACGTTAAATGTTGAGGCTACTATTTCTCATGCTGAAAACCTAATTAAAAACGGATTACATGGATGTTTCTTTTTTGGAAGTACTGGAATGTCACAACTAATATCTAAAAATGAAAAAATGGAGCTAATTTCAAAAATTTCTACACACAAACAAAGGAAATACTTTTATTTAGGAACAGGCTGCAACAGTCTTAATGAAAATATTGAGTTAATAAAATATGCCAGTGAGTTTAATTTTAATACGATTTTGTTAATGCCAAGCGCATACTATGTTGGAAATTCTGACGAAGGAGTTTTTGAGTTTTACAAAAAAATAATATCAGCATGCCCAAAAATTAAAATTATAATTTATAATTTTCAAAAATTATCTGGTTATATTTTTTCAATTGATGCGATTAGAAAATTAGTTGAGTCATTTCCTAAAAATATAATTGGAGTAAAAGATTCATCTTATAATTTGTATGAAAATTTAAAAATTAAAAATTTTTTAATATTTCCTGGTAGTGAGGCTAAACTACTTAAAGGATTAGAAAAAGGATCCAGCGGAGTTATAAGTGCAGTAACTAATTCAACGCACTCCTTAGCCAGAAAAGTATTTGATGATTTTGAAAATAAGATGCCGCAAACAAAAAATGATCAATTAATAGGTGTTCGTGAAACCTTCGATGGCTATAATTTAATATCAGCTTTGCACAGTTTTCATTCGATAAAAGATGAAAATTATAAGAATATATTACCTCCACTTACTTTGTTAAGTAAGCAAAAACTGAAAGAACTTATTGAAAAATTACAAAAACTAAAATTTATTAGTGAGAAAAACATAGTAGTGTAATTTATGATTTTAGCAAAATTATTTACAAAAATTTTTAAAGAGGGTGGAATAATATTAATTGACTCTGAAAACCAAAAATATATTTGCGGTACACCAAAACAGATTAATCCTATAACTTTAAAACTTTTAAAAAAAGATTTAAATTGGAAAATTCTACTGAATCCAGAACTTGAGTTTCCTGAAGGTTTTATGAGAGGAGATATAGTTATTGAAAATGCCTCATTGAAGGAATTTTTAATGGAAGTTCTAAAAAATCTAGGAAGAAGTGAAGTTAGCACTGCAAGTATTTTTTTTAAAAAAATTTATCAAGCATGGAGATTTATCTCTAATTTTAATTTTCCAGGTAAATCAAAAAAAAATGTTGAAGCTCATTATGATATTGGTGGAAGAAAAGGTGAAATTCTTTATGATGTGATGCTTGATAAGCACTATCGTCAATATAGCTGTGGCTACTGGAAAGAAGAAACTAAAACTTTAGAAGAGGCACAAGAAAATAAAATCCAACATATAATAAAAAAACTTGATATTAAAAAAAATCAAACAGTTTTAGATATTGGTTGTGGGTGGGGCGGTCTTTGTTTTGAGATAGCAAAACAGTATGACTGTGAAGTAACTGGAATTTCATTAAGTACCAATCAAATAAATTATTGTAAAGAGAAGGCCAAGAAGTTAGGTTTGGAAAATCAAGTTAAATTTGAATTAATAGATTATAGACTAGTAAAGGGAAACTACGATCGTATTGTATCAGTAGGTTTTGGGGAACACCTAGGTGTAAAGTTCTATAACACTTTTTTTAAGAAAATTAACAGTATTTTAAATGATAATGGAAATTTCCTATTTCATATAATTGGTGTAGTGGACAAACCTTCTGCTCCAAATCAATTCATAAATAAATATATTTTTCCAGGGGGTGTATGTCCCTCGCTGAGTCAGCTTATTAAACCAATAGAGAAAACTGGTCTAATCGTTGCTGACACAGAAACTTTAATAAGACACTACGATAAAACACTAGAGGCATGGTTAGAAAGATTTTTAGCAAAAAGGAATGAGATAAAAGATTTGTTTGATGAAAAATTTTGTAAAATGTGGGAATTTTATTTAGCAAGCTGTGCGGCAGCTTTCAGATACCGCGATCTTGTTGTTTTTCAATTACAAATTGTTAAGAACTTTCATTCTGCTCATAGAACAAGAGACTATATATATTCATAAAAACTGTTATTAAATAAAATAACAGTATGAATAGAAAAAAAAAGAAACTTAAAAAAATTAGGCCAACAAAATCAAAAAAATTCAGATCAAAAAAAAGTGCTAAAAGACGAAAAAAAATTACCAAAAGAAAATCAAGAATAAAAAGAATTTTTAAAAAAAAAGGAAAAAAAACTAAGTCACGAAAAAAAAAATTTATTCCGTCTAAAATCAAAAACAAAAAAACCAAAAAAACAAGAGCGGTTATATCAGGAATTTTAAGTTTAAGCGATAAATTGAGATCAATACTCAGATTTAATTTTAATCTAGATAAATCTCTGCAGAAATTCTTTCAAGGTATTTCTAATCGAGTTTCAAATATAAAAAAAGTTATTCAAGAGGAAAGAGAAAAACAAAAAAAAATTAAAATTAAAGCGATGCAGAGAGAAAAAATAGAGGCACAAAAACGTTTTAAACAACAAGAAGAGCTTGCAATTAAAGCTAAAGAACTTGAGCTTAGAGAAGAAGAAAAATTGGGTCGTGAAAGAAAGATAGAATTGCAGAAATTTATAAGATTGGAGCAAGCTGAACTTAGAAAAGAGCGAGCAGAGAAACAGAGAAAATTTTTAGAACAAATTGCTTTAGAAAAAAAGATAGAGCAATTTAGAAAAAGAGAGGCTTTAGAAATAAAAAATTTAGAGAAATATGTACTTAGCCAACAAAGAGAGTCTTACGAAGAAGTTCAACAACGTATAGAGAGAATCAAAGAAAAATATAGATCTTTAAGAGAACAGAAAGTTAATGAAGCAATCAGAGAAAGAGTTGCTCAACTTGGAATTAAAATTGAAGATACTGATAATAAGGAAACTCTATTAGAAAAAGAGAGAATTTATAATCAGGAACGAGAAAAAATTGAGTATGCCTTAGAAAGCTTTTACAGATCTGCTCATAGTTTATGTTTTCAAATAAACAAAAGATATATTCCAAAATATTTAAGTATTATGAGGGTAGTTGATCGAAGATTTGAGACTGGAGAAATATTTATAAAATGGGATGATACCACAGAGGATGATTGGTTAATTTTAATATACATCAAAGATAATTCACCTGATGAAGGAATTATAATTGAAGATAAATCAAATCCAGAAAAACATAACTCTTATGAATTTAAACCAACGGAAATATTTAGAGCCGCAGATCTTATGGTGGACTCGCTTACTAAATTGCTTGATAGAGAAAGAAACAAAAAAAAAATTAGTTGATAAGGTCTTTTAATTTTTTAATTTCACCAATTTTGAATATAATTGCTTCATCTTTTTCATAGCCAAACTTTTCAGCATTATCTTTAAACCTTACTGGAGGTTCCCATATCGGCTCTAAACTTAATATTGCTGTTCCCCAATGCATTCCTATAACTTTTTTTACCTCTAAGTCTTTCATTAAAGATAAAAGCTCTTCAGGATTTGCGTGGGCTGTAGATTTATCCTTTACTGGAACCAGTGGATAGAAATTATAAGCGCCCAAATTTCCAAAACCCAAATCGATAGGACCAAATTTTTTTCCTAATTCCTTATAAAATGGTGCTGGTCCAGTATCACAAGCAAAAAAGATTTTTTTATCTTTGTATTCAATTAAAAAGCTTCCCCAAAGTGATCTATTCGTATTTCCATCACCCCAGATCCATCGTTTGGACCAATGTTGGCTTGGAAGCATTGTTACTGTGATTTCATCATTAATCTTAATTTTATCAAACCAATCCATTTCTTTAACTGTATCTTTTTTGTATCCATTTTTTGTAAAATATTTCCCAAGCTTAAGAGGCACAAGAACTTTAGTATTTTTATAAGGAAAGTTTTTTATCGTACGAATACTCATGTGATCATAATGATTGTGTGTCAGTAAAAATAAATCTATTTTCGGAAGTTCTTTAAGAGTTAAAGGAGACTCAATGTATTTCTTCGGTCCAAATACCATAGGTCCATAATTTTTTTCGAAAACTGGATCAGTAATAATTGTTGTGTTTCCAAGTTTAATTATAAAGCTCGCGTGATCAAGCCACATCACATATGAGTCAGATTTATGCTTTTCAAGATTTTCTAAAACTATTTGTTTGTCTATTACATGTTCAGGTGGATAATCAATCTTAAGTTTCTTTTTTTCCTCCCTAAAAACTTTCCAATCCCATTTAAAATTAGGGTCTCTTTTTGGACCTCCTTCAAGGTTTCTAAAAGCATATAATTTTCCGTCTTTATAAATATGATGATAAGGTTTTTCCATAGCATTTAAATTAATACTTAATGAAAATAATGTACACATAATAAGGGGTATTCGCATACCCCTTATTAGCACAGACAATTAAATTTAAAAGGAAATTAAATATCTGAACAGTTAGATTTATTTATTCTTTTATCAAATGATTTAATCGCTTCTTCTGAGATAACCCAAACATACGAGCTTTCTTTTAAACCATTCTCGTCAGCAGCAGTACATCTTTTACCAAATTTTACTTTGGCTATGTTGCCTCCAGCACAATTAGTTAACATTAACAACAAAATTAAAGTAGATAATATTTTCATAATTGAAATTTATGCTTAGAGTCTGTGCTTTGCTTGGCATAATTTGGACCAAAAAAAGAAATTGAAACTTTATTGAATAAGATAAACTTTAGCCTTATGATTGAAATTATGTCCAATAGCCACATTTATAAATTAAAAGTTTTTGTTGAGGACGTAGACTTTGGTCGGGTATTTTATTCTAGATATCTTCAATATATCGAGAGAGCAAGAACGGAGCTGATCTACGAAAAATTTGGTCTTACTTTAACTCAACTTATGAACGAGCACGACATAATGTTTGTCGTTAGGAAATGCAACATTAAATATCTAAAATCAGCAGTTTTTGAGGATAATCTAAGTGTCGAAACAGCTGTTTTAAAAAAAACTAACGTTAGACTAAACTTGTTTCAAGAGGTTAAAAGAAGTGGGGAAGTTCTTGTTAATGCAGAAGTGGAGCTAGCAGTGGTAGATCGAAGTGGGTCAATAAAAAAACTTTCTAAAGATTTTTTTGCAAAAATTTAAATTTGGCTAAGAAAAGCCTAATATCTGCCTAAATTTAAGTTATAAAATATATTCAACTCAAGTTTGCAAATTCAGCAATACTCATAGAGTTGAAAATAAATTAAAAGAAATTATGAGAATTAAACAAGCAAAAAAAAACAAGTTAAAGACTAACGATTATAAGAAATTCAAAAAAATCTCTCTATTCGAACTTCAAAATAGTCCAAAATTTCTAAATTTTAGAGTTCGAGCATAATCTTTCCTCCTAAATAAATCAGTGGCCTAATCTAATTAGGCCATTGTTTTTATACCAATAATTGTTAAATTAATCTGTGAAGCGTAATAAACTGAATAATAAAGTAGCAATTATTATGGGATCTCATTCGGATCATCCCATAATGAAAGAATGCGCGAAAATTTTAAAGACTCTCAAAATTAAATATCAAATTTCAATAGTAAGTGCGCACAGAACACCAAAAAGAATGTTTGAATTTGCGGAGTCAGCCTCAAAAAACGGTTTTGGTGTTATTGTGGCTGGAGCAGGAGGTTCAGCACATTTGCCTGGCATGGTGGCATCTTTATCTTCCTTGCCAGTTATTGGAGTTCCAATAGAAACAAAAAAACTTAAGGGTTTAGATAGTTTGTTATCAATAGTACAAATGCCGCGAGGTTGTCCCGTAGCCACAATGGCTATAAATGGATCAATGAATGCTGGTTTACTCGCAGCTTCAATTATTGGAAATTTTGATGAAAAAATTAAATCAAATTTAGATAAATGGAAACGTTTACAAACTAAATCTATTAAAAAAAAACCTTAATTCGATGACAATAAGCACCCTAGGGATCATTGGTTCAGGTCAACTTGGTTCATTGTTATGCCAGGCTGCAAAAAAACTTAATATAAAGACTATAGTAATATCAGACGATGAAAATGGTCCTGCCCAAAATTATTCGGGTGAATTTATCTACTCACAATACGACAACAAAGAAAAGATAAAAGAGTTTGTAAGCAAAGTCGATATTATCACTTATGAGTTTGAAAATATTCCAATAAATATTTTAAATGAGATCGATAAAGAAAAAAAAGTCTTACCTAAACCTGAAATAAATAAAATAATTCAAAATAGAAAATTAGAAAAAACTTTCGTCAATGATTTAGGTATTAAAACTACAGACTGGGCCTTTATCAAACAAGCTGTAGACGTCGAAAAAAATAAAAACTTATTACCCGGAATTTTAAAATCAAATACACTTGGTTATGACGGACATGGACAATATGTTTTAAATTCTCTTGATGATGTAAAAAAAAATTGGTGTTTTACTGCTGATTATATTTTAGAAAAAAAGGTAGATTTAAAAAAAGAGATATCAGTTGTAATAACAAGATATTTAGATGGTGAAACTTATATTTATGAGCCTATAGAAAATATTCATAAAGACCAAATCTTAAATCATTCAAAAATCCCTGCAGATATAAATAAAGAAATTTTTGTTAAAGCACAGAGTAATGCAAAACTTATTTCAGAAAAATTAGATTATGTTGGCACGATGTGTGTTGAATATTTCATCGATCAAGATGATAATTTATTAGTCAATGAAATTGCTCCAAGAGTCCATAATTCAGGTCACCTAACAATAAATGCGTTTTCCATAAGTCAATTTTCTGGACATGTTGCAGCTGTGTGTAATCTTGGTGTAAAAAAAGTTGAAAAAATTTCTAACGCTGAAATGTTTAATGTCTTGGGAAATGATATCAAGACTTATAGGTCCAAAACATTTAGTAAAAATGAATTTTTTTATGATTACGGGAAAAAATCAATTAAAGATAAAAGAAAAATGGGACACCTTACGGTTTTAAAAAAATAATTATTTAATTGTTATTCTATGCATAACTCTTCTACAGTTCTTAATTTCGCTAGCCATATGCAGAATACTTAAATTATCCCAAAGACAGATATCACCTTTTGTCCACTCATATGAAAATATAAAATCTTCTTTGTTGACATGATCTATTAAATAATTTTTTAAATATTCAGCTTCGTCTTCTTTTACATTCTTAATCTTCATTAAATGTCCTGGAGATACATAAAGAGTTTTCTTTCCATCTACATTAATAACTATTGGATGTTCGGCCTCCATGCTTTCTGAAGATTTTATTCCCATTTCTTTTTCTCGTTCGAGTCTGGTTATTGCTATCGGACCTGCCGATGAAAAAACTCCAGTAGCGTTTTTAATTTTTTCTTTAATGTCGTCTGGTAATTTATCGTAAGCATTAAAGCCAGATGAGAATATAGTATTACCTTGACCAACTGGTATTTCTATACCCATTAACATTGTATATCTAGGTCTATCATTAGCTAAATAACTTGTATCCTGATGAAGCCAGCTAGAGCCGAAACTTAAATTTTTATCATCAGGCTTTCTCTCGATTACATTTATAAATGGAAATTTTTCATCTAAACCTCTAAGTCTTGGATACACTACGGGTTGACCTATATTCTTTGCAAAATTTTGATAGGTTTCAGGATCAAGATTTTGCTCTTTTATAAATATAACTCCGTACTTGTTTAAAATCTTTTTTATTTCTATTGCCTGATCTTGATCTAGGGATTTTAAATTAATATCGTTGATGTAAGCTCCGACATTATTTTTTCCTGGTGAGATAGATAAATTCATTTAGTTCAAAGGTTTAATTAAAGCAGGGTCATTATTTACTGGATTATTAACATTTTTTGATATCTCATGAAACTTTAAATTGGGTGGTTTAATAGAGTTTAATATTTCCATAGCATCTTTTTTAATGTTTAAATAATTATTAATCTGGCTTTGATTAACAATCATTGGCTCTCTGTGATGGATGCTACTAATTTTTTCAGTAGCTTCTCTTGTAATTATACAAAATTGGTCATTCTGATATATCCCGGCAAAATACATCAATTCATCATCCTCTTTTGAAAAATAATAGGGAGTTTTTGTTTTATCTTCTCTTTTCCATTCATAATAGCCATCAGCTGGAATAATACACCTTGAAGTCTGGATAAGATTCTTAAAAGTAATTTTTTCCATAAGAGTTTCTCTTCTTGCATTGATAAGAGGAGAAAATTTGTCTAATTTTTTAGACCAACTCGGTACTAATCCCCACTCATAAAGCTCAAGAGCCTTACCATTTGAATAGGATTTTATTACAGGCAACTTTTGAGTTGGGTGTGCATTATAATTATCTGCGTCTTCAACCTTTATGTTTGTTTTTACCAAATCAACGGTTTTAGTTACTGGTTTTCGAATACTGTATCTTCCACACATTATTTATTTTTTCTCTCTCTTTTAAGCTTTCTCTTTTCTTTTAAAGATAACTTTGCTTTTTTCATAAAGCTTCTATCTTTTTGGCTTTTACCTGAATATCTCTTTGACATATTTACTCAGCTATTATTTCATGAAATTGTTCACCAAGTCCATCTACTTTTAGGTGAAGTTTGTCACCCGCTTTTAGAAATTCAGGTTTTTCCATTTCCATTGCTGTCCCAGCAGGGGTTCCAGTTGTGATTATTGTCCCAGGATATAAAGTCATAAATTGACTTAAATGAGAAATTAAAAAATTGAAATTGAAAATCATTCTTTCTGTATTTCCAGTTTGTCTTCTGTTGCCATTTACATCTAACGCTAAATTAATGTTATTTAAGTTTTTTATTTCATCTTTAGTCACAAGATAAGGCCCTGTTGGTCCTGCTATAGATTTACCTTTAATCCATTGACCACCTCTTTCTTTTTGCCAAGACCTTTCAGATATGTCATTAACTATACAATAGCCAAATACATAATCTTGTGCATTTTCCTCTTTAACATATTTGCCTTCCCGACCAATAATCATACCAACTTCAACCTCATAATCCATTTTACTAGCAGACTTAGGTTTTATTATTTGATCATTAGGACCCTGAATACATCCAGAGCTTTTATTGAAAACAATTGGTTCATCTGGTAACTTTGACTTAGTACCTTCTGCATGGGCTTTGTAATTTAATCCTATTGCTAAAAAATCTACTGGACTTGAGACACAAGCCCCGATTCTAATATCCGATTTAATCTCCTTAAGATCTTTAAGATTAATACTTGTTAACTTATTTAATGTTTCTTCATTAATTGTCTGAGGATTTAAATCTTTAATGTGGCTCGATAAATCTCTAATAATATTATCATCATCTAAAGCAGCAACAGTTTCAATGCCTTTTTTACCAACTCTTAATAATTTCATTGAATAATTTTAACTATGAAATAACTATTTTACAAATCTTTTAATTCTTTCTTCTGTTGTTGTTTCAGGGCCACCATAAGGCGTTTCATAAGAATTAGTTTTTGTTAAGACGTCAATTCCTTTTGTAAAAATGAAAATAAAAAAAACAATGAAAAAGACTGCAAATATTTTTGCAGGGTTGTAATTCCCAGATTGAAAGACACTAACTGGTTGCTCTTGTTTTTTATGAAAAAATTTAAATGTTAAGTAAACTGCAATTATTAATCCAATATGTGCCATAACTACACCAGCCCAACCAAAAATAAAAGAGGTTACACTAAATACATAAAGACTAAATACAGTTGACCAGACAAAAGATAATACTATTAAAATTTGAAGTCTTACAGATTTTGGCAGACTTCGGAGGTCGTTTTTACTATCATCAAACATGATGTTAGCAGCTTCTGACATCCAGTTTTTAAAACTTTCCATGATTTATTTATATACTTTTTAAATGAAAATTTGAATTATTATAAATCACGCACTAATTTTCTTACATTTTTCATGTGTATATTAAATTTTTTTTCTGTCATACCAGGTAGAACTTCATAAAATCTTATATAGGTTGTCTTCATACCACCAAGTTTTAAAACTCCTGCTTTAATTCTCCTAAAAGGTATATTTTGAAACCAAGTTTGAATTGAGAACCAATTTCCTCCATAACTCATAGACATAATAGCTTTCCTACCTTTCATCGCACCTGCAACAGGATACCCCCAATTGCCAACAAGTCTTTTAAATGAAAAAAACCATTTAGGAGCTAAAGTTAAATCAATCCAATTTTCTAAAATTGCTGTAGCTCTAAGGTTGTAGCAAGGTGATATCATAAATAGTACGTCACTTGACTCTAATCTTTTTCTATAATCTAAAATTTGTTCATTCGGTCCAGAACCGTCAAAAAAAGGAATAGGCTTTTCTTCATGTAAATTAATTAAATCAATTTGATGACCTAATTTCTTAGCCTCATCAATAAAAGTATCTCTTACAGATGCATTAAAAGATTTTTTAATATTGTGGTGACCATATACGACAAAAATTCTCTTAGACATCTTTAATTTTCTAAATCATTTTTTTCACTTTTTCTTATTAAAAACCCCGAACCTATCCCCACCGCGATAGCTGAAATAACCCATGAATATTCTTGTTCACTGAAAAGCACTAAAAGACCAAAACCTATAATGATTATTCCTAAAAGCTTATTATCCATTGATAAATCAAATATTATAATAAAGATAAATTAATCATCTGTCATGAAAAAAATAGGCATTTTAGCTTGAGGACTTTTAAATCTTTGCTTTAGCCTTTAATATCCTCCTAATGGAAAGACAAAATTTTTATGATTTAAACTTCGATCAGCTTAAATCTTTTTTAATTGAAAAAGGAGAGGTTGAGCCAAAAAAAGCGAAGATGAGATCTCAACAATTGTTTAATGCAGTTTATAAAAAAAACATTAAAAGCTTTGATGAACTTACTACATTTGGAGCTGCACTTAGAAGTAAGATCAAAGATCTAATTAGTCTGGAAAAACCAAAAATTATAGATGTTCAAAAATCTAAAGACGGAACAATAAAATTTCTTTTAGAACTTAAAGACAAACGAAACGTTGAGACCGTTCTCATTCCGGATAAATCGCAAAGCAGATATACAATTTGTTTATCTGTATCAGTGGGTTGTTATCTCTCCTGCGAATTTTGTGCAACAGCTCAAATTTCAAAAAAATTAGTAAGGAATTTATCACCAGGAGAAATAATTTCCCAAATAATTTTAAGCAAAGATTATATTAATGATTGGTCGACACAGAAAAAAATTACCAACCAAGTATTGATGGGCGAAGGTTCACCTTTCTTAAATTTAGATAATGTTAAAGTAGCAATTGATAACTCAAAAAATAAAGATGGCTTAGAATACGGAAGAACCAGGATCACAATCAGCACCGTAGGAGTTGGAATAAAAAAAGATAATTTAGATGCTATTGAGTGGGCTGCAAATGAATTAGATGTTTATCTTGCATGGAGCCTACACAGCTCAATACCAAAACACAGGTCAAAATTAATGGCAATAAATAATAAATATTCAATTAATTCATTATTACCAAAACTAAAAAAATATTATGAAAAAACAAAATTACCTATTTTTATTGAATGGATATGTTTAGATGAAAACTTAACAGATGAACATGCTAAAGAATTAATAAAGATTATGAAAAAAGTTCCTTCAAAATTAAATTTAATTGAATTTAATCCTCTTTCAAACAAAGATTTTAAACCAGCGACCCAAGAAAATATAGATAATTTTTCTAAAACAATTCAAGAAGCCGGATTTCTCTCTTTGTTTAGAAGAAGCAGGGGTAGAGACATAAATGCATCTTGTGGATCGCTAGCGAATAGTAAAGCTATACTTAATGAATAATTTACATATTTTTTTAGGTGCCACAGTTGCCGATGCTGCTACTAGACCTCTACATTGGGTGTACGATCCAAAAAAGTTGAAGAAATATATTAAGGGAAAAAAAGAAATAGCTTTTTTGAAAAAAAATAGAAGTCCTTTCTACAACATTCAAACCGGAAAGGTTTCAGGGTATAATGATATTGGGCAAGTAATGTTTCAAACTTTGATTTCCTCAAAAAAAAAGTCAGAGATTTTAAAGAATTTCAAAAAAAATATCATAAAACACTTTGGGCCAGGGTCAAGTTATTGGAAAAATTTAAAACTAAGAAAAAAATATAAAAAAGTGAAATGGAAAAAGCCTATGAATGGACCATGGATCCATCAGAATATCTTAGAGACTATACAAAATATTAAATCTAAGAAAATTGTTACTGGCGGTACAAAAGTAAACGAGTCCGATGGTTATTGCGCCGCTCTGCCTTATTTTCTTTTCAATAATGATGAAAAAAAACTTAAAAGTGTTATTAAATCAATAGCAAATTCAAGAATAAATGAAAAATACGCTTTATCTAAATTAAAGATTATAGAATTAGCTAATAAAAAAGATAGAAATCCTGTTCAATCTTTTGTTAAAAAATATAAAAAGAATAAATATTTCAAAGACGTAATTACCAATATTAAAAAAGTTTTAAGACTAAAAAACAAAAATCATATAATGACTGTAAGAATATTTGGTAAAGCTTGTAGTTATCCAGGCACATTTATGGGATCAATTCACGCGATTATAACATCCAACAGCTATAAATCTGCTATTACAAAAACGATTAAAGCTGGTGGTTGTAATTGTTCAAGAGCAAATTTTGTTGGAGCGTATTTCGCAGCATTAAAACCAGAAAGTATTCCAAGCCACTGGGTTAGAAGAACTTTGCCAGCAAAAAATATTTTGAAATATATTTAATTCTTAATGTGATATATTAATTTATGGATTCGTTAATTGTAGTTTTAGTCGTATTATTAGTTGTTATTAATCTTGGAGTCATTTTCTTCTTAATAAGAAATAAGCCTGAAACACCGGTAAACCCAGAGCAGACTTTTAAAGATGAATTTAATTCATTTAAAGAAACCTTTGGTCAATCTTTTGGTTCTATGAGTAAAGAAATTGCTAAAGATATGACAGGAGCTTTGACTAAAGTTGATGAAAAAGTTTCAGTTTTTAACCAGCAAGTAAGTGAGCTTAACAAAAGTCAAGATAACTTTAGTAGAATTTTAAGTGGAGTCAAAACCTACGGGACACTTGCAGAATTTGGATTAGGTGCGCTTCTTAAAGATTTATTACCAGCATCTCAATTTATTGCTAATGTAAAAATGAAAGATGATACGTCAGAAACTGTCGAATTTGCTATAAAACTTCAAGATGTTTTATTACCCATAGACAGTCATTGGCCAGTAGAAAAATATAAAGCAATTGATGACGCTTACAATTCTAATAACAAAGAGGCTCAAGCAGAGGCGAGAAAAGATTTAGCTGCAGCTTTTAGATTGAAAGCTAAAACGGTAAACTCTAAATACATAGTGCCTCCTAAAAGTACAGATTTTGCGATCGTTTATGTTCCTACTGAAGGATTATTCTCAGAACTTTCAAGCTATAGAGATCCAAAAACAAAAGAACTTTTATTACAAGAGCTTAGAACAAAATATAAAGTAACAGTTTCTGGTCCTAATACTTTATCTGCTTTGTTGCAATCTTATCATTTAGGATTTCAAACACTAAAAGTTCAACAGCATGCAACTCAAATCTATAGTGACTTAAGAAATATAAGTTCAAGGTTTGAAAAACATTTTGATGGGATTAAAGACTTAAGAAAGAAATTAGAACAGGCCATGGCTGCAACCGATGGTTTTGGTAGAGATGCGAGATCTATAATGAATACGCTTGGGAATATAAAAGATCCAGAGCAAGTAACAGACTCCTTGAAAGAAAATCCAGAAAAGATAAAAGTTCTGAAGTAAACATAAATTATGTCTAACTTTGTCTTTTACGATTTTGAGACCAGTTCATCTAATAAATACTGGGGTCAAATAATTCAAATTGGTGCGATATTAACTAATGACAATTTAGATGAACTAGATCGTTTTGATGCTAGGTGTAGATTAAGTCCTGGAATAATTCCAGAAGCAATGGCGCTGATCGTGAACAAGACCTCACCCTCGATGCTAAAAAAATCTAACCTCTCTCATTATGAAATGATTAGACAGTTTGTTGAAACACTAAAAAGATGGGGTAAGGCTAATTATATTGGGTTCAATAGCATTGAGTTTGATGAGGAATTTTTAAGGTGCACTTTGTTTCAAACATTAGAATATCCTTACATTACCAGCACAAACGGAAACACTAGAGGAGATATCTTAAGTTTGGCAAGAGCCGCTAACTTGTATTACCCAAACACACTTAAAAATTCCGTAAATGAAAAAGGGAATGATGTTTACAAATTAGATCAAATGGCACCTTTAAACGGTATTGAACATGGAGATGCACATAGTGCAATTGGTGATGTAATAGCAACTATTGGAATAGCGAAATTAATTTCTAAAAAAGCACCAAATGTTTGGAAAGCAAGCATGTTAACTATGGATAAAAATCAGTCTATTGAATTAATTAAAAAAGAATTACTTTTTTGTACGAATGAATATTTTTATGGAAGAAGCAGACCATATGTTCAAACTTTTATTTGCCAGCATCCTCAATATCAATGGCCATTGTGTTTTGATTTGAGACATGATCCCTCTCCATATTTGGACATGCCAATTAAAGAATTAACTTCGGCAATGAAAAAACAACCAAAATTCATTAGAACCGTTAGACACAATAAACATCCAGTTATTATGAACCCATCTTATGGAAATCAATTTGATGAGTACAAACTTATTGGTACGAAAAAATTAGAAGAAAGAGCTAAAATGATAAAAAACAACCAAGCTTTTGCGGAAAAAGTTGCCTCGGTAAAACGATCTGAAATTGATGAAAAAGAACAAACAAAGTCACAAGAAGATTTATATAACGAGGAAAGTATTTACGCTAAATTTACATCAACAGAAGATAATAAAATAATGCCAGAGTTTCATAATGTCGATTGGAATAAAAAACTTCAAGTAATATCTAAGTTTAAAGATGAAAGATTACAGTACTTTGGAAAAAAACTCCTTTACATGGAAAAACCTGAGATTTTAACTAAATCTGACTTTAATATAATTCACAAAGATATTTCAAAAAAACTTTTAAGCACTAATAATGAAAACTGGAATACAATACCCAGAACTTATTCAGAGATCGATACTTTAAGAGCGAAATTTGAAAAAGAAAACCAACCAGAAAAACTTAAAATATTAGACGATATTAACGCGTACGTTGAAGATTTAGAAAAATATTATTCATCTGCATAGTTGACAAAAAATAAAAAATACTTAATTAAAGGTTATGGCATTCAAAGATTCTACAGACGAAAAATTTAGCGATCAAATAGGTGGCAGTAAACTTTCACTAATTCAATTTTCAGCCTCATGGTGCGGACCTTGTCAACAACTTAAACCGATAGTAGAGAAAATTTCAAATGACATGCCAGATAAAATAGATTGCTATTATCATGACATTGAAAGTCAACCTAATGAGCCAACTAAGTATTCAGTAAGAGGTGTGCCAACAATTCTTTTATTTAAAGAGGGAAAACTTTTAGGAACTAAAGTTGGTGCTTCAAGCGAAAAAGATATGATCGAATTTATTAAACCACATATTTAATTTTTATTTAAGATATTTCCACAGTTATAAAGGCTACCAAAACAAACAATTAATTTTTTCTCACTACTACTTATTTTATAAAGCGCTTCTGTGAAACTATCACTTTTTTCTGATTTAAATTTATTTTTAGTTGCTATTTTGTAAAGTTTATTGGCCGAGACCGAATTGAATTCGTTCTCTATTGGCATAGTTACAATTTTTTTAAATACCCCTTTAAGCTGTTTAATAAATAAATCTGGCTCTTTATTTTTAGTCATAGCCCAAATTCCATATTTAGGTATTTTTATTTCTTTTAAATAAGCTGCTAAGTTTTTTGCATCAGCGGTAGCATGCGCACCATCAATCATGATAATTTCATTTTTATGTAGTTTTTTTTTAATTTTCCCTTTATTAAGGTATTGAAATCGACCCTCAAAAAAGAGCAAAGGCAAAGTCTTTTGGATAGTTTTCCTATCTATTTTGAGATCAAGAGCTACTTTTATAGCCAGACAAACATTTTCAAACATTCCTTTAGAGTAAACATTTTTAGTATTAAGTTTTATTTTATATTTTCTATCTTGATAATAGTAATGGTTACCCATTTTAGTAAGCCTCCAAGTGTTTGGATATATAATTTTACTTTTGTTACTTTTTAAAAGTATTTTAATTTTTCTTAAAACATATGGTGACTGTTTACCTATGTATATATTTGTAAAATTACTTAGAAACCCTACGTCCTCTTTTATAACTTCATTCAAAGTTTTTTTTTTCAAAAAATTTAAATGTTGCTTATTGATATTAGTACAAATTTGAAGTCTCGGAAAATCGTTAATATTATTTGAGTCTAGCCTCCAGAGAGCACCAGTTTCTTGTATATTATAATCGGCGTTTATTTTTGCGGCATTAATAATATAAACCAATGTAAGACACTCAAAAATTGTAAGAGGAATATTCAAATTTTCTATCTGTCTTATAGTTTTTTTAATTTCTATATGACTTAAATATTTATCACCCATGTAAAATCTTTCTCTTATATCTCGGAGAGATGGAGAAATATGGGTCGTAACTTTTTGCTTATTAGACTCAATGAATAATTTTAAAGAAAATAATGTAGTAAATTTACCAGACTCGCCAATCACAGAAATTACATTTTTAAGCTTTTTTTCTGGATGTCCCAGTAAGTCTAAAGCTAATTTTATTCTTTTAAGGCCAAAATTTACAGAATTATTAAATAATTTATGATTAGCTAGCTGTTTGTATAGATTGATCGACCGTGACATTAGACTCTTGTTTAACCTGAGCCTCAGCCTTTTTCAATAGAACATTTAACAAAGTTCCAATTGTTGAATTCAAGTATTGTCTTTCTACAATTAAGTCTATACCGCCGTGGTCTTTTACATATTCTGCAGTTTGAAAATCTTCAGGCAAAGTTTCTCTAACAGTATCTTGAATGACTCTTCTACCAGCAAAACCTATTACACTTTTAGGCTCGCCTATTAATATATCTCCTAACATAGCCCAGGAAGCAGTAACCCCTCCAGTAGTAGGATTTGTTAAAACAACTATAAAAGGTATATTTTTTTTCTTTAATTCATTTACCGCTAATGAAGTTCTCGACATTTGCATTAATGCAATAGAGCTTTCATGCATACGCTGACCTCCAGAACTACTAAAAAAAATGTAAGGCATATTATTTTCGATAGCATGCTGAGCACCTGCTATAAACGCTTCTCCTGATGCTGCGCCAAATGATCCACCAATAAATCTAAAATCTTGAGCACCTACAACTGCATCAATGTTTTGAATCTTCCCTTTTGATATTAGAACAGCATCATCCTGACCAGTTAATTTTCTAGCAGCACTCAATCGGTCTACATATTTTTTTTTATCCTCAAAGTTTAACGGGTCATCCTTAGGTAAAGGGGTTTCTATTAATTCGAAATCCTTATTATCAAAAAAAGTTTCAAATCTTTCTTTACATGTAAGCTTATGATGTTCCCCACATTTTGGACAAACCTTTAAATTGGAGTCCATATCTTCTTTGTAAATTAAATTTTTGCAGCTACAAGTAGTCCATAGATTTTCTTCTACATTTGATGATCTTTTCTTAAAAAGAGATTTAATCTTTGGCTTTATAAATTTTGTTATCCAGTTCATAAAATTTTATTTTTTAGATTGTACACAACTTTATCTAACTTTGTGACAGGATTTTGTCTCATTTTGAGCGAATTAGTTATAGTTTTACACAATAAAGAGCCTACAACCAACCCATCTGCAGATTTTAAAGATTTTATTGTCTTATCAGTGATTCCAAAACCAATAACAAGGTTTTTTTTGGAATTGATTCTTTTAATCTTTTTGTAACTATCTAAAATCTTTCTTGGTGATATTTTTAATTTACCCCCAGTAGTAGAAAGCATTGATATATAATAAACCATATCATGTGAGGCCTTTATGATTTGCTTCATTCTATCTTTTGTCGTTGTAGGAGCTAAAAGTTGAATAAAATTTATTAATTTCTTTTTACATTTTTTCGCAAAATTTTTATTTTCTGGCCAAGGCAAATCCACGCAAATAATTCCAGAGACCCCTGCTTTTTTACATTCTTTTAAAAAATTATTTTCACCATATTGATAAATCATATTGTAATAGCCCATTAAAATTACTGGTTTGTTTTTATAGATTTTTTTAAATTTGTTAACAATTTGAAATGCATCTCGCATTTTAAAACCATTTTTAATTGCTCTATTTGAGCTAGTTTGAATTTGTCCGCCATCCCCTACAGGCGTTGAATGTGGAAAACCTAATTCAATAATATCCGCATGTTTTGCAATTGAATTGATAATTTGAAGACTCTTTTTTTTATTAGGGTCTGAAGCTACAGTATAAGTAAGCAATACTGGTCTTTTTTCTTTTTTACAGTTCTCAAAAGTTAATTGAATTTCAGATTTCATTCTGTATAAAAACCAAGTTTTTCTCTTATTATCTCAGAGTCTTTTAATGAATGCCCGCAGCTATCTATGCATAAAATAGTGTCTTTACTGAGTTTAGGCGCAAGAGAAATTGCAGTTGCAAAGGCATGGCTTGGCTCAAGAGAAGGAGATATATTTTCTAATTTCGAAACTAATTTGTAAGCATTTAATGCCTCCTCGTCAGTTGCTGAAGTATATTCAGCCCTACCAGTGTCTTTTAAAAAACAATGCAAAGGACTTACAGATGGATAATCAAGTCCGCTTGACAAACTTTCTGTTTCACCAATTTGACCATCATTGTCTTGAATGCAATAAGCTTTGGCTCCATGAAGAATTCCAAGTTTAGAATTATTGCTTAAAGGGGCAGCATGAAGTTTGCTTTTTTTTGAACCGCCAGCCTCCACCCCAATCAGTTGAACATGCTTTTTATTATAATCTATAAATTCACTCCAAAAACCATAAGCACTTGATCCACCACCTACACAATTAAGTAATTTCAATTTTTCAGGTATTCGTCCAAATTCTTCAATTAATTGAACTTTTAGTTCTCTTGAAATTTGTGATGTACTATATCCAGAAATTTTCACAAACACAGTGGGACCAACTGTTGATCCAATTACCATATGAACATCTTGACAATTTGCAACCCAAAATCTCATACATTCGCTTACAGCATCGACTAGGGTCTGGCTTCCTGAAGTTACAGGAATAACTTCAGCACCATATTTTTTCATTACTATTACATTTTTTTGTTGGCGTTCGATATCTCTTACACCCATAAAAATTTTTGCCTTTAGCCCAAATTTTTTTGCTACCATCGCTAAATTCTTGCCTTGCATTCCGGCTCCTGTATCCGTACATACGTAACGTTTACCTGCTCGCTTTGCGATTAAACAATGAACTATGCACGCGTACACTTTATGCGCGGTGCCGGGATTTTCAGAAACTACCTTAGCCCATAGTTGAGCTCCACCTAGATGATCAGTCAAATTATCTAATTTTATCAAAGGTGTTGGGGCTCCTACATAGTTTTCGAAATAATAGTCTCTTTCTCTAATAAAACTTTTATCTTTTCTTAATTTTGAAAATAGCTTTTCTAAATCTTCAATAGGTTTTTTAAGTGTTTCAGGAACAAAGTTTCCACCAAATTTTCCTCCCCACATACCGTTTTTATCGTGTTGATCAATTAAGGGTATACCTTTTTTAATTTTTAAGCTCATTTACCTTTTTAATAAATTTTTTTATTTTTGAATGATCTTTGTATCCTATTTGTGTATCTAATTCCAAGCTACTCGATAAATCACAAAAGGTAACTCCTAATTTTGCAATATTTTCAATATTATTATGAGAAATTGATCCTGCTAAAGCATATTTTTCACCTCTTGGAATTTTTGAGATAAGATTTTTTGGAAATTCGATGGATTTTTCCATTCCTGGTGTATCAAATAAAATGATATCAGATTGATCAAATTTTTTATAATCATGTATATCTGTTTCTTTCCTTATTTGAATAGTTTTAATTGTTTTTAAACCCATAGATCTTATTTCTTTTATTCTTTCATTAGTCTCCGATCCATGAAGCTGAATATAATCAAAATTTTTTAAAGCTATATTTTTTATAAATTCATTACTTGGATTTACTGTGACCGCTACAAATAATGAATTTTTTTTTTTATAATTTTTTAATTCTTTAATACTTTCTTCATTCAAATTTCTGGGAGATTTTTCATAAAATACAAATCCTAAAAAATTTACTTTAAGATCAATACAAAGCTGAACATCTCTGACCGGGTGTAAGCCACAAATTTTTACTCTCATTTCACTTTAATTCTTGAATTAACCTTTGAATGTTTTGCTTAATTTTTCCCTTTAAAATACTTCTACCCATTACTAAGGCAGTAGCACCGTTTTTGAAAGCCTGCTTGGGCGTCATTGTTCTTTTTTGATCTCCTTTACTTTCATCTTTAAATCTAATTCCTGGGGTAATTATTTCCTTTTTAAACACTTTCTTAACTAACTTTATTTCTTGGGGGCTACAAACAACTGCATCTAATTTAGCTTTAGCAGCAAGCTTTGCTTGAATAAGTACCACTTTTTTTACATCTTTATCAAATCCAACTTCTTTTAATGATTTATTATCCAAAGAAGTCAGTATTGTAACGCCAATAAGCTTAGTAGACCCAGAAACTTTTTTGGCAGCCTTAATAGCGTTTAATCCAGAACTGATGTGAATTGTTATATAATTTAGTCTTAAGTCTTTAATTGCTTGTATCGCAGATACACAAGTATTTGGAATATCTGCAAGCTTATAATCTCCAAAAGTAATTTTATTTTTCAAACCCGATATAAATTTTCTACCATTTTTGGAATTTAAGAATTCTAAACCAAACTTATATCCAAAAATAACTTTTGAGTTTTGCGTATTTTTAATAATTTTTTTAATCTTTTTTATATTAGTTGTATCGCATGCTATAAAAATCTTTGGTTTTTTCATTTATTAATAAATTTTTTCAATTTTTTGCTTGGTCTAAATCTTACCTTATTTCTTTCAGGAACATAAATTATTTCTCCAGTTTTGGGATTTCTAGCTGAATGATTTTCTTTAATCCTTTTAATAAAAAAAGAACCAAAATCTCTTAGTTCAACTTTTTCACCTTTTTTTAATGCAGTTTCAATAGATCTACAAAAAATATCAATTATTTTTTCTAACTCTGGTCTATTAAGTTCAGGATATTTAATTTTTAATTGTTTAATTATCTCTTGTCTCGACAATTATTTTTCTTTTTTACCTTTTTTGCCAATAGCCTTTTCAAAAATTCCCTTTAATGTAGCCCCAGATTTAGTTGCTCCCTCTCCAAATTTTGCAATCAGCGACTTTTCCTCATCAATTTGTGCAGCTTTTACACTCAGTTTTATTCTTCTTGATTTTAAATCAAGTTCAGTAATTTTAGCGTCAAGAGCGTTTCCTGGTGAAAACACCTCTGGTCTTGCGTCTGCGGCATCTTTAGCTAGATCAGCTTTTCTGATCGTAACTATTAGCTTTTTATCTTTGTCGATTGATACCTTTACGCCTGTTTTTAAAACCTCATTAATACGGGTAGTAATTATATCACCAACTTTTTTGTTATTATCTTTAAAATAATGTAAAGGATCCGCCTCTAAAGCTCTTTTTGAAAATTTAATTTTATCATCATTAATTTCTGAAATCATAACGTTGATTACGTCATTTTTTTTAAACTTTTTTAGTTCCTCAATATTTTCATTATAGGAAATTTCTTTATAATGAAGCATTCCAGATAAGCCTGAGTCAATTAAGTCTCCAAAAATTGCTTTTTCAGTTACATTATTGATTTTAATTTTTACCTCTTTCCCAATTTTGTCTTTAATTTTTTCCCAAGGGTTTTCCAATAAAGCTTTGTAAGAAAGGGAAATTCTTTTTGTCTCTTTTTCAATGTTTACAATTTTAAACTTTATTTTTTGTGAAACCGCAAGAACTTTGTTTGGTTTAATATTTTTATTAGTCCAATCTAACTCTGAATTATGTATTAATCCTTCAATCCCTTCCTCAATTTTTACAAAACAACCATAGTCCATAATCTTTGTAACTATACCTTCATGTATTTCCCCTAATTTATATTTTTTCTCAATTTTTTCGAAAGGGTCTTCAGTCAAAGCTTTTACAGACGCTGAGACTCTGTTTGTTTTTTCGTCTATCTTAGTTACCTTAACTTTTATTTTTTGACCTATAGTCACTAGATCAGATGGTTTTTTAACTCTTCCGTGGCTTAGATCTGAAACATGTAAAAGAGCGTCTATTCCATTTAGATCTAAAAAAATTCCCCAGTCAGTTGTTGCTTTAACAATAGCATCTTTAATAATATCTCCCTCTTTAATGTTTTTTAAAGCTTCTGATATTTCAGCATTTTTGCTTTTTTCTAGGACAGCTCTCCTTGAAACTGAACAATTACCTCTAGATCGATCAAGTCTAACGGGTAAAACTTTTATTTTTGTATTAAATAAATGGTCAACTTTTTTTAGAGGACGAGTATCCAGTTGAGAAGAAGGTAAAAAGCACGGCAAAGATCCATCAAAGGCGTAAAAAATATAACCTCCCTTTATACGAGTTTTTACCTCGCCTATAATTTCCTCTTGATTGTCGAAAGCTTTAACAACTTTATTCCATGCACCTAAACGTTTCGCTTTCTCTCTAGAAATAACTATTTCTCCTCTACCCGATTCAATTCTTTCTAAAAATACCTCTATTTTTGAACCAACTTTAAGTTTTGATAGTTCGTCACCATGTTGAAATTCCTCTACAGGTATCATACCTTCCATTTTCGCTTTACAATCTACAACAATAAAATTTTTCTTTATTTCAGTTACTGTAGCTTTAATAATTTGATTTTCCTTAAGCTTCCTATCCTCAAAATCTTTATCTAATAAGTTTTGGAATTCCTTTTGAAGAGGATTATTTTTTTTTAATTCTTGTTCTGTTGCCATATTTAATTTTAATTTTTTTCTCAACGTATTTAGACATTTTAGCTAACATAGCTTTTTTATCTAATTTTCCGGTGTCGATTTCTACCGAATCTATATGTTTAAGTAAAGGGGAGTTTTTCCTTTTTGTATCTAAAATATTTCTTATTCTTAGGGCTTTTTTAACATCTTTTATTTTTATTGATGAATTATTTTTTTTCAATTCTTTATACCTTCTTTTAGATGCGATATCCAAATTACATTTGAAAAAAAACTTTACATCAGATTTAGGTAAAATTTTTGTAGATATATCTCTACCTTCAATACAACAGTTTTTATTTTTTTTTGAAAATTTAATCTGAAATTTTTTTAAAATTTTTCTTACTTCATTCATTTTGGCTATTACTGCGCTATATTCTGAAATTTTTGGTGAGGACAAGTTTATTCTGCTAAGTTTTTTATAATTTAAATAATTAAATTCTTTTTTCAAAAATGAAATTTTATTTTTTGGATTTTCCCTTAGTATTAAATAGCTAGCATACCGATATAGCAGTCCGGAAGATAAAAATTTTAGATTATATTTCTTAGCGATCATTTTTGCACCGGTAGATTTACCAGTTGCAGCTCCACCATCACATGAAATTTGAAATAATTTATTTTTTAATTTCAAATTTGGCTCCTAACTTGCTCATTATTTTAAGAAATGAAGGACTAGAAGTAAAAACAGTTTCAAAATTTTTAATTCTAGCTTGAGCTCCTGTAAGAATGGAAAGAATAAAAGTTGACATACAAATACGGTGGTCACCCAAATTAGGAATTCTTATTCTTTTGTTATGTGCATTAATTAAACCTTTTCCAAAAATTTTTAAGCTATCTTCAGAAGCTAGTGTCTTTATACCAATTTGTTTAAGAACTTTTTGCATTTCTTTTATCCGATTACTCTCTTTATTAGCAAGATCACCTATGCCTTTAAATATTGATACACCTTTTGTTAATGCAGCTATTATAAACAAAATAGGATATTCGTCTGTAGAATTTACATAATAATCTTTAGAAGCCTTTATTGGTTTTAAACTTGAACTTTTTACAATTATTTCTCCTCGGAGTTCATTATTTTCTTTTTTTATTTTTTGGAATTTAATCTTAGCTCCATGTTTATTTAATAATTTAAAAAATCCTATTCTTGTAGGATTTAAACCGATATTTTTTATTCTGAGAATTGATTTTTGATTAAGAATTGTTAGTGCAGTAAAAAAAGCAGCAGATGACGGATCACCTGGAACATTAATTTTAAAAGCATTTAAAACATTTTTTCCATAGATCTTAATTAATTTATGTTTACCATTTTTTAATTTGATTGCTTTTGAGTTTTTCAATAATAGGTTTTCTGTGTGGTCCCTACTTTTATTATTTTCAATTATAGTAGTATTGCCATATGCATTTAAACCAGATAAAATAACTGCACTTTTGAGTTGAGCCGAAACTCCAGACTTATAATAAATACCTATTGGCATATCCGTTGACACAAGCTTTAAAGGAAAAAAAAATTTATTTTTTGGATAAAAAGATGCTCCAAATTCTGACATAAGCTTAATCAATTTTTCCATACTTCTTTTATTAAGGGATTTATCTCCACAAATTTTTACTTCAATATCTGGAGTTGTTGAAAGTATTCCGATCAGAAGCCTTGCCAATGTTCCTGAGTTACCAAAATTTAATATCAAACCTTTCTTTGCGAATAAAGAACCAAGTCCTTTTCCATAAATATTATAAGATCCAAGATTTTTTTTTTTTATCTTTACGCCTAGTTTACTTAAACATTTAATGGTAGATAAAACATCCTCTGACTCTAGTACGTTCTTAGTTGATGTAATATTTTGACATATGGCACCTATTAAAAAACTTCTTATAGACAGCGATTTATCAGAGTCTACCTGAATGACACGATTATAAGGTTGTATTTTTTTATCTATTATTAAATCAAATTTTTTTACTGACATTATTTTTATGAAAATTGAGATCCAAAATAATGTTCTATAGCTTTTGTTGATTTCAATAGCTCTCTTGATGTGCCCTCAGCAATTATAGTATGTTCTCCTAACACATAACTTCGATCAGTAATATCAAATAAATTTTTTACATTATGATCAGTAACTAAAATTGCCGTCCCACTTGACTGAATTTTTAAAATATATTTCTGGATATCTTGAATCACCAATGGATCAAGTGCTGCGAGCGGTTCGTCGAGTAAAACAATTTTTGGTTTATTTATCATAACTCTTGCCATCATAAGCCTTCTAATCTCACCTCCTGACAGCACTGATGCATTTAAAGTTCTTAAATGTTGTAAATTAAATTCATCTAAAAGTTTTTCAGTAACCGCTTTTTGATTGTCTGTACCTTTTATTGATATTTGAGCTACGCCTAAGAGATTGTCATAAACTGACATGTTGAATACACTTCTTTGTTGAGGTAAATATCCCAATCCATTTTTTGATCTTAAATGAATAGGTATTTGCTCTATAGATTTTCCATTTAAAAAAATTTTGCCGCCTTCAATATTTTGTTCACCTATACACATTGAAAATAATGTAGTTTTACCGCATCCATTAGGTCCTAAAACACCTACACACTCTCCAGGAAATACCTTTAAGGAAAGCTTTTTTAGTATAGGTCTGCCATCAAAAGATTTACTTACGTCTTTAACCTCAAAAATTGGTTTATCTTTTTTAAATTTTAATATTCTAAAGCCTTTTTTCATTTTAGATTTATATTAGCATTTATTTTACCATCATTAAAAGATGCAATATTTAATTTCTGCTTTTTTATATCAAAAAAAAGTTTATCTGCTACCATTGTTCCTCTCTGGTCCTTAATTTTCACATTTTCTGATATTGTTAGGAAACTATTTGAGTTAGAATAATCAGCTTTTTGAGAATAAAGCTCACTTCCTTCATAAGTAGCCTCTACATTATTAAAAAATTTCATATCTAGTGTTTTGTTATTATATATCCCATTATCAGATGTAACGTACAAAGTTGTATTATCTTTGAAAAAAAAAGTAGCTGTTACTTTGTCCATGTTAACTATTTCTAAATTTTCCTTTTTATTTGTTGCCTGTTCTGCTTTCAAAATATATCTATTACCAGCCAAGTCTAAGCCTGAATATTCAATATTAAAAAAAATATCACCTTCGGCCGTTTGATTTTGGTTACTGAGTTGTTTTCTTATTTTTTCTTGTGTTTCTTTAGTAAATATATCATTTACTGGATCTCTTTTTCTATCTGCATAAGTAAAAATAATAATCGATATTCCAATAAATAATAAACTGAGTTGGATAATTCTAAGTTTTTTCTTTCTTTCCATAATTAAATTCCATTTTGTAATAGAAAATGAATGTGAATAATTCCCTTCAAAGTTTTGTTAATCTTATTAATATCTTTATCAGGAACTACAAGTAAGCTTGTTATTTTTTTTTCATTCATTATTCCCAATGCTTTAGAAGCAGGTAAATTTTCGCTTACAACAAAAGGTTTTTTTGTCATAAGTTTATTTAAATTTTTATCATGAGAAAAATTTTTTAATTCTCTTCTTAAATCTCCATCCGTCAATAACCCGTGTATAAAATTTTTTCTAGTTATCACAACTATTCCAAGCTTTTTACTATTAATTATTTTTAATGCTTGTCTAAAATTCTTTTTATAATTTATTGTTGGCATTTTTTTTCCAGATACCATAATATCTTTAGCTAAAAGTAGCGACTTACCTATGTTTCCACCTGGATGAAAAACTTTAAATTTTTCTTTAGAGAATTTTCTCTGGTTCATTACTGTTGTTGCTAAGCAATCACCAAAAAGCAAAGTGATTGAGGTGCTAGAGGTGGGAACCATTCCGGTTTTATCCGCTTCTTTAACTTTTGGCAAAACAATTCTTATATCACTTGCTTTTAATAAAACACTATCAACTTTTGAGGCCACTCCGATTATTTTGATCCTGTAACGGTTAGCAAATTTAAGCATATTATTTAGTTCAGAGGTGTTTCCTGAATAAGAAAAAATTATTAAAATATCTTTTTTTTCAATCTGCCCCATATCACCATGTAATGCTTGAGCTGGATCACAAAAAAAACTAGGAATACCTACGCTAGAAAAAGTTGCAGAAATTTTTCTTGCAATCAAACCTGATTTTCCAATACCTGCAAAAATAACTTTTCCTTTACAATTTAGAACTAGATCAACAGCTTTTATAAAAGAAGTATTAAATACTTTTTTAATCTTTTTAAGCTCATTTATTTGAATGTTGGCAGAATTTTTAGCTAACGTTATATATCTCTTTTTAGTCATTAATGTTCAAAAATATCTTCTTTAAATCCTTTTTGATCTAATTCAACTCTAGTACTTAAAAAATCTATACAACTTTTAAATAATTCCATCCTTTTTTCTCGTATCAACATTTTTTCTAATTCAGATTTTATTTTATGTAAGTAGATAACATCATTAGCTGCATACTCTAGTTGTTTATCTGATAATTCATTGATATCTTTATTCCAATCACTACTCCCTAGCCTTTTATCAAGATTTTTATTGCAAAATTCTTGTACAAGATTTTTTAAACCATGACCGTCAGTATATGTTCTTACTATTTTAGAAGCTATTTTAGTGTCAAATATATTCTTCATTTTACATTTAAGAAAATATTCTAGAGAATTTTTATCAAATCTTAAAAAATGTCCAATTTTCAAAATTCTTTCATTCTCTAAAATAGAGACTAAATTTGGTGCGCTGTAATTATTTTTATTGGGTTGAATTATAAAAACGTTTCCTTTTTCATCACAAATTTGAATCAGACTTAGCTTATCCCTTTCTGGAATTTGAAGGCCTGTTGCCTCTGTATCAATTGCTATACTACTTTTAAATGAACTAGCTAATTCTGATGTTATGTCCTCTTTAATCTTAGTTATTTTCATATATAAGTTTAAATACCATGAAAAATCAAATTTGCACAATCCTTGGTGGTGGTGGATTTATAGGGAGATATCTTGTTCGAAATTTGACCAAGAAAAACTACAGATGCATCATAACAACTAGAAAAGCCTTTCAAAAAGGGTATTTGAAGACTCAGGCAACACCAGGCGCTATTGAACTCTTAGAATGGAACCCAAATAATTTTTCAGATTTAAAAGAAGCTATTAAAAATTCAGATGTAGTCGTGAATTTAATTGGCATCCTTTTTGAAAATAGAAAACAAAAATTTTATAATATTCATTCTAAAATTCCCGAGACTGTTGCTAAAATTTGTTCCGAGTCAGATGTAAAAAAATTTATTCATGTCAGTGCTATTGGAGCTAATGATAAATCAAATTCCCTTTATCAAAAATCAAAATTTCTAGGGGAGCAAAAAGCATTAGAGAATTTTAAAAAAACAGTAATTATAAGACCTAGTGTAGTTTGTGGTCCTGAAGACAACTTTACAAATCTTTTTTCAAAATTAAGTATATTACCCATTATTCCGGTAGTAGGAAAAAATTATAAGTTTCAACCAATCTTAGTCTCAGATGTTGCAAGCTCGATTTTAAAAGCAATAGAAATTAAAAATAACGAAGGTAAAATTTATGAAATTGGAGGACCAAAAGTAATTAGTTTTGGAGATATGGTTAAGTCAATTTTATCAACTATTAACAAAAAAAGATTCGTTGTTGAAATGCCAATGCCTATTGCAAAAATACAGAGTACTATTACAGATTTTCTTCCTTTACCTCCGATTTTAACTAGAGACCAATGTGAAATTTTGTCTGAGGCAGATAATATTGTTTCTAATAATCATCTAACACTTAAAGATCTTGATATAGATCCAACAGATGTTGAAGAAGAAATGAAAAAATGGTTATGGAGATATAAAGACGGCGGTCAGTTCGCTAAAGCACAATGAAAAGCATAAGTTTATTTAGTGGATATATTTTTTTAGTCTTTGCTATATTAACAGGTATTGCATCGAATGGGTTTTTAAAAACCACTGAAGGGTTTACAAAAATTACTCCTACAATTTTTTGTGTTGTGAGTATTGTGGTTTGCTTATTTTGCATTTCAAAAGCAATGACAATTATCCCCGTAGGTTTTACTTACGCAACTTATGGAGCATTAACGATAACCGCGGTTACTTTATTTGGAATATTTAAATATAACCAAACACCAAATATCTATGGAACGTTAGGTTTAATACTAATAGTTGCAGGTGTAATACTCTTAAATGTTTTTGGTGAAGTAAAATAAAACCTCAGGTAGAAATTAATTTTTTTAACCGACTCCTCTTTATATATTATTTGTGCTAGCTTTTTTCTTTTTAAAGAAAAAACGGGGGACATTAAAATGAAACATTTAAAAGCAATAATTGCTTCAATTGCTCTATTCGTAATGTTTGCGGGTACGACAGTTCAAGCAAAAGTAGAGATACAATGGTGGCACGCTTTTGGTGGTAGACTTGGTGAACTACTTGACGAACAAGTAAACAAGTTTAACGCAAGCCAAAACAAATACACTGTGGTTCACACTAGAAAAGGAAACTATTCTGAAACTCTTAACGCAGGAATAGCTGCATTCAGAGCTGGACAACATCCAAACATTCTAATGGTATTCGAAGTCGGTACTGCTAGTTTGATGGCAGCCAAAGGAGCTTATGTTCCTATGTACCAACTTATGAAAGATGCTGGTCAAAGTTTTAATCCAAATGGATTCGTTTCAGCGGTAAGTGGTTACTACACTACTACAGATGGCAAAATGTTATCTATGCCATATAACTCTTCAACGCCTGTTCTTTGGGTAAATAAAGACCTAATGAAAAAAGCAGGTTTAGATCCAGAAATGGATTTAAGCACTTGGAAGAGAGTTGGAAATGCACTTGATGCAGCAAAAGCAAAAGGTATTGATATGCCTTTCTGCACTTGTTGGCATTCATGGGTACATTTAGAAAACTTTTCAGCGTATCACAATATACCATTCGCAACTAAAGCTAACGGATTTGCTGGTTTGGATACTGAGTTGTCATTTAACAGCCCAGTTCATATTAAGCACATTCAAACTTTAGGTAAATGGTCTCAAGAAGGTAAATTTAAATACATGGGTAGAAGAAATGAAGCTGGTAAAAATTTTAGAGCCGGTGAATGTATGTTAATGACAGAGTCTTCTGCTGGTTATGCTGGTATCAAAAAAGAAGCAAAATTCGAATTTGGTATTAGACACTTACCTTACTATGGAGCAACTGAAGCACCTCAAAACACAATAATTGGTGGTTCATCTTTATGGGCATTATCTGGAAAATCTAAAGAAGAGAACAAAGCTACAGCTGCGTTCTTAGCTTTCTTATCTAAAACTGATATTCAAGCTAAGTGGCACCAAGATACAGGTTATTTAGGTGTAACAACTGCTGCTGCTAAAAAAACTAAAAGTTCAGGTTTCTACAAAGCAAACCCTGGAACTGATTTAGCTGGAGTACAGATGATGAGAAATAAAGTTACTCAAAACTCTAAAGGCTTACGTCTTGGATCTTTTGATCAGATAAGAGGAATTATCGATGAAGAGATGGAAGGAGTTTACAACGGCAGCAAAACTGCTCAAGTAGCTTTAGACAATGCTGTTAGAAGAGGTAACGTTCTTTTAAGAAGATTTGAAAGAGCAAACAAATAAATCAATTTAAAGTATCAGGGGCGAAAGCCCCTGATATATTTCTAAAGATCAAATGGAAAAAAGAGTTTTTTTTAAAGGCTGGTGGTTACCAGCGCTACTAGTTGCACCTCAACTATTGATTTCTTTTGTATTTTTTTTTTATCCTTCAGGCCAAGCCATTTGGAATTCTTTATTTCTACCAGATCCTTTTGGACTAAAAACAGAATTTGTAGGTTTAGATAATTTTAGATTTTTATTATCTGACCCTTATTATTTAGCAAGTTTTAAAACGACAGTTATTTTCTCAACTGCAGTATCAGTTTCCTCAATGGCTTTAGGTTTATACCTAGCAGCTTTAGCCGATCGATTAATTAAAGGCGCAGGAGTTTATCAAACATTACTAATTTGGCCTTACGCTATCGCGCCAGCTATTGCAGGTGTTCTATGGTTATTTATGTTCAATGGAAACATTGGGTTAGCTTCTTATTATCTTAAAGCTTTAGGTTATGAGTGGAACCATACTTTAAAAGGTGATCAAGCAATGTTTTTAGTTATTCTAGCCTCATCATGGGGAAGAATTAGTTATAACTTTTTATTTTTTTTAGCTGGACTTCAAGCCATTCCAAAATCAATCATTGAAGCAGCAGCAATAGATGGTGCAAGTTTTTGGAAAAGATTTGGCACAATTGTAATACCTCTGCTCTCACCCATTACATTCTTTTTATTAGTAGTGAATATTGTTTATGCTTTCTTTGATACTTTTGGAGTAATACATACAATCACTTCCGGTGGACCTGAACAATCGACCACTATACTTGTATATAAAGTGTTTTCCGATGGGTTTGTGAGCCAAGATCTTGGATCAAGTGCAGCGCAGTCTGTAATCCTGTTAGTGCTAGTTGGAATTTTAACTGTAATTCAATTTAAATATATAGAGAGAAAGGTGCATTATTAATGGTTGAGAAAAAGAAATCAGGCTATTGGCTAACTCACCTGGGCTTAATTCTTGGGGTATTATTTATATTTTTTCCAGTTTGGTTAACTTTTGTTGCATCCACTGTAACTCAAGATGCAATTATTTATCCCCCATTACCAATGTTACCAGGAACAGAATTCTTTGAAAATTATGCTAATGCATTATTTAGAGGTTCACCAGAAGGTTATGGTGCCAAAGTACCTGTTATAAAAATGATGATGAACTCTGCAATCATGGCTATTGGAATTACGGTTGGAAAAATAATTATTTCATTATTATCAGCTTTTGCATTTGTTTATTTTAGATTTCCATTCAGAAATTTATGTTTTTGGTTAATCTTTATTACTTTGATGCTTCCCGTAGAGGTAAGAATAGTTCCAACTTATGAAGTGGTTGCAAATTTAAATTTATTAAATTCTTACACAGGTTTAATCTTTCCATTGATTGCATCAGCGACGGCAACTTTCTTATTTAGACAATTTTTCATGACCATACCTGATGAAATGGTTGAAGCAGCTAGAATGGACGGATGTAGTCCAATGCGTTTCTTTTTTGATATATTAGTTCCAATAAGCAAAACTAATATTGCAGCTTTATTTGTTATTTTATTTATTTTTGGTTGGAACCAGTACTTATGGCCACTATTAATGACGACCGATCCTGACATGAGAACCATTGTAATGGCAATTGATTCAATGATACCTACAGGCGATGATTATGCTCACTGGCCAACGGTTATGGCAACTGCAATGTTAGCTATGGTTCCTCCAGTCATAGTAGTAATAAGTATGCAAAAGTTTTTCGTTAAAGGATTATTAGAAAGCGATAAATAATGTCTCAAATTAGTTTACAAAATCTAAAGAAATCTTTTGGGAAAACGCAGGTTATTCACGACCTGAGCATTGATGTTAAAGACGGCGAACTAATTGTAATTGTTGGACCTTCTGGATGTGGAAAATCAACTCTATTAAGAATGGTTGCAGGCCTAGAGGATGCTAATGAAGGAAATATTTTAATTGATAATAAAAAAGTAAACGAGCTTGAACCCATGGAGCGAAATATTGCCATGGTATTCCAAAATTATGCTCTTTATCCTCACATGACTGTCTTTGGTAACATGGCTTATGGTTTAAAAATTGCAAAAGTACCAAAGGAAGAAATTGAGTCTAGAGTTCAAAAAGCTGCTGAAATTTTAGAGCTTGGAGAATTATTAGAGAGAAAACCCAATCAATTATCTGGCGGACAAAGACAAAGAGTTGCCATGGGAAGAGCGATTGTAAGAAATCCTGTAGCTTTTTTATTTGATGAACCTTTATCAAACCTAGATGCCAAGTTAAGAGTTCAAATGAGATTAGAGATTAAAAAACTTCAAACTCAATTAAAAACTACTTCTCTTTATGTAACACATGATCAAGTTGAGGCTATGACTTTAGCTGATCGTATGATTGTAATGAACGAAGGTAATGTAGAACATATTGGAACACCTTTAGAAGTTTATACAAAGCCCAAAACTTTATTCACGGCTCAATTTATTGGAAGCCCAGCAATGAATATTTTAAAAGGTAATTGCGGAAGTAACAAATTGATTTTGGCAAACAAAGCTTCACTTTCAGTGAATTCAAAATTTAATGGACCTGTTAATATAGGTATGCGACCTGAAGATTTTGAATTAGATCAAAATGGTCCAATCAAGTTAAAAGTTGAACTTGTAGAGTTGATCGGAGCCAACACACTTATTCATGGTAAACTTGAAAATAGTAATGAAATTTTAGTTGCAAGTATCTCAGGTGTTGTTAAAGAAGATACTATTGGAAAAAATATTAATCTTTCCATTCAAAATGACAAACTACACCTGTTTGATACTAATACTGACTTGAGGATTAATTGATCAATCCATTTTTAACGAAACCTAACTACATAAGAATTTACGGCCACAGGGGAGCCAGAGGTGATATTGTTGAAAACTCAATCTCTGGTTTTAAATATACTTTTGATCTTGGCATCAAAGCTGTTGAATTTGATGTTGTGATTTCAAAAGATAATATTCCAACAATATTTCATGATTACAGATTAAATCCTGATTTAGTTAAAGATGCTTCAGGGAACTGGATCACAGATAAAAGCATGAAATTAGTAGAACTTACTTATGAGGAAATTAGTAAGTATACTATTGGAAGCGTAAAGCCCGAAACAAAGTACGCAAAAAGATTTAAAAATCAAAAACCTATTACAGGAGAAAAAATACCAAAATTAACTGATTTCTTTAAATTAGTGACGGAAGATAAATATAAAGATGTATTCTTAAATTTAGAAATTAAATCAACCCCTACACAAGAAAACGTAACACCAGACCCAAAAAAAATGGTTTCCTTAATCCTTAAAGACATAAAAGACTTTAATCTTGAGAATAGAACTTTAATCACTTCTTATGATTTTAGAATTTTGTATGCTCTTAAAAAACAAAACCCAAATATCCTAAGAGGATTTATTACCTTACAACAAGGACTTTCAATAACTAAAAAGAATATTTACGAGAACTCTCCATGGATGGTTAAAAATTATCCAATGGAAGAATTATTTTTACTGCCTAATATTATTAAATCGTTAGAAGGACATGTATGGAGTGTTTTCTACCGAGATGTGACTAAACAAAATGTAGAATTAGCACACAAACATGGTTTAGCTACTTGTGTTTGGACAGTGAATAGAGAAAAAGATATTATTAGAATGATCGAGTATGGAGTAGACGGAATTATTACTGATTACCCAAAAAAAGTTCAAGAAATTTGTAAATCTAAAAATATCTCTTGGTTTTAAGGTACTAACAAATTTACAAATTTATTAGTTTTTTTGATAATTATTTTTTCATCAAAGCCACAGTTTTCTCCATCAACTTGCGATAATAATTTATCATTAATTCTAAAAATCTTAATTTCTTCAAAATCTTTTTTAATGATACTTTTTGTAGAACTTAGATCGCCCTTTGCTAAAATAAGAAAAATATATTGAAGAAGTTTTAACCTGGTTAAATCTTCGAATATAAATGCAATTAATTTGCCATCAAATATATCTGTTTCCTTGGTAATATTATATGATCCAGCGTAATACTTAGAGTTAGCACATAAAATCCAATCAGCTAAAACTTCCTCATTATCAATATCTATTTTCATTTTGTTATTTTTTAGAAATAAAAAATATTGCAAACCTTTTAAAATAAAAATAATTTTACCTAAGTATTTTTTTAGTTGATTTGTTACCGACTTTACAATTTTTGAGTCGAATCCTATTCCGGCCATTAAAAAAAAATATCTATCATTAATCTTTGCTAAACTTACCTTTTTGAAATTTTCAGAAACTAAAACATTGTAGATGTCATTTACTTTATTATTTATTCCAGCTTCAAATTTTAAGATATTGGCAGTTCCTATTGGAATAAAGCCAATTAATTTTTCATTCAAATCATTTTTAATTATTTCATTAATTGCCAAACTAAATGAACCATCCCCTCCAGCCACAACTAATCTGTCAAATTTTTTTTGTTTCAAATTTTTATAAATATCCTTAGCTTCAACCTCAGTATAAGATTTAAATATTTCTACTTCATGGTCGATTTTAAGTAACTCTAAAATCTTATTTACTTTTTTATCCTTGTGATCAGTGATGTTAGTTTGATTAAATATAATTATAAATTTAAATTTATTTTTCATATTTTAAAATAAACTATTTTAATGCATATTTTCTTGCAATTTAATTTTACTTGTTGTAATTAACCCCATGGCGAAAAAAAGATATCAGAGAAATTGGTTAGAGAGAAAACTTGATGAATATAACCATACAATGGAGCTGATTAGAACTATTTTACCTTTCTTAATTCTACTGCTACAAATTTACATACTAACAAAACTCATTTAACACTTAGCCTAATATCAGCTATAATCTAAAGATGACTTTGTTGTTTTTATCACTAGCAGGTATCATTGCAATCGTTGTTATTCTTGTATCAGCGAAATTTATTAAAGCAGGGTTTGATGCTAGAGGTGAGGTTAAAGAGGAACAAAGAAAAGAGCAACTCAAGCAAGAAGACGAAGAAATTTTAGATAAATTAAAAGAAAAAAACCTATCTCCTGAAGACCTTAAAAAAATTTATGAAGATCTTCAGAAGAAAAAATAGTCTTGATTATTAAAATAATCCTCTAGGAATTATAAAGTAATGTATCGCAAGCACGATTGCTACCGAAACACTTAATCCAAATATCATTTTAACAAAGTCTTTTCCAATTAGTGGAAAGACATATTTGAATTTATAATCCTTGTTCATAGTTGAAATTGCCAACTCTCTTCCACACAATAAGCCTACGAACACCCATGTCGTTGACATTGGTAAATCATTCAACTCTTTGAAGTAGAAAAGAACTGCAGCATAAATCACGTTGATGATCGTTGCTGATCGAGCATATCTCGTTCCAGTTTTTTCTAATACAACCTGTTGTATCGAGCCACCTCTAATATAGAAGATATAAAAAAGAAGAACGGTAAAGTATGTTATTACAATTAAAAGTAATGAAAAATCTAATTGTCTAGGTAAGTACACAGCAATGTTTGCAACATCATGTGATAACCAAACCCACCATAACCAGCCTGAAGATACCCAAACTGAATTTCGCCAAAAAGCAATCCATTTGTCTCCTTTAACTTCATCAAGTTTCTCATTAATAAATTTAGAAACTGCAATCCAACAGAAGTAAGCAACTGTTGCCGCTATACCATAACCTACAATACTTTTTACAAGCATTTTTTCCAAAACAACTGTTGAGGCAAAGGCAGATAAAACTAAAAAAGTTGTAGATACTGGGATACCTATTCTTGTTAGTGCCAATAGAATTGCAGGAGCGACTGCGTGGTACCATTGAATTTCTTGGAAAGGTATTCTTGTTAATCTTCCGTAAGAAATATCTCCATCATAACTGTACCAACCCCATGTTATTGCAACAATCATTACTAGTGATGCAGCACTTGCGAGTGTGTACCATTTAAACCATTTTTGCTTTGAGGCAATAAAAGTTCCGAGTGTTTGTATAGAGTCGTTAGCGATTACACTATAACCTGCTAATCCGAACCCTATAATCGTGTATATTAAACTAAGTTCCATATTATTTCCTTTTTGTCATTTTTTTATTGTTATTCTTGACATCCGAATCGTCATACTTAATAGAACTTTTAAAGGATGTTAAAAATTAATCTAGTAAAGAATTTATTAATTTTTTTTTTTAATAGGACTTGGATCGCTTATAAAAATTATTTGACTAATTGCAAATTAATTTTCTTTTATTAAGAATAATTATCTTAAAAATTTAATAACATTATATTTCAAAAAATTTAATCAAAAATAAACTAGTTTCACGTGTTCATTTCACGGGATTATTTTTTGAAAAAAATTTTCTGAATTATAAATAAAGCTAAAAAAGCACCGATAATTTCTGCAACTATGTAAGTAGGTGTATTTAAATAGTTTATACCTGTAAATGTATCAGTGAAAGTTCTAGCTAATGCAACCGCAGGGTTAGCAAAAGAAGTTGATGAAGTAAACCAATACCCAGCAGTAATATAAGTTGCAACGGATGCAGCAACTGCAACAGTTCCATTTTTAAGTGAACCAAAAATTATGAAAATTAAACCAAAAGTTGCTATAACTTCTGCAATAAAAATATTAAACCCTGGTCTAGCTTTGCTTGATAATTCTATAAAGGGTAAATCAAACATGAAATTTGCGAGCACTACTCCCAATAAACATCCTAAAATTTGGGCACTTATATAAGTAAAAATTAAGTCTTTTTTAATTTTTTTTGTGAAATACATTGTCATTGTAACAACAGGATTAAAGTGAGCTCCAGAAATATTTGCAATTGAATTTATTAAAACAAATAATCCTGCGCCAGTTGCAATAGTATTAGCTAATAACATGACGGCAAAGTCTCTAGTCAAATTTTGAGCCATTATCCCAGAACCAACTATGATCATGACTAAAAAAGCACTACCTATAAATTCACCTATAAATATTCTATTTTTCATTGAAGTAACAATTGATAGAATCCTATTAAAAATAAAGGAATTTGTAATCCGAAGTTTGTAAGAATAGCTTTATCTTTTGATAAAAAACCAGCAATAGTCCAGCCTACAACTCCAGCACCATGAAACATTATATTTACTGGATAAATATTTAAGTTAGTCAATAGTATTCCCGTTAAGACTAAAAAAGTACTTAACCACTTAAGGTATTTTTTAATAAATTCCATTTGTATTTAAATTAACCTGAGGCTTTAACTTTTTTCTCGATAAATTCTGGAATTTCATCACCAAGATCATCGTCTTTTTGATTTTTAGGTTGAAAGGCATACAAAACATGAAGCTTGCAATAAGGAAAATCTCCTTCAGGTTTTCTACCACAAAAATAGAATTTCTCCTCATTTGGATGACCGATAGGCCACTTGCACGTTTCATCTGTAAGTTCTTCAAGAGATTTAGGGTTTTCTGGCTCGAAGTTTTTATCTAATAAAATTGATTGAAATTTAGCTTTTCTTGATGTTGGTGCTGGTCCTCTTCTAATCTGCTTATTATCATTGGTTCTAGGTGAATTAGATTGTTTAGAAGGGGCTCTAGCTTCTAAATTTAACCTATGAGCTTTTCCAATGACTGCGTTTCTAGTAGTGTCACCTAATGCTTCGGCTATCTGACTTGCAGTATGCCCTTTTGACCAGAGTTCTTTTAATTTAGCGACTTTTTCTTCTGTCCAACTCATAGTATATAATTACAATATTTAGTAATTATTAAAAACTTAGGGCATAATATTGGGGTTTAAAACATTAAAACGCATCAAAGCTGTGAGTAGATTTAGTTTTGCACAGTTTTTTTAATAACAGGTTATAAGACTATCAATGGTTGAAATTTCGAAAAAATATAAAATTGGAAAAAGAAGATTTGGATTAATTAATTGGTATGGAACATGGACTTTATACAAAAAAGAAGTTCTTAGATTCTTAATTGTGTGGATACAAACTATCTTTTCTCCACTAGTTTCATCTTTACTCTTTTTACTTGTTTTATCTTTAGCTATTGGAACAGATAGAGGCGATGTTCTTGGAGTGCCTTTTATAACTTTTTTAGCGCCTGGGTTGATTTCAATGCAGGTAATTCAGCAATCCTTTTCTCATTCTTCGTCATCTTTTATGATTAAAAAAATTGATGGAACTATAGTTGATTTATTGTTTGCTCCCCTATCTGCTGGAGAAGTTATTTTCTCAATTTCTCTTGCAGCTGTAACAAGAAGCGTAGTAATTGGAATAGTTTCTATTGTTGTATTTCATCTAATTATTGATATTGAAATAAAAAACTATTTAACGCTTATTGCATTCACATTGCTTTCTTCTTTTGTTTTAGGAAACATAGGAATAATCGCTGGGTTATGGGCTGAAAAATTTGATCATATGGCGACAGTTACTAATTTTGTAATAGTTCCATTGTCTTTCTTGTCAGGAACGTTTTATTCAATAGAAAGACTTCCTGATATTTTGCAAGCAGTAAGCAAAGCAAATCCCTTTTTTTATATGATTGATGGTTTTAGATATAGTTTTATTGGTACTTCAGATGGTTCAATTTCTATTGGCTTAGTATATTTAACTGCTTTAAGCTTTGTTAGCTGGTTTGTTTGTTATTTATTGTATAAAAAAGGTTATAAAATTAAATCATGAGTAAAATTTTAAATACTTATAACAGAAAAAAAATCTCTTTTTCAAAAGGAAAAGGAAGTTTCTTATATACAACGAATGGAAAGAAATATTTAGATTTCGTTCAAGGAATTGCTGTTAATTGCCTTGGCCATGCTAATAACCATTTAATTAAATCAATAAATAAACAATCAAAAAAATTATGGCATGTTTCAAACGTTTTTACTATCCCTGAGCAAGAGAAATTAGCAAAAAGATTAGCACAAAAAACATTTGCAGATTATGTAACTTTTCAAAATTCTGGTGCTGAGGCAACAGAGGCAGCTATTAAATTTGCTAGAAGATATTTTTATTCAAAAGGTCAACCAAGAAAAAATAGAGTTCTTTGTATAAATAATAGTTTCCATGGAAGAACTATCGCAGCTATATTTGCCAGCAATAGTAAAAAAGCAATTGAAGGTTTTAAACCTAAAGTAGACGGTTTTGATCACTTTAACTTTGGTGATCACAAAGGTTTAGAGAAAGCGATAACTAGCAGAACAGCTGCTATCATGGTCGAGACAATTATGGGCGAAGGGGGCATAAAAGTTATTCCAGATTTTTGCCTTAAGGGCTTAAGAAAACTATGTAATAAGAAAAAAATTTTATTAATTCTTGATGAAGTACAATGCGGTATTGGAAGAAGTGGCAAATTTTTCGCCTTTGAATATGCAAAAATAAAACCCGATATTGTTCCAATAGCAAAAGGTATTGGCGGTGGTTTTCCAATAGGTGCAGTTTTAGTTAATAAAAAAGTAGCATCAGGCATGAAGCCGGGAACTCATGGATCAACATTTGGTGGAAACCCATTAGCAATGAGCGCTGGAAATGCGGTGATGGATATAATTTTTAAAAAAGGTTTCTTAAACAATGTAAATAAAAATGGAAAATATTTTATAAATCAACTTGATAAAATTAAAAATAAGTATCCCAAAGTAATTAAAGAAGTAAGAGGTAAAGGACTGCTCATTGGACTTTGTCTTCACGTAAATCAAGCTAAATTTATTCAAAAACTTTTAGATAATAATTTGCTAACAGTAAGAGCTGCTGAAAATGTTGTCAGACTTTTGCCTCCTTTAAATGTAACAAAGAGCGAGATAAACTTAGGTTTAAAAATAATAGAGAAAGTTTGCAAAAAATTTTAAATGAAAAACTTTATAAATATCTCTGACTGTTCTTCAGTAGAGCTTAGAGCGATTATTGAAGAAGCAAAGAAGAGAAAACAAAATAGATCTGGATTAAATAAATCTGCGCCTGATGAAGATAAGCCCTTTGAAGGTAAGTCGATGGCTATGATTTTTGAGAAACCCTCAACTAGAACAAGAATGTCATTTGATATTGCTGTTAAGCAATTAGGTGGGTCATCAATTATTTTAAATCCGGATGGAATACACTATGGAAAGGGAGAGGAGACTTTAAAAGATACGGCAAAAGTTTTATCGGAGTATGTTGATATTGTTATGTTGAGAACTTCATCTCACAAAAATTTGGAGGAGTTCGGAAGGCATTTAGATATCCCAATTATTAATGGTCTTTCTGATGTAAGTCATCCTTGTCAAATTATGTCTGACATTCTTACTTACGAAGAAAGCAATGGTTCCATTGAGGGCAAAACTGTTACTTGGATTGGAGATGGTAATAATAATATGTCAAATTCCTTGATAGAAGCTGCAGGGAAATTTAATTTTAAACTTAATATTGGTTGTCCAAAAAAATATTCTCCAAATAAAAATATATTGAAGTTGGCAAAAAAAGAGAAAGTAAAATTAACAATTACTTCAAAACCTTTAGAAGCGGCTACAGGTGCTGATTGTGTAATGACTGACAAATGGGTTTCAATGAATGATAAAGTAAATAAAGTTTCTAAAAAGAAAACTTTAAAACCTTACCAGGTTAATAAGAAATTAATGAGCAAAGCTAATTCAGATGCTATTTTTATGCACTGCCTTCCAGTAGGAAGAGGAGAAGAGGTTACAAATGAAGTAATAGATGGAAACCAATCAGTAGTTTGGAGACAAGCACTTAATAGAGTGCATGCTCAAAAAAGTATTATTAAATGGTGTATCGATTAGGGTAAAGGTTTTGGATTATCACCTTTGGAGTTCATATATAAAATAACTGACGCTCTGTCTTTTTCTTTTCTAAGTCCGGCAAAAGCCATTTTAGTTCCTTTAATATATGCTTGCGGTTTAATTAAGTAACTATTCATTTCTTCAAAAGACCATTCTTTCGCATAAGCAACCATTGCTTTAGAATATTTATAATCACTAACTGAACCGGCTGTTCTTCCAATCACATTCCATAAATTTGGACCTATCATGTTTTTTCCTCCAGCTGCAATCATGTGACAAGCGCTACATTTTTTAAAAACTTTTTCTCCGTGTGCTAAGTCTCCCATAGCCAATAAAGCTTTTATATCCACTGCTTCTGGAACCTTTTCTGAAGACTCAGTCGTGCTGCTAGTTGAGGCAACTTCTAATCCTTCAACTTTATAGGCCGTTTGCTCAGGTTTCTCTACGTGGAATAATATGTCTGTGAATTTTCCAATACCAATAACAATTAGGGCCGTTAGAAGGACTGCGGCTATTATTTTATTTATTTCAAAACTATCCATAATTTTGGTAAGTATTTATCAGACATATAACACGAGTTTTAAAAAAAAAACTTAAAATTACCAAATTTTTTTGCGTCTCTAGGACGCATAATTATGAATAAAACTGCAATAATAATACCTTCAAGATTAGGTGCTCAAAGATTACCTAACAAACCTCTTAAACTTATAAAAAATAAGGAGATGATTCTCCACGTTTATGAGGCAGCAAAGCAGTCTAATGTAGGAGATGTTTTAATAGCCACACCGGATCAACAAATAGTTAATTTAATAAAAAACTTTGGAGGAACAGCAATATTAACAGCCTCCAACCATGAAACAGGAACAGATAGAGTCTTTGAAGTTTTTGAAAAAACTTTAAAAAGTAAACCTAATTTTATTATAAATCTTCAAGGAGATATGCCTAACCTCGAGCCCGAGGTGATCAAAAATTTAATAGATTATATGAGTTTAGGTAAGTGTGATATAGGAACCTTGGCAAGTGAATTGAGTTCTCCTTCCGAACTTGAGGATCCAAATATTGTAAAAGTTTTAGTTAAAGAAAAAATCAGGCCAGGTATGTTCATAGAAGCTTTAGATTTTGTTAGAAACTATCCCCCTGATAGTAAACCTGATAGTAAAAAAGTGTACCATCATATAGGCATTTATGGTTTTACCAATAAAGCATTGGTAAAATTTGTATCGTTGAAAAGATCAAAACTTGAATTAGAAAGAAAATTAGAGCAATTAAGAGCAATGGAGAATAAAATGTCAATTCATGTTGGCTATATCAATTCATGCCCATTAAGTATAGATACTGAACAAGATTTAATTAAAATTAAAAATTTAATGGAAAAAAATGACTAAAGTTAAAGTTGCTATACAAGGAGAGCTTGGAGCCTATTCACATATTGCGGCTCAAAATTTATACGAAGGAGCAGAAATTAAAACATGTGCAACCTTTGAAGAAACTTTTGAACAGGCATATAAAGACCCTAGTTTTAAAATAGTTATACCTATTGAAAATTCTTTAGCAGGAAGAGTAGCGGACATTCACTACTTGCTTCCAAAGTACAAATTACAAATTCATGGCGAACATTTTCAAGTAGTAGAACACAATCTACTTTGTAAACAAGAAGCAAATATTAATGATATTAAATTTGTAAGAAGTCATGCTCAAGCTATTGGACAATGCCAAAATCTAATTAATAGAAGAAAGTTTAAATCAATTATCTCTGCAGATACCGCAGGATCAGCAAAAGATTTAGCAGATGGGAATGATAAATCTATAGCTGCAATTGCTTCTGAGCTTTCATCTAAAATTTATAATTTAAAAATATTAGAAAAAAATATTGAAGATGAAAAAGGAAATGTAACTCGATTTCTTGTTATGGGAAAAAATATTGAGCAACCGGAGTTTTTAAAAAATAAAAAATTTATAACGAGTTGTATATTCAGAGTGAAAAGTGAACCTTCTGCGCTCTATAAATGTCTGGGTGGTTTTGCAACAAATCAAGTTAATTTAACTAAGTTAGAAAGTTTTTCTGTAAAAAACACTTTTGATCAGGCAAACTTTTATTTGGATTTAGAGGGTCATTTAGAACAACCTGAAGTAAAAAAAGCACTTGAGGAGCTAGGATTTCATACAGAATCTTTAGATATTTTAGGTGTTTATGAAGCCTCACCATTTAGGCAAAAATAGTCCACAAAATTTAAATCTACTCTTGTAGTATTTAAATTTATCTTGATATACTGATATTGAGGTTGGCATCAGGTGGATGTTTCATAAACCCGGTCAGGTCTGAAAAGATGCAGCCGTAGTGAAAATTGTTCAGGTTGTTGCCTGCCTCTAATAAAATGAATAATAAAATTTTAGCACTAAAATATAGACCACAGGAGTTTAAAGATTTAATCGGCCAAGATGTTATGGCACAAACTATAACAAACGCTATTAGGCTCAACAAAACTCCCAATGCTTACCTTTTGACTGGAATAAGAGGAGTAGGCAAAACAACAACTGCAAGATTAATAGCTAAGGCTTTGAATTGCGAGAAAAACAAAAATCCAAAAATTAATTGTTCGAGCGGAAATTTTTGTGTTACTTGCCAAGAAATTATAAATACAAATCATATAGATATTCTAGAAATGGATGCTGCATCTAAAACAGGTATAGATGATGTTAGAGAGTTAATAGAAAATTCAAAATACAGTCCAACAAGTGCTAAATTTAAAATATTTATTATAGATGAGGCACATATGCTATCAAAACAAGCTTTCAATGGTTTACTTAAAACATTAGAAGAACCACCACCAAGTTTAAAATTTATATTAGCAACGACAGAAGTTCGCAAAATACCTGTAACAATATTATCTCGATGTCAGAGATTTGATTTAAAAAGGGTAAGCGTCGAGCAACTTAGCGCCCATCTAAAAAAAATTTTAAATCTTGAAAAAGGTAAAATTTCAGATGACGCATTAAGATTGATTTCCAGGACTTCAGAAGGTTCGGTAAGAGACGCTATTTCATTACTAGATAGAGCCTTAGTTTCTCAGTCAATAAGTGATGGAAAAATATTAGAAGAGCAAGATGTTAGAGAAATGCTTGGACTAGCAGATAAAAGCAAATTGATTTTGTTATTAAAGGAAATTCTAAGCGGCAAAGAAAAAGAGTCTTTAAAAATACTTAAAGAACTGATCGATGATGGATTAGATGCTAGAAATTTTCTAAATGATACTTTGGAAATTTTGTATCTATTTAGCAGAAAAATTAATTTAGGGCCTATAAAAAAAGATATGTCTATTTCAGAGGCAGAAGCAAAGATGATAGAAGAATATTCAAACAACATAGACATGCAAGATATCGGATTATTCTGGCAACTAACTCTCAAAACATTGGACGATTTAAAGATTGTAGGAAATGAGAATTTAATTCTTGAAATGTATATTATGCAATTAGTTCACCTAGCTGCCTCAGAAGAAAAAAAAATAAGCGAACAGTTTAATTTACCAGTTGAAAAAAATATTAATTTAACAGGACAAAAAGTTGAGGAGAAAGGTCTTGAGACAAACTTACCTAATCAAGTTAAAAATCAATTAAAAAGCACTAATCAAGTTAAAACCAGTCCAATTAAAAATCCAATAAATGAAAATGTAAGTTCTAAAGTTGAGATTAAAAGCTTTCAAGACCTCATCGACCAATCAAATAAGGAAAAAGAAATTGAATTGAAGTATGATTTAGAAAGAAACGTCAAACTAGTAAGTTTTAACAATGGCAAAATTGATATTAGTTTTAACGAAAAGCTAAATAAAAATTTTATAAAAAATTTAAGTGAAAAATTACTTAAATGGACCGGAGAAAGATGGATAATCTCTCTAAGTAAAAATAACGATGCAAAAAGCGTCTATGAAAAAAATCAAGAAAATAATAATATAGAAATTGAAAAATTTAAACAGAGTAAAGTCGCTAAAGATATCGAGGCAGCTTTTCCTGATGCAAAACTCACTGATATTCAAGGGACAGAATAATGACTGATTTCTCAGATATGTTATCAAAAGCAAAAGCAATGCAAGAAAAAATGAAAGAGGCACAAGATCAAATTAAGAAAATTGAAGTCCAAGGAATGTCAGGAGGAAATCTAGTTAAGGTTACCTTAACAGGAGACTATGAATTAAAAAAGATTGAGATTACTGAGCCTGCTAAAAAAGAAAGCCAAGAAATTATAAATGATTTAATTATAGCAGCCTATAACAACGCAAAAGAAAACCTAAAAAAAAAATCTGCAGAAGAATTATCTAAGATTACAGGTGGGTTGAACCTTCCATTAGATTTTAAAATGCCTTTCTAGATGGATAACAATATTCCTGAAATAAATGAGCTAATTCAACAATTTTCAAAATTACCAGGATTGGGTCCTAAATCCGCAAAAAGAATAATTTTAAAGTTAATAAACAACAAAGATAACATGGTTAAGCCATTAGCAAAATCTTTAGCTCAAGTTTATAAAAAGGTAGTTAGATGTGTTGATTGTGGCAATTTAAAAATAATTGATAAAATCTGCTTATGCTCTACCAATAATTCTTACGATAAAATCTGCGTAGTAGAAAATTTAGCAGATATGTGGGTCATTGACTCAGCTAAAATCTACAAAGGTCATTACCACATCTTAGGTGGAACATTAAATTCAAATGAAAACTATGAGCAGAAAAATTTATTAATAGAGTCTTTAATCAAAAGAATAAAGAAAAATAATTTAAAAGAGGTAATTATTGCTACAAGTGCAACTGTAGAAGGTCAGACAACTGCCCACTACATAGAAGATACAATTAAAAGTGATAAAATAAAAATTACAAAACTAGCTCAAGGCCTTCCTGTTGGTGGAGAAATCGAGCAACTCGATGATGGAACTTTATTTTCAGCGTTTAAAAACAGAGTTCCAGTTACAGATAGTTAATTATAATTTTTTTTTTCTAATCTTTTTTTATGTAATAAAGGCTCAGTATATCCTGATGGTTGTAATCGCCCTTCAAATATAAGATCACAAGCTGTAGAAAATGCTAAAGAATTATCAAAGTTATCTGACATCTTTTTGTATTTAGGGTCATGTCTATTTTGCTCATCTACAATTTTCGCCATTTTTTTCAAAATTTCCATAACTTTTTCTTTGCTACAAATTCCATGATGAAGCCAATTAGCAATGTGCTGAGAGGATATTCTAAGAGTTGCTCTATCTTCCATAAGGCCGATATTATTTATATCAGGAACTTTTGAACATCCAACTCCTTGATCAATCCACCTTACAACATACCCCAAAATTCCTTGGGCATTATTTTCTAACTCACGATTTATATCCTCTACTGCCCAATTAGGTCGGTCAGCTTTTGGGATTTCTAAAATATTTTCTACTTTCGCTTTTGATCTAGATTTTAATTTACTTTGTTGGTTGAACACATTTATTTTGTGATAATGAAGAGAATGTAAAGTTGCTGCAGTAGGGGAAGGTACCCATGCACAATTTGCTCCAGAGTTTGGATGACTAATTTTTTGATCCATCATATTTGCCATTTGATCTGGCATTGCCCACATACCTTTTCCAATTTGCGCTTTTCCTGAAAAACCACAACTTAAACCTACATCAACGTTCCAGTCCTCATATGAATTAAGCCATTTTGATTTCTTCATGTCGCCTTTGAAGATCATCGGACCAGCTTCGAATGAAGTATGCATTTCATCTCCGGTACGATCTAAAAATCCAGTATTAATAAATACGATTCTGTTTTTCACTTGTCTTATACATTCTTTTAAATTTACAGTAGTTCTTCTTTCTTCATCCATTATTCCAACTTTTATAGAATATTTTTTCATTCCCAACGTCTCTTCTACTTTCTCAAATAATTTGTTGGTAAAAGCTACCTCCTCAGGTCCATGCATTTTTGGCTTTACTATATAAACTGAATTTGTTCTTGAATTATTTTTATTTTTAAAATCGTGTAAAGCACAGAGGTTTGTTATAAAACCATCCATAATTCCCTCTGGTATTTCAGTTCCATCCTCTAATAAAATTGCAGGACTTGTCATCAAGTGGCCAACGTTTCTGTTTAATAGTAAAGCTCTTCCATGAAGAGATATTTTTTCACCAGTTTTAGATATATAGGTTTTATTTGGATTTAATTTTCTTACAAACTTTTTACCTTTTTTTTCTATGTTAGCTGTTAAGTCACCTTTCATAAGGCCTAACCAATTTCTATAACATTCTACTTTATCTTCAGCGTCTACAGCTGCCACAGAGTCTTCGTTATCTATAATAGTTGATAGAGCCGATTCTACGATTATATCTGAGATAGATGCTTTATCATTCTTACCGACAATAGTATTTGAATCTATTGAGATTTCAATATGAAGATTATTATTTTTGATTAAAACTGAAGATGGATTATTTTTTTCACCGTTGTATCCAATAAATTGGTTATTATCTTTTAGCTGATCTAAATCTGTATCTTTAACAAAAATTAATTTATCATTCTCAATTTGAATTTTTGAAATTTCGTTCCAATCTGATTTTAGTAATGGAAAAATTTTATTAAGAAAATTTTTTACATAAACTCTTACTTTCTCAGCTCTTTCCTCATCATGTTCCGCACTTTTGTTTCCAGGAATAACATCTGTACCATACAACGCATCGTATAAACTTCCCCATCTTGCATTTGCTGCGTTTAAAGCATACCTGGGGTTATCTACTGGGACCACTAACTGTGGACCGGCTATTGAAGAAATCTCTTCATCGACTCCAGAAGTCTCAATTTTAAAATCTTCTTTTTCGTCAACAAGATAATTAATAGATTTTAAAAAATTTATGTAATTTTTTTTATCAAACTCCTCACCTTTATTTTCTTTGTGCCAATTATCAATTTTTTTTTGAATAATTTCTCTCTTTTCAATTAAAATTTTGTTTTTTGGAACAAGTTGTTTTAATGACTCTGAGAATTTATACCAAAAATCCTCAGAATTTATATCGGTACCAGGAATAGCCTCGTTATTAATAAATCTATACAAAAGTGAACTTATTTTTAGGCCATTTTTCTCTACTATTTTCATGTATCTGCCGATCTTTACATTATTTTATAATATAATAATACTAACATTATTGCATCATTTTATATGAAAAATTATTTAGATTTTGAAAAAGAAATTAAGGCCCTGGAACAGGAAGTTGATAATCTAAAGAGCCCATTTGGTTCTGAGGGAATATCTGAAGTCGACACAAATAAAATTAAAGATACTGAGCATGAAATCAATCAAAAGTTAGGAGAGATTTATTCTAATTTAGATAGTTGGCAGAAGACACAAGTTGCAAGACACGAGGATAGACCTAAAGCAAATTTTTATATTAAAAAAATTTTTTCACAGTTTACTTTATTATCTGGTGATAGATATTTTGGCGATGATAAATCTGTTATAGCAGGATTTGGTTTAATAGATAATAAATCTGTTTTAATTATAGGACAAGAAAAAGGGGAAGATTTAAACAGTAGGATTGAAAGAAATTTTGGAATGATGCGTCCTGAAGGTTATAGAAAATGTATTAGACTTATGAAACTCGCTGATAGATTTCAAATACCAGTAATAAGTTTTGTTGATACACCTGGAGCTTACCCTGGACTTGGAGCAGAACAAAGAGGTCAAGCATCGGCGATAGCTAATTCTATTGAGTGTAGTATGTCATTAACAGTTCCAAATATCGCAATAATTATTGGAGAGGGCGGATCTGGAGGTGCGATTGCTTTAGCATCCTCTAATAAAGTTATAATGTTGGAAAATTCTATCTACTCCGTAATTTCTCCAGAGGGATGTGCTTCAATACTTTGGAGAGATCCGACAAAATCTTTACAAGCCGCTGAAGCTATGAAACTTACTGCAAAAGATCTTTTGAAATTAAAAATAATTGATGAAGTCATACCTGAACCTCTTGGAGGTGCTCATAGAGATCCAGATAGTATCGCTGCAGATATAAAATATGCAATTATTAAGAATTTGAAAAATTTTGAAAGTTTCAGCAAAGATGAAATATATGATCATAGAAAAACTAAATTTCTTCAAATAGGTAGAGACCAAGGTTTTAGTAAGCGGTCTGATTTAAGTAATTCTGGATTGAGTTATAAAGAACCAGGAATTCAAAAATTTAAATTACATATAGAGAAAAATAAATATCTTTATGGAGGTGCTGGACTTGTGATTTTAGCTTCTTTAATTGCCTTATTATCTTAGTATTGTTGCATAAAAACAATTGTGTAAAATAATCCAAATCTTCTATTGACTTTTATCCCGCAAATCTATTAAACGTGTCCAATACTAGCTTATAGTTAGTTAAAGTTAATAATAATAAGGAAAAAAAGTAAATATGAGTACACTAAAAGGTAAAGTAAAGTGGTTCAATGGTACTAAAGGATATGGTTTCATTGAAAGAGAAGACAAAGAAAAAGACGTGTTCGTCCATTCTTCTGCTGTAAGAGAAGCTGGTTTAAAGTATTTAAACGAGGGTGATGAGTTAACGTTTGAAGTGGAGAGCACAGAAAAAGGTCCTTCAGCAGTAAAACTGCAGAAAACATCTTAATCTAAATTTCCAAAATCACTGATTAACGGGACATTAACTTTAGTCTAGACTATCTTTATTGTCCCGCTAATTTCATCTTGAAAAAGTCATAATTATTTTCTAAATAATCATCATGATTATAAAAAATAGAATAATTTCAACTTTAAGATCGCATTCGCACAGAATGCACGCTAAGCTATTGCTTAGCTTATAATCAAAAACATATAAATTTAACTAAAATTAAGATAAAAATAATAAGGATGCAGCAGTAGCTCAGTTGGTTAGAGCACTAGTTTGTGGAACTAGGGGTCGGTGGTTCGAATCCACCCTGCTGTACCAAACAATGACAAAAGAAAAAAAAAGCAAACCTTCTAAGGAACTACCATTAGGGTTTGTGGACAGGCAAGAGAAAGAATTATTAGTACGCGATTTTATAATTTCCAACATCAAAGAAGTTATGATCAAGTACGGTTTTCAATATCTTGAAACACCAAGTTTCGAGTATTCAGATAGTATTGGGAAATTCTTACCAGACAAGGATAGGCCAGACGAAGGAGTTTTCTCATTTAAAGACGAAAATAAGTGGTTATCTTTAAGATATGACCTAACAGCACCACTTGCAAGGTATGTTGCAAAAAACTTTTTAGAAATACCAAAACCATTTAAAAGATATCAACTAGGTACGGTGTGGAGGAATGAAAAACCAGGTCCTGGCAGATTTAGAGAATTTTTACAATTTGATGCCGATTTTGTAGGTACCAAAAATTTACAAGCAGATGCTGAGCTATGTGTAATGATTTCTGAAATTCTTGAAAAATGTGGTCTTAGAAGGTTGGAATACTCAATAAAAATTTCATCTAGAAAAATTACTGAAGAATTATTCAAAAAAATTAATCTGAATGATGATAGTCAAAAACTAACTACACTAAGGGCCTTAGATAAAATTGATAGACTTGGATGGAATGGGGTAAAAGAATTATTAGGTGAAGGTAGAAGAGATAAATCTGGGGACTTTACAAAAGGAGCAAATTTGACTTCTAGGAATATCGAGATAATTGAAGATGAATTCAAGAAAAAAAAACCTGAAACTCAGGATTTAATTGATCTTATAAAAATTTTTAAAGATTACAACTTTAGTAATTTTGAATTTGATCCAACTATTATAAGAGGCCTTGAATATTATACCGGAGTAATTTTTGAGGTTGATTTAAAATTCGATGTAAAAAATAATAAAGGTCAAGTTATTCAATTTGGTTCTATTGGCGGTGGAGGGAGATATGATAATTTAGTAAATAATTTTGGAAATTATGATGCCCCGGCTACTGGAATTTCTATTGGCTTAGATAGATTAGTTTTTGCATTAATGCAAAAAAAAGAATTTAAAGTAAAACAGACTAAACCTGTGGTGATTTGTGTTTTTGATAAAAATTCAATGAAGAAATACATTAATTTACAAACATTATTAAGAAAAGCCGGTATTAGCTCTGAAATTTATCCTGGGGAAAATAAATTAAAAAAACAAATGGAGTATGCAAATAAAATTAAGTCTCCAGCTGTTATTTTATTCGGTGATGATGAAATTAAGTTAGGTAAACCTACTTTAAGAAATTTGTTTTCGGGAAAAGAAAAACCAGTTGAAATTAAGGAATTAGTAAATGAAATCAAAAAAATTATCTGAAATCATAATAAAGACTTTTAAGAATAAAGGTTTTGTTTTGTCAGAACCAGATATCTTGTTAGACACAGATTATATTATTGAGAGATCCGGAGAAAGATTCAGAAGTTCTATGCTTTCTTTTAAACGAGAAGACGGAAAAACTATGTGTTTAAGACCTGACTTAACAGTAGCCTCTTGTATAAGTTTTTTACAAAAAAGGTCTTCCTCCAAAATCTATTATTCCGGGCAAGCTTATAGAAGATCAAAAAATAAAGACACGAGTCTAATCAATGATCAATTAGGAATAGAAATTTTGGGTTCAAAAAATGAATTCAAAGACGATTTAAAAGTAATCAGCACAATTTTAAGTTCAGCAAAAAAAATTAAATGTAAAAAAATTAAAATTAAAGTTGGGGATATTAGTTTATTCAAAAGCTTGATCAATGCTCTTGATATGCCAGATAGATGGAAGTTGAGATTAATACGACATTTTTGGAGACCAAGTTATTTCGAAGAACTTTTGAATAGATTGGAAAAAAATACAGATAAAATTGATAAGGCTACATTTGATATAGATAAAAAGAAGTTCAATATAATGAAAAAATTAGATCAAGACCAGGTAGTTGCTGGTCGTACTGTATTAGAGATTTTAAAAAGATTTGAAAAAAAAATCAAAGACCCAAGATCTTTTACTGATGGTAAACAAGTTGTTAGAATTATTAGGTCGTTTTTAAAAATTAATTGTAAGTTGTCAAATCTTGACGAGAAATTAATTAATTTCACTAAAGAAAATAATTTAAAAAAAAATATATTTAAGAATCTTAAATCTGTTCAAAATTTAAAAAAACTTAAGCAAGAAATAAATTTTATAACAAATTTTGGAAGAGATATTGAATACTATACCGGAATAGTATTTGAGGTATTTTCAGGAAACAGAGAAATTGCGAGGGGTGGGCGATATGATGATTTATTAAAAAGTTTGGGGGCAAAAAAAAATATTCCAGCAGTTGGTGCTGCTATTAATTTAAAAAATATATGAAAGAAAAAATTACAATAGGTTTACCAAGCAAAGGTCGATTGAAAGATAAAGCTATATTTTTTTTAAATAATTTTGGATTAGAAATTTTGCTTAGCGAAAAAGAAAGAAATTATTTTGGAAAAATTAAGAATAAACCAAATATTAATATTGTTTTTTTGCATGCAAAAGAAATTATTCAAAGGCTAGGTGATGGAACTCTTGATACTGGAATATCCGGGCTTGATCTTTTAAATGAGTCAGAAAAAAATTTACGAAATAAAATTTATATTGAAATGAGACTTAATTTTGGAAATGCCAATTTAGTCGTCGCTGTCCCAAATGACTGGATTGATGTTCAAACTATTGCAGATCTTGAAGAGGTATCTTTTGATATTAGAAATAAAAGCAACAGGAGATTGAGAGTTGCAACTAAATACCCAAACTTGACCAATAATTTCTTAATTTCAAAAGGTGTTACGCAATATAAAATAATACCAAGTCTTGGCGCAACGGAGACCTACCCTTTTATTGGTTCCTCTGAGATAATTACAGATATTACATCGACAGGAAAAACTTTAGCTGACAATAATTTAAGAATTTTAAAAGATGGTTTAATTCTAAAGTCAACTGCATGTTTACTCATATCAAAAAGAAGCAAAAATAAATTAAAAAATTTCTTAAGTTTAATAAATAAAATATAATTTATTCGAAATACTCAAAACTTGATTTTGTCTTACCAAATTCAATTTCTTTGAATTTTTTTTCTGTCAATTTATCCCTAATCTTATCAAAATCAAATGAACTTATATCATCAAAAACAAATATTGTTTGTGGACAAAGATGATCTAAAAAATAATTTATCTCTAAATTTACATTTTCTAAATCATGCAAACCATCAAAGTGTACTATTTCAAATTTATCTATAATCTTTTTAGTCCCAGAATAAATTGGATAACCATCTCTGAATCTTTTAAAAAACTCGTGTGTATCCAAATTTACAAAATTATATTCTTGATATTTTTTTGAAAAATTAATTAACATTTCTCTTTTCATTAAATTTGTGTAATTATGCTCTAAGCTATTTTTTCTATCTTCTGAAAAAATGTAAGGCAAGCTACCGTAAGGATCTAAACCAATATGAATTACATTTTTAAGTTTTGGATGATACTTTCTATAAGCATCAATTATCTTTTTACTTCCCATACCTCTTCTAATGCCTATCTCAAAACTAAAGCCTTGAGGATTTTTTAATCTTTTTACAGCTCTATCTAAAATTTCATATTCTTCATTATCCCCCTCAATTTGGGTGATTAAAAATTTAGATTTGAGAAAATTTTGATATTTTTTTTTAATTTTTCTAAACATTTATTGAATTAACTTTAAATAATATTGAAGTTTATTCAAATTAAAATAAAAAAAAAGGCGAACAAAAGCTCGCCTTTTTTAAATCTTTTCTTGCGGCGAAAGAATTACATTCCCATTCCGCCCATTCCGCCCATTCCGCCCATTCCTCCACCCATCGGAGGCATAGCTGGGCTAGAATCTTTCTCTTCAGGTTTATCTGCAATCATTGCTTCAGTAGTTATTAATAAACCTGCTATAGAGGCAGCATCTTGTAACGCTGATCTTACAACTTTTGTGGGATCAATGATACCTTTAGCAAACATATCAACGTATTCCTCGTTCTGAGCATCATAACCTTGAGAAGATTTTTTACCCTCTAAAAGTTTACCTACAACTACAGAGCCATCGACACCTGCATTAGCAGTAATTTGTCTGACTGGAGCTTGAAGAGCTTTTTTAACTATTTCAACACCAGCTTTCTGGTCATCACCTTTTACTTTAACACCATCTAAATCCTGTGAAGCGTAAAGCAATGCACAACCACCACCGATTACTACTCCTTCTTCAACGGCAGCTCTAGTTGCGTTAAGGGCGTCTTCAACTCTATCTTTTCTTTCTTTTACTTCAACTTCTGTAGCACCACCAACTTTAATCACTGCAACACCCCCAGCAAGTTTGGCTAATCTTTCTTGAAGTTTCTCTTTATCATAATCAGATGTTGTCTCATTGATCTCAGACCTAATTTGATTACATCTGGCCTCAATATCAGACTTTTTTCCTTCACCAGCTACAATCGTGCTGTTCTCTTTATCAATTTTTACTTTTTTACAAGAACCAAGATCTCCTATTTTGACGTTCTCTAATTTAATTCCAAGATCTTCTGATATGACCTGTCCTCCGGTTAGAATAGCAATATCCTCTAACATTGCTTTTCTTCTATCACCAAAACCTGGTGCTTTAACAGCTACAACTTTAAGACCACCTCTTAATTTGTTTACTACTAAAGTCGCAAGGGCTTCACCTTCAACATCTTCAGAAATAATCATCAATGGTCTATTAGCTTGAACCACTGATTCTAATAAGGGCACCATCGGTTGTAAGTTTGTTAATTTTTTCTCAACCAAAAGAACTAAAGGGTTCTCAAGCTCAGTCGTCATCTTTTCAGTATTTGTTACGAAATAAGGAGAAAGGTATCCTCTATCAAATTGCATACCCTCAACTACATCTAATTCAGTTTCAACTCCTTTTGCTTCCTCAACAGTAATAACACCTTCATTACCAACTTTCTGCATAGCTTTAGATATCATGTCTCCGATAGATTTTTCTCCATTAGCAGAAATAGTTCCTACTTGAGCAACTTCTTCGTTGGCTTTAACTTTTTTTGAGGAAGTTTTTAACTTATTAATTACATTTTCAACTGCTTTATCTATTCCTCTCTTTATATCCATTGGGTTCATTCCGGCAGTAACATATTTTAATCCTTCATTAACAATAGCTTGAGTAAGAATAGTTGCAGTAGTAGTTCCATCGCCAGCGTTGTCATTTGTTTTACTTGCAACTTCTTTTACCATTTGAGCACCCATGTTTTCAAATTTATCTTCAAGTTCAATTTCTTTTGCAACAGACACCCCATCTTTAGTAGTTCTTGGTGCACCATAAGATTTATCCATCACAACATTACGTCCTTTTGGACCTAAAGTAACTTTAACTGCATTAGCTAGGGTGTTAACTCCTGTAAGCATTTTTGATCTCGCTTCTGTATCAAATTTTATTATTTTTGCCATTTTCTTCTCCTATTAAAGTTATTTTTTACTTTTTGAAATTCCCATTATGTCTGACTCTTTCATAATGCTGTATTCTTTGCCATCTATCTTGACTTCAGTTCCAGACCATTTACCGAATAGAACTATATCTCCAACCTTAACGTCCATTGCAGAAACTTTGCCATCCTCATTCTTAGAGCCAGGCCCTACAGCTACAACTTCACCTTCCTGAGGTTTCTCCTTAGCAGTGTCTGGTATGATAATCCCACCAGCAGTTTTTTCCTCACTGTCTAGGACTTTAATAAGCACACGATCGTGCAGAGGTCTAAATTTCATATGTTTTTCTCCTATAAATTTTTACGTAGTGTTGATATGGTATTTTTTAACTATATTTCAAGAGGCAAAAATCATTTAAAAACCATTAAATACTATATTTATGATCATAAAAAAAGGAGAATTTACAAGTTGAAAGAACTCAACCATTTAGCAGATATATTCGAAAATTATGATACGTTTGTCATTGACTTGTGGGGCGTAATTCATAACGGAGTTGCCCTTAATTCTAAGGCTGTAGATGCAGTTGATCAATTGAAAAAAAATTCAAAAAAAATAGTATTTCTATCAAATGCACCAAGACCAAGTTCAAAAGTTGTTGATTTTTTATTAAAGATGAAAATGGATAAAAAATATCTTGATCATGTGATGACCTCAGGTGAAGCAGCTATGTACGCAATAAATCAAAAAAAGTTTGGACAAACTTTTTACCATCTTGGTCCAGCTAAAGATATTTCACTATTTGAAAAAGTAAAAGATAACAGGACAGATTTAGAGAATTGTGACTTTATTCTATGCACTGGATTATTTGATGATTATGATAATGATTTAAATTATTATAAAGATTTTCTGTTGAAATATGTTTCAAAAAAATTAATTTGCACTAATCCAGATTTAATAGTCCACAGAGGCAATACAGAAGAATTATGTGCAGGCTCTGTAGCTAAAGTTTTTGAAGATCTTGGAGGTGAAGTAATTTATTTTGGTAAACCACATCAAGAAGTTTACAATATGTGCTTTAATCGTAATGAGAAAGTTTTAGCAATTGGCGACAATTTAAGAACAGATATTAAAGGAGCTAACAATTTAAAAATAGATTGCTTGTTTATTTCCGAAGGTGTTCACCGTAAAGAGAAAAAAAATTATTCTAATTTAAATAAACTTTTGGAAAAATATAATGTAAAAGCGAATTTTTTTCAAAAAGAATTAAGATGGTAAATGAAAATTTATAGAAACCCAAATTTAAATCAAAAACATTATAACGGTGTAGTGGCTATAGGTAATTTTGATGGATTACACTTAGGTCATCAAAAAGTTATCAGTGAAGCAAAAAAAAAAGCTGAAAAAAACAAGATACCTTTTGGGGTTATAACTTTTGAGCCTGTTCCAGTTATGTTTTTCAATAAAAAAATTAAAAATCATAGAATAAATTCTTTAGAGCAGAAAAAAAGTCAACTAAAAAAATTTAAATTAGATTTCTTAATTCTAATCAAATTTGATAAAAAATTTTCTTATCAATCTGCAGAGGAATTTATAAAAAAAATAATTTTTAAAAAAACAAAATGTAAATATCTATATGTAAGTAAAAATTTTAAGTTTGGTTTTAGAAGAAAAGGCAATATAAGGACTTTGAAAAAATTTGAAAAAAAATATAAGTTTAAAAATATTGTTACTAAGCCTTTTAAAAAAAATAATAAGATTATTTCATCTACTTCTATAAGAAAGAAAATTAGATTAGGTAAAATAACAGAAGTAAATAAATTATTAAATCGAAATTGGAGTATTATTGGTAAAGTAATAAAAGGACAAAAAAGAGGACGTAAAATTGGCTTTCCAACATGTAATTTAAAATTAGGAGATTATGTTATACCAAAACTTGGAGTTTATGCTGTAAAAGTTAAAAGTAAGAATTTGAATAGAAATGGTATAGCTAATGTTGGTTATAGACCTACTTTTAAGGGACAAAATTTATTATTAGAAACAAATATCTTTGGAATTAATAAAAATTTATATAATAAAGTAATTAGTGTAAAATTTAAAAAATTTATTAGAGCAGAAAAAAAGTTTAAAAATTTGAAATATTTAAAAAAACAAATCAAACTTGATATTAAACAGGCAAAAAAATAATGTCGAAAGATACTCTACAGCTTCCTAAAACAGCTTTCTCAATGAAAGCCAGCTTACCACTTAAAGAGCCTGAAATTTTAAAGAAATGGGAAAATAATAAAATTTTTGAAAAGCTCAGAAAAAAGTCTAAGGGGAAAGAAAAATTTGTTCTTCATGATGGGCCGCCCTATGCGAATGGTCATATACACATGGGAACTGCATTAAATAAAATTTTAAAAGACATAATTACTCGCTTTCATCAGATGAATGGCAAAGACTCTGTTTATGTTCCAGGTTGGGACTGCCACGGATTGCCGATAGAATGGAAGATAGAGGAACAGTATAAAAAAAAGAAAAAAAATAAAGATGAAGTGCCTATTAAAGATTTCAGACAAGAATGTAGAGAATTTGCAAAAAGTTGGATAAATGTTCATATAAAAGAGTTTAAGCGATTAGGAGTGGTTGGGGATTTTGAAAATTATTATTCCACGATGAGCTACGAAGCTGAGGCTCAAATTGTAAGAGAATTGGGAAAATTTCTTTTAGACGGAAGTTTATACCAAGGGTTTAAACCAGTTCTTTGGTCCACTGTTGAAAAAACTGCTTTAGCCGATGCCGAAGTAGAATATTTAGATCACACTTCAAATACAATTTATGTTGCATTTAAAGTTAAGGAAACAAACAAAGACTTTTTAAAAAACTCAAGTGTTATAATTTGGACAACTACACCATGGACTATACCTGCTAATAAAGCATTAGCTTTCAACAGCAATATAGAATACGCAGTTTTGGAAATTGACCACCTTGAACATTTTAAAGACAAAAGAATCGTAGTAGCAAAAAATTTAATTGAGTCAATAACTAAAGAGTGTGAAATTAATAATTACAAAGAATTAAAAACTTTTAAGGGTTCTGAGTTTACAGGAACAGTATGTAGTCATCCATTTTTAAAAATGGATTTTGATTATAATGTACCAATGTTAGATGCTCAGTTTGTAAATTTAGAGCAAGGAACAGGAATAGTTCATTGTGCTCCAAGTCACGGTCCAGACGATTTTAATTTATGTTTGAAAAATAATATACCATCACTTTATACTGTCGATAACTCAGGCGTTTATACTAAAGAAGTACCTTATTTTACAAATACACACGTATTTAAAGCTGACCCAATTGTTATAGACAAACTAAAAGAACAAAAAAAATTACTTAAAAACGATAAACTTAATCATAGTTACCCTCATTCTTGGAGATCTAAGGCTCCCTTAATTTATAGAGCAACACCTCAATGGTTTATTTCCATGCAAAAAAATAAACTTAGAGATAAAGCTGTTAAAGCAATAAATGAAACCATCTTTTATCCAAGCAAAGGAAAGGATAGGCTTTTATCAATGATTGAAGGAAGGCCCGATTGGTGTGTTTCTAGACAAAGAGTTTGGGGAGTTCCATTGCCAATCTTTATTAATAAAAAAACAAAAGAGCCTCTAAGAGATCAAAAAATTATAGATAAAATTGCATCTATTTATGAAAAGCAAGGATCTGACTGTTGGTTCACAGATGATGCCAAAATTTTTTTAGGTGATGATTATGATGCCAAAGATTATGAAAAACTTAACGATATCGTTGAAGTATGGTTTGATAGTGGCTCAACACATAGTTTTGTTTTAGAAAAAAGAAAAGATTTAAAATGGCCAGCAGACATGTATTTAGAGGGATCTGATCAACATAGAGGATGGTTTCACTCCTCTTTATTAGAGTCGTGCGGAACTAGAGGTAAGGCACCCTTTAAAAGTATTCTTTCACACGGTTTCGTTGTGGACGGAAAAGGTATGAAAATGTCTAAATCAATGGGAAATGTTATCTCTCCAGAGGATATATTGAAGAATTATGGAGCAGACATACTCAGGGTTTGGGCCTCAGCGTCGGATTATGCCGAAGATTTAAGAATAGATAAAAATATTTTAATACAGCATGCAGAGTCTTATAGAAAAATTAGAAACACCTTTAGATTTATGCTCGGGAACTTAAAAGATAATTTTGAAAAGCAAAACTTTGAAAAAATCAAACTATATGAATTAGATGAATTGGAACAATTTATTTTACACAAATTATTTTTATTAAATAAAACCGTTGATGAAAATTTGAAAAATTATAATTTTCACAAATTGTATAAAGAGTTATTAAATTTTTGTACTCTAGATCTTTCTTCTTTTTATTTTGATATTAGAAAAGATGTTCTTTACTGTGATAGCATAAATTCAAAAAAGAGAAAAAATTGTGTAATCGTCCTAAATATAATTTTAGAAAGTTTATTAAAGTGGTTTGCTCCAATTTTAGTTTTTACTACCGAGGAAATCTACGGTTTAGTTAATAAAAAAGATAAAAATGAAAGCATTCACGAAAATAATTTTGTCAAAATTCCAAATAGTTGGAAAAATGATAAGCTTAATGAAAAATGGTCAAATTTATTTACGATTAAACAAGATGCAAATATAGCTATAGAAGAGAAGAGGGCGAATAAAGAAATTGGATCAAGTTTAGAGGCTGAAATTAAACTGATATTAAATAAAGATAAATTTGAACTGCTCGATAAATTAGATTTAGCAGATTATTTTATAGTTTCAAAAGCAGAAAAAGAATTGTCAAATAACGGTGAAATCAAGATTGAAGTGAAAAAAGCTCAAGGACAAAAATGTGAAAGATGTTGGAAAATCTTAGAGAAAAAATGCCAAAGAGAAAAATGTCCAATAAAATAGAAAGTCAATATTTTGATTTATCTTGAAGAAATACAAAGCAAAGTAATTAAAAGAGAAAATTTATATTATCTTATAATTGTTCTTATAATTTTTAGTATAGATAGAATTTCAAAAATTGAAATTATAAAAAATTTTGGTGAAAATCCTTTTTATATAAATGATTATATAAATTTTGATCTTGTTTGGAATACTGGCATAGGTTTCGGTTTACTAAGCTCCTATTCATCATTAGTTTATAATTTGATCACGTTAATTATTGGATTAGTAATTTTATATCTATTTTATATAGTTATTAATTCAGGAAAGTTCGATAGCACAGTTTTTTCAATTATTATAGGCGGCGCAATTGGTAATTTTTATGATAGATTGATTTTTAATGCAGTTCCTGACTTCATCGATATTCATTACAAAAATTTTCATTGGTTTACATTCAATCTCGCAGATATTTTTATCACAATTGGTATAATTACTTTCATTATGAAAGGTTTTTTTATAAAAAGTAATTAAATGAAAAAAATAATTTATCTATTTATTTCTTTATTATTTTTAATGTCTTGCACGACGATGGAAGATGCAGGTAAAGTCCTGAGAAATGAGAAGATTAAAACCACAGATGAATTTCTTGTAAAAAAAAAGGAACCACTAATTTTACCGCCAGATTATGATAAAATTCCGGAGCCAGGATCAATTAAAAGCAAGCAAAAAAGTGAAGATGATGAAATAAGAAAAATTTTAAAAAATTCTCAAAAAAAATCAAATGAAATTAAATCCTCAATCTCAATTGAAGACTCAATTATTGATAAAATAAGAAAGTGATAAAAAAAAAAATATCTATAGAAAACAAAATTTCATTTAAATTATATGGAAATTCCAAAAAGTTTTCAAATAATTACAATAGAGTCTTTAACGAAATCTTAAATAATATTGATAATTCACAAAATACGTACAATCTATTTAGTGATACTTTTAAATTGAATTTCAATGCCAGCAAACTTAAATTTTTTAAAAAATTTAAAGAAATTGTAATAATTGGTATGGGAGGATCAGTTCTTGGTTCAGAGGCGATCTATAATTTTTTGAGAAAAAAGATTAAAAAGAATTTATATTTTTTAAACAACATGGATGCTGATAAGCTAATTCAGCTTAAAAAAAAGAATTTAAAAAAAGTACTATTTTTGATAATTTCAAAATCTGGAAATACCCTGGAGACAATTTCAAACTTATTAGCATTGAATATTTTAAGAAAAAATGCAAAAAATATAATAATAATCTCTGAAAAAAAAAATAATTTTTTATATTTTCTTTCACAAAAATTTAATTTGCTTTTTATTGAACATAAAGAATTTATAGGCGGAAGATATTCCGTGCTTTCTGAGGTTGGAATAGTGCCAGCCTTTTTAATGGGATTGAAAATAAAATATTTTAGACATGATTTAAAAAAATATTTTAAAAAAAGTAATAATAAGATTTTAAAGGAAAGTGCAATAAAATTGGCTAGTTTGTTATTAAAAGGAAAATACACAAATTTAATTTTTTTAAATTATTCGTCCCAGTTAGAAAAATTTTTATATTGGCTTCAACAACTTATAGCTGAAAGCTTAGGTAAAGATGGAAAAGGATTTCTACCAACAATCTCAAATAATCCAAAAGATCATCATAGCTTATTACAATTATACTTAGACGGGCCAAAAGATAAAATATTTTATATCTTCAGTGTAGAAGAAAAATATGATCTAAAATTAAAAACTAACGTATTAAGAAATAATTTAAAATATCTAAACAATAAAAATTTGAATTTTATTAAGAGTGCCCAAAGATTAGCTCTGATGCAATCTTTAAAAATAAAAAAAATTCCTTTTAGAGAAATTAAAATTAGAGAAGACGATGAAGAAAGTTTGGTAGAGCTTTTTAGTTATTTTATTTTAGAAACTTCTATTATTGGTAAACTAATTAGTGTTAATCCTTTTGATCAGCCAGCAGTAGAGCAAGTGAAAAATTCAACAAATAAAATTCTTAAATAAATTTTCCAAAAATAATTTTAGATCTTCCATAATTTCTTATAGACAATATCTTCAAAAGATTTTCTAATTCATCTTCGGAATTTTTTTCCCTATGAATAATAACTATATGATTAGAATTAAAAATTTCTTTCTTTTTGATTATTTTCAGAATTTTTACAAATTCTTTGTCTGCAAAAGGCGGGTCAAGAAAAAAAATTTTGAATTTATCCTTTGATAAAGTTAGTTTTTTGATACTTAATATTTTACCATTTTCTATTTTAACTTTATTAATCAGTGATAATGCTTTTATATTAATGTTTAAAATTCTAAGCGCTTCATTATTATTCTCAAAAAAAGTAACTTCTCTTGCACCTCTAGATAAACATTCAAGTCCAAAAGAACCTACACCTGAGTATAAATCAAGAATATTTGCCTCATTTATTTTAATATTTATCTCTTTTGAATGAGTCAAAATATTAAAAATACTTTCTTTAACAGAGTCTTTGAGTGGTCTAGTAATATATGATTTCAAATATTGAATTTTTTTTCCTTTAAATTTTCCGCTTATTATTCTCATTTTTTTTTATTACTTTCCAACCTATATCTTTCCTAAAAAAACCATTACCCCAATTTAATTTTTTAATTGACTTAACAATCTTTTCTCGAATTTTGAAAAAATTATTTCCTAACCCAGTAAAGTTTAAAACTCTACCACCAACTGAAAAAAAACTTCCATCAATTAATCTTGTTCCAGCGTGGTAAATATAGAAATTTTTCTCATTCTTAATTTTATGCAATCTTTCAATTTTTAAATTTTTTTTATATTTTCCCGGATAACCTTTTGAACATAGTACAATCGTCATACATTTTTCTTTAAGCCAATTTATTTTAGTTTTTTTTAAATTGTCATTGACACTATTATAAATTATTTTCAAAAAATCTGTTTTAAGTCTGGGCAATATAACCTGACACTCTGGGTCACCCATTCTTATATTGTACTCAATTAAATAAGGCTCCCCCTTTTTTATCATCAAACCTACATACAAAAAACCTCTATAAGGATGACCTTTTGCTTTTAAATATTTGAGTGTTGGTTTTACAATTCTATCAATTATTTTTTTTTCTAATTTTGTATTTATTATTGGTGCTGGAGAATAAGCACCCATTCCACCGGTATTTCGTCCCTTATCATTTTCCTTTACTCTTTTATGATCTTGGGCAGAACCAAAAAATTTAAAATTATTCCTATCTACAATAAGAAAATAACTTGCCTCTTCACCATCTAAAAACTCTTCAAGTACAATTTTTTTCGAAGATTTAAATTTACCTTTAAAGATCTCTTTTGATATATTTAATACTTGTTTTTTGTTACTACAAATAGTTACACCTTTTCCAGCGGCTAAACCATCTGCTTTAACAACTATTGGAAAACTGTTATCTTTTAAAAAATTTAGTACGTGAAGTTTATTTTTACATATTTTATATGCTGCAGTTGGAATTTTTTCAGATTTACATATTTTTTTCATAAAAGCTTTTGAACCTTCTAGTTTTGAGGCAAATTTGTCAGGTCCAAAGACTTTTACTTTATTTTTGATTAAAAAATCTACTATCC